>NZ_JBQEIL010000004.1:117588-216787 GCF_052102835.1 Vagococcus sp.
ACGCGACAGATTCAACAGACGCGACAGATTCAACAGACGCGACAGATTCAACAGACGCGACAGATTCAACAGATGCGACAGATTCAACAGACGCGACAGATTCAACAGATGCAGGAACAAAACCAACAGATGATGGTAAAAAACCAGCAGATAATGGTAAAAAACCAGCTAAAAAAGTTACTGTAGCTAAGAAAGATACAACAACTAAAGCAGCAACAGCTAAAAAAGCTGATGCTAAAAAATTACCTCAAACTAATGACACTGTAAATGGTGGTTTAGTTGCTGGTGGATTATTATCTATGCTTACTGGAGCATTTGTATTCTTCAGAAAAGGTAAATAATTACTGGAAGGTGTAGAACTACTTGAGAGCTGATCAACATAAAGACAATTCATCTAAAAAGAAAAAATTGTTGATTTATTTTTTAATTTTAATTGTAGTGGTAGCAATTGCTTTTATTGGTATTAAGAGTTTTGATTTTTCTAGTCCTAGTAACAAATCAGCTAAAGTAACTACTAAAACCGACAAAAAAATTGCTGAAAGTAGTGTTAAGAAAAAGGAATTAGATGAATTAGCCAAAGCAATGGATGGTGTTTTATCATTATATGAAGGTTCTGATTTGAAAGAGTTTCGTAGTGATATAACAACTGAAGATGTTGATAAGGCTAGGAAACTAGTAAACTAGTAAAACCTTTGGATAACAAAGTTAAAGTTAAAAAAGAATTAACAGAACGTTTAGATGATGCTCAAAAATTTATCAAAGAAAAGAAATCTAATGAGAAGAAGTAATTTATTTAAAAGATAAACATCTCTTCAACGATTATACTAGAAAAAAGAATTTTCTTTCAGGTAGGAATTTATTCCTACCTGTTTTTTTGGTTCTTCGTCAAAAGGAAACGAATCAAAAACGACCAATGTTTAGTTGGTCGTTTTTCTGATTCTCTGCAGTAAGTCTTTAGCAATTTCAGTATTCATCGTCTTTTCTTGTCTTAAAAGTCCAGTGAGCTGAGTAATTTCTTGATTGACCGCACCCACTTGAATAGCAAGTGAACTTGCATGTAAGTTCATGTGTCCTTTTTGGATTCCATCAGTGACTAAGGCTCTAAGTGCGGCAAAGTTCTGTGCCAAACCTACGCTAACTATCAATTGAGCTAATTCATCAGCTGATTTGATAGTTAGTAGTTTTAAATTAGTTTTAGCAAGGGGCAAGACTGAGATAGCCCCCCCAACAGTTCCAATAGAAAGGGGGAGCGTCATTTTACCAATTAAGTCATCATCTTCTCTGAACCATTCTGTTAAACATTGATAGCTTCCGTTTCTAGCTGCATAGGCCTGGATACCAGCTTCAACAGCACGGGGGTCATTTCCTGTTGCTATGACTAATGAATCAATCCCATTCATAATTCCCTTATTATGTGTTGCCGCGCGGTAGGGGTCTAATTTAGCGTAATTATTAGCCTCAATTAAGCGTTTAGCTATTTCTTCGGAACTATATTTAGTCTGGCTGGCTAGTTGCTCAATGGGAACACGGCAAGTAGCAGTAACTAGTGATTCAGTATTATAGTTACTTAAGATAGAGAGAAGGGCCTGGTGTCCACTAATGGATTCAATAAGAGGAGTCACACCTTCAAGGATTGTATTCACAATATTAGCACCCATTGCGTCCAAGGTATCAATGATAAGGTGAAGAGTAAGGTAATCATGATTATTTTTCGGATTTTTGACGATACGATATTCAATATTTTTTAAACCACCACCACGTTTAACGATCGAAGGATGCGCGATTTCAGCCATCTTGTAAATGGTTGTTTCTTGTTGTTGAAGTTGTGCAATCACTTTTTGAGGTTCTTGAACTTCTTTTAAAATAATTTGGCCAATCATTCCTTTAATTGCAGAAGTTGCAGTAAAACCATTTTTGTTAAAAAGCTTAGCAGCATGACTAGCAGCGGCAATGACAGAAGGTTCTTCAACGACCATTGGAACGACATATTTTTTTCCGTTCATTTTAAAATTGAGAGCGACTCCCATTGGCAATGCAAATTGACTAATTTGGTTTTCAATTAATGCATTTGCAACGTCTGGGGCAAGTAGAGAGTTGTGTAGATAAGCATCAATATCCTCTTGATTTAAACTCGTGGTTTGTTTCAATTGTTTTAATCGTTCTTCTCGGGAAAGATTGTAAAATTTAGTTGAATGTTGTGTCATCATAAACCTCCATTACTCACAAGTATAGTGCCGTTGCTGATTTTTTATCTCGGATAGGTAAAACTTACCCGTGTCCTGCTTTCGTTCGAGTTGGATGTCAGAACCATCTTTGGGTAAAACCTCGTTAAAAATAGCTTCGTAGTCAGGAACGTTCAATTTAATTCGGTTGAAAAGCAATTGTTTTTGTTCTGTTTTTAAAAGCTGATTTTCATAACCAGCAACAAGTTGACCACTGAAAAACTCACCGACAGCGCCAGAACCATAACTAAAGAAGCCAATTCGTTGTCCTGCTTTTAAGTCTGTTGCGTGGTTTAGAAGGGAGATTAGCCCTAAGTAAAGTGAACCGGTATAAATATTACCAATATCTCGAGTATAGTAAGTGCTTTGTTCGTAGTGAGTTAACAAATCAGTCATTATTTTTTCGGTTTCATTTTCTAAAAGAGGGAGTAAAGCTTTTTTTCCCATTTTTGTATAAGGTAAGTGAAAGCATAAAGCTGCATAATCTGAAAAAGTTAACGCGGTTCTTTTTTGATGTTCATTCCAAATTTTGTTAAAAAAGTGAGCATAGGCTTCATTTGAAAACTTACCATCAACAATGGCTGTATCTGAATAATTAGGGCGCCAAAAATCAAAAATATTTTCTGTCATTGCAACACTATCCTTGTTTAATTCAAGCAATCGAGGTTGGTGAGTGACAAGCATGGCAACTGCACCAGCTCCTTGTGTCACTTCCCCCCCAGTGGCTAAGCCATAACGTGATATATCGGAAGCGATGACTAAGGCTTGACGAGTGGGGTGATTCGTCACGTAATCTAGAGCCATCATCAAACCGGCTGTCGCACCATAACATGCTTGTTTGATTTCAACGGCCTTAGCGAAAGGTTGAATATTGAGTAGTTCATGTACAAAAGTTGCGGTTGCTTTTGATTGGTCAACGCCAGTTTCAGTACCGACAATTACCAAATCAATCAATTCTCTATTTTCTTTTGTGAGTAGAGGAAAGGCGGCATTAGCTGCCATACTGACCGTATCTTGTGTGATGGGAGGGACGGCCATTTTTGCCTGACCAATGCCAATGGTGAATTTATTTGGATCAATGTTACGCTCATTTGCTAAATCAATTAAGTCAACATAAGTATTTGGGGTATAAAAATTAATTTTATCAATGCCTACCATAAAGGGTACACTCCTTAAGTATAGATATAATGTCAAACGTTATTTTAACACAATTTATAGTAGACTTTATCTTTAGTTCTCAAAATTATGAAAGCTTTAAGAAATCTGAAAGAGTGACGATGATCTCAATCAAGAAAAATGGTAGACACAAAAAAGAGACCAACCTAGAAAGGTCAGTCTCTTTTTTTAATTTATATTATTCAGCTTCTGGTTTAGCATTGATTACTTCTGGTTCAGCAACTACTGCATCAGGATCAACTTCTGGCATTGCTTGAGCTTCAACAACGGCACAGATTTGTTCTTCAACATCAGTGATGATATCGTAATCTTTATTAACTGGAATATCTTTAACTTGTAGTGAATCCCCAATTTCTAACTTAGTGATGTCAACTTCAACACGTTCAGGTAATTTGTCTGGTGTAGCAGAAACAATAACGTTATAAAGGTTTTGTTCTAATACTCCACTAGCTTTAACTCCCTTAGCAGTTCCAGTCAGAACTAATTCAGCTTCCACTTCTTGTTTTTCATTCATATCAACAGCTAAGAATTCTGCATGAACCCAAGCTTTTGAAAATGTATCTAACTCATAAGTATGTAATAAAGTACTGATTTGTTTTCCGTCTAAGTCTAAACTATAAACAGCGTTTTGTCCGTTTTCACGAATTGCTTTTTCTAGTTCTGCTGCATCTAAAGAAATAGATAAATGAGAAACACCATTTCCGTTGATTGCTGCTGGTACTTGTCCAGCCTTTCTTAAACTTTTACGAATAGATCTTGGTCTAGTCGCTCTTTCTTCTACTTTTAATACTACTGACATAAATAATCTTCCTCCTTCAGAATAATATCTTAATTCAGTTCGTTATTTACTTCAAGCAGTTTAATCGTTGGATTGAGCACCCGATTAGCTTACTTCCTCTCTCAAGTGTATGTCAAACAATTGAAAGCTGACGAACATAAACTTAAATTCAAGCGTGGCAAATTTAACTGAAGTAAAGAAGTCAATTAAATCTTGTAAAATAAAACTTAAGCAATTTACAATTTGCCTGCTTATCGTAGATAAAAATCTACACTATATTATAAGCTTATATAACAACAATACTACTTAGTTCAAAAAAGGTCAAGTAAAATGGTGAATATGAAGAAGTTCTCCTTTTTAAGAAAGGGGACTTAATAAATAGGTGGTGACTAGTTGTTCAGTCGCTTGGATTGAATCGAGGTGTGTTCGTTCCATAGCGTGGCTGGATTCGATACCAGCACCAAATAAAGCATGTTTAACATCGTATCCTGCACGCATTGCCGCAGAAGCGTCACTACCATAGTAAGGATAAATATCTAATTGATATGGAATTTTATTTGATTGGCACAAATCAACAAGGTGACGTCGTAGACCTAAGTGATAAGGACCACTTCCATCTTTAACACACAGACTAACACTGAATTCATCTGTTTGTTGATCATCCCCCATGGCTCCCATGTCAACAGCAACGTATTCAACGACACGGTCGTCAATATTTGAATTACCTCCATAACCAATTTCTTCATTATTTGAGAAGAAGAAATGAGTCGTTACTGGTAATTCTTGCTGTTTATTTTGGATTAAAAATTGTAAGAGTATAGCAGCTGAAACTTTATCGTCAAGGTGACGAGATTTTAGAAAACCACTAGTCGTAAGTTCAGTTCGTGGATTAAAGCTAATAAAATCACCGACTTGAATACCAAGTTGTTTGGTTTCTTCTGCATTTTTAGTTTTTTCATCCAGACGAATTTCGATGTTTTCTTGATTTCTCTCCGCAGTTCCAGCATCTTTATAGACGTGGACACTTGTTTGATGCATTAAAATTGTTCCGGAAATTTTTTGACCAGATTGAGTTTCAATCGTACAGTATTCTCCTTCAATCGCATTAAAGCGAAAACCGCCAATTAAATCAATTTTTAGTCGTCCATTTGGTTTGATTGCTCTGACCATCGCACCAAGAGTATCAACATGGGCGGTAATAAATCGGTGGTGGTGATCATTTTTCCCGGGAACACTAACGAGCAGTGCTCCTTTATTCGTGAGTTGACTTGTCAGGTTGTGTTCTGCTAGCAAATCTTGAATGAATTCGATGATTTCATAAGTATTACCTGTTGGTGAAGGGATGCTGGTTAATTTTTGGATGAGCTCTATTGTTGTTGGCATAAAAAAACTCCTTTACTTTCATATAAGATAAGAGTAAGGGAGTTTTTAGACTTTAGCAAGAATAAGTTTAATAGGGATGTTTGTGATAGTTTTGAAGGTAAGATTTTTCATCCCAAATCATTAACCAAACAAAAACAAGGGGAATTAAAACAGCAAGTGCAATCTTCCAACCTAAAGAACCTAAAACAATCCCAATTGTTAATACAATTAATAGTAATGCCGTTAACCTAACCATTTGCATAAAAAATTCCTCCTAATAAAATAAATTAATGATTGTTGCGAATGTATGTTCGTTTTTTTATTAAAAAATATAAAGCACGAATGGCTTTATATTTGACTACGATAAAGACTGATTACTTTTCCTAGAATACTAACTTCGTCCAAAATAATAAGTTCCATCGTATCGTTTTCAGGTTGTAATCGGTAATAAGTTTTTTCTTTGAAGAACCGTTTGCAAGTCGCTTCATTTTCATTAGTCATTGCGATAATGATATCTCCATTGTTCGCAGAAGCTTGCTTTCTAACAATCACATGGTCCCCATCAAAAATCCCGGCGTTAATCATACTTTCACCTCGAATAGTAAGCATGAAAAGACTGTTTTCCTCATACTTAAGATGCGGAGGAATAGGAAAGAAGTCTGAAGCATCCTCTACAGCTAAGATAGGCTCTCCAGCAGTGACGACTCCTAATAACGGAATGGTTTTGGGTCTAACGCCAATTAAAGTTAAAGCTTCCTGCGTTAACTCGATGGCACGAGGCTTCGTTGCATCTCTTAAAATTAACCCTTTTTTTTCTAGGCGTGATAAATGACCATGAACAGTCGAGGTTGAAGACAAGTTGACTGCCTCGCCAATTTCTCGAACGGTAGGTGGATATCCTCGATCATTGAGGTGTTGATAAATACAGCTTATTATCTCTAATTGTCTAGAGGTCTGTTTTTTTGTCATAGCTTTCCCTCGCTTATTGTTTCTTTTTATTTATCATAGCATAACCTTGATGATTAATCAAACGTCTGTTCGCCTGGTAAATCAATTGTTTTTTTTAAAAGATTAGGCTATTCTAGTGAGGAAGATAAAATTTAAGGAGGAAATAAAATGTTATCACATGATAAATTAAGTCGCATCAATGAGTTGGCCAAGAAAGCCAAGACAAGTGAAGGTTTAACACTTGCAGAACAGGATGAGCAAAAAAAGTTAAGAGAAGAATATCTTTTTCATTTTAGAAAGGGAATGCGTCATCATATAGAAGGAATGAAAGTAGTTGATGAAGAAGGAACAGACGTGACACCAGAGAAACTAAAACAAATTCAGAAAGATAAAGGAATTCACGATCGCTAAAAAGAAAAAAATTACGATGAAAAGCCTTGCAAAAAGTGATTAAAATGGTTAGAATGTGGATAAAGGTAAAAAAAACCTAAATAATAGGAGGCTTTTGTATGTTCGATAAAACAGATCAATTAGGTGTTAATACTATCCGTACGTTAAGTTTAGATATGATTCAAAAGGCAAATTCTGGTCACCCTGGTTTACCAATGGGCGCAGCTCCAATGGCTTATGCATTGTGGACAAAGCATTTAAAGGTAAATCCAACAACGGGAACTAACTGGGTTGATCGTGACCGCTTTATCCTTTCAGCAGGACATGGTTCAAGTATGTTATATAGCTTGCTACATTTAGCGGGTTATAACCTACCAATGTCTGAATTGAAAAATTTCCGTCAATGGAACAGTTTAACTCCTGGACATCCTGAAGTAGGACATACAGATGGTGTTGAAGCAACAACTGGTCCTTTAGGGCAAGGAATTGCAATGAGTGTCGGTTTTGCGATGGCAGAAGCACATCTTGCAGCCACTTATAACAAAGATAAATTTAAAATTGTTGATCACTATACTTATGCATTATGTGGTGATGGTGATTTGATGGAAGGTATTTCTCAAGAAGCGATTAGTTTAGCAGGACATTTAAAATTAGATAAATTAATCGTTCTCTATGATTCAAATGATATTTCCTTAGATGGCCCGTTAGATAAGTCATTTAGTGAAGATGTTAAAGGACGTTTCGAAGCAACAGGTTGGCAACATCTTTTAATTAAAGATGGTAATGACTTAGTAGCAATTTCTGAAGCAATTGAAACAGCTAAAGCTGAAACAGGCAAACCAACTATTATTGAAATAAAAACAGTGATTGGTTTTGGAGCTCCAAATGAAGGAACGAATAAAGTTCACGGAGCGCCTCTTGGAGCAGAAGGCATCAAGCATGCTAAAGAGGTATATGGTTGGGACTATCCAGACTTTACCGTGCCAGAAGAAGTAGCGCAACGCTTCCATGAAACGATGGTAGCGAAGGGTGAAAATGCAGAAAGTGAATGGAACGCTTTATTTGATGAGTATCAAGTAGCCTATCCTGAATTAGCTGCTCAATTTAAGGCCGCATTTAGTGGTGAAATTGAGGTTGATTTAGAAAGCATTCTTCCACAATACGAAGTAGGCGAAAGTTCAGCAAGTCGTATTACGAGTAAAGAGGCTATCCAAGCATTAGCGGCAAATGTTCCAAATCTTTGGGGAGGTTCAGCGGACCTTTCTTCATCAAACAATACAATGATGGCAGCAGAAAAAGATTTTGAACCTGGTCAATATGAAGGTCGTAATATTTGGTTTGGTGTTCGTGAATTTGGTATGGCAGCAGCAATGAATGGTATCGCATTGCATGGTGGAAGACGTGTTTATGGTGGGACATTCTTTGTTTTTGTTGATTACTTTAAGGCAGCCGTTCGTTTAGCTGCTATTCAAAATGTTCCTGTAACATATGTGTTAACGCATGATTCAATTGCTGTTGGTGAAGATGGGCCAACGCATGAACCTATTGAACAATTATCAAGTTTACGTGGCTTGCCAAATGTAAACGTGATTCGTCCAGCAGATGGAAATGAAGTTGCAGCTGCTTGGAAATTAGCGGTGTCATCTAAAACAACACCGACAGTTTTGGCTTTATCTCGTCAAAACTTACCTGTGCTTGAAGGAACAAAAGAAAAAGCTTACGCTTCAGTTGAACGTGGGGCTTATGTTTTATCTGCACAACAAGGAGAGGTTCCAGAAGGAATCTTGATTGCAACTGGTTCTGAAGTGAATCTAGCAATGGAAGCACAAAAAGAATTACGTGCAGCAGGTCATGATGTTTCTGTGGTATCAATGCCATCGACAATGTTGTTTGATCAACAAGATTCAACCTATCAAGAATCTGTTTTACCAAAAGCGGTGAGAAAACGTGTTTCAATCGAAATGGGAGCATCATTTGGTTGGGATCGTTATGTTGGCTTAGATGGAAAAACAATGAGTATTGATCGCTTTGGGGCAAGTGCTCCGGGTAATACTGTGATTGAAAACTATGGCTTCACTGTTGATAATGTCGTTAAAACGTATCAATCTCTATAAAAAAATAAAATCTGAGTGACTTTTTAAGTCATTCAGATTTTTTTATTCTCGAATAAAAAACAATGTCTTTGCTAGTCTGACACTGATTAATTCATGAGATGCCGTCTTTTATAGTAAGCAACACCAATCCAATAAAAAATGGCACATAGAACAAAGGAAACGCTCATTTGGATTGGATTTGAAGACACTCCACCAATGACAATCACCAGACCGCCAATAATGGCAAAAATAGGAGCAATTAGGCTAGTAAAGCTATTTGATAATTGTTTGTGTCGATACATATTAAAAACTTTTAGATACAGTGTGATGTAAAAACAATAGCCAAAAACGACGGCAATTTCACTGATATCTCCTGTTGGTAATAAGTGAAAAGCTTGCGTTAAATAATGAATAGCAAACCAAAAAAGAGTGGTTAAAAAACTAATTACGGCAGAATAATGATTTAATTTTGATGAATAGATCGTCAGATGTTTGGGTAAAGGTAACATTTCTTTCGTGACTAGGGCTTTCGGCATCCGCAAGTGTCCCAATATCACGCCATTAACCACACCTAAGACTGAAATTAAGACAAAAAATAAAAGAACTTTTTCACCGCTTCGTCCCAACAATAATTGGCCAATTTTTGTAACAGCACCGTCACCAACAGCTAAGATATAGTCTGCTCCTAGGATATGAGTCATGCCTAAAAAATAAGTCAGATAGACCGTTAATACAATTAAAGGTCCTAAAACAAGAGCTTTTGGCATGTTTTTTTTACTATCTTTAACTTCATTTGAAATAGTCAAAGCAATGGGCCAACCATCAAAAGAAAAGGCCATAGGAGCTAAAGCGGCTAACCAGCCCCAACTAGTACTGCTCGGTATTTGGGCAGGAACGCCAATGGGTAGATTGGGTGTATTTTGGTGCCAAAAAAAAGCAACAAGTCCAACGCCAAGTAATGGAATAAGTTTTATGAGGGACGAGAAAACTTGAAAATGGCCTCCTAAATTTTTTGAAAAAATATTAATAGCATAAAAAAAGAGAAGATAGATTAACCCAATGAGCATTTGTAATGAAAAGGTATTGGGCAAATCAAATAAGAGCAATGTGTAAATTCCAGAGACCCAAGAAACAACGGCAATAACCGTAGGGTAGTAGAGGAAGGTTTGGTACCAGCCAAAACCACTTGCGATTTTCGGGCTAAAAAAGTCTTCAAAATAGGCAACCATCCCACCGGTTTTATCTGTTAAAATTTCTAGATTCGTTAACGAGATACTACCGAAAATAATACTAAAAGCACCAATGATGAAAACAATGACACCGAGTGTAACATTTCCTCCCGTATAAGCTAAAATATCATCTACTTTGAAAAAAATACCGGAACCAACACAAATACCGACAATCATTGAGGTCGCGGTCCATAAACCATATTTTTTTTTGTTCGATTTGAATTCTCCTTTCTTATATTAATCTATAAAAAACTATACCATAAAAAGAATGAGTTGGCTTTAAAGTAATAGATAGAATTAATTTATTTTATAAAATAAAAAAGTTTGAAGAATAATCGAATATATTTAGATAAACTGTTCATGAAGTTGATGTTATGTTAAAATAAAACTATTATGAATTGAAGGTGATATAAGGATGAATGCAAAACCATGGATTAAAGATTTACTATGGTATGTTGGCTTGATTATTGTCTTAATTCTACTTAAAGTCTTTGTGTTTACTTCAGTAATTGTTTCTGGAGACTCAATGAATCCGACTCTAGTAGACCGTGAGAGAATTATTAGCTTAAAAATGACAAAAATTGATAGGTTTGATATTGTGACCTTTCCAGCTCCAGATGAACCAAGTAAGAAGTATATCAAACGAGTAATTGGGATGCCGGGAGACACGATTGAATACAAAGATGACCAATTATATCTCAATGGTAAAATTTATAAAGAGCCTTATTTGGATGAACTGAAGAAAGGGAATGATCCAGACTTACTTCCTGAAGGGTTACCAGTAACTAAGGATTTCACCCTTGAAGAAGTCACTGGGCAAACGAAAGTTCCAGAAGGACACTATTTTGTGATGGGAGATAATCGTCAAAATTCTAAAGATAGTCGAATGATTGGTTTTATTGATGAAGCAACGATTTTAGGCGATGTGAAATTTTCTTTCTGGCCAGTGTCCAAGTGGGGTCTAGTTAAATAATAAGTATAAAGGACCATGAAATAGTAATATTTCATGGTTTTTTTAATATCTTAAATTATGTTAAAATGAGGCTATCAATGACAAAGAAATGAGGTTAATTCATGAGTATTCAGTTTTGTATTGGAACAGCAAAGGAAAATCATGCCGAAGCGTTGCTCCTTCATGCCAGTGAATGGTTACAACAAGACGTTAAGCATGATGTTTTTTACATTGTTCCCAATCATGTCAAATTTGAAACAGAAGTTAATGTTTTAAAATCTCTACATGAGTTACCACCCTATCAAAATTTAAAAAATATGGCGAGCACTCGCTTGCAGATTTTTTCGTTTTCACGTTTAGCTTGGCACTTAATGCAGCATACGGCAAGCTATCAACAAAAAGTATTATCTGAATCAGGAAAGCTGATGTTACTAAAACAAGTATTATTAGAACATGAGGCAGAAATAGAATTATATCGTTATGAATTAAACAAACCAGGATTTATGCAGCAATTGATCGAATTATTTGATGAATTACAATTAGGAAATATTGATCCAGAGGATTTAGAAGTTTTACAGACAGCACTTGATCAACAGCACGTCTTGAAGGACACATTTGCTAAGTTATCAGATTTGCAATTAATTTATCGGTATTATTTAGAAAAATGTCAAGCAGTCAATGGTGAAACAGAGGACGTTAAAAGTCGTTTAGCAGATTATTTAAGCGAGAAAGATTTAAGTAACGTCATGTTTATCATATCTGGATTTTCTAGTTTAACGGCAGTTGAAAAAAAATTGATGGCTGTTTTATGTCAAGTTGCCGGTGAAGTTAAAGTGAGTTTGGTATTGGATCGACCATATCCTGATCGACTACCCGAATCTCATGATTTATTTTATCACCCTGGACAAGTTTATTTTGAACTTTATCAAACGGCCAAAATGGCTCGTGTTCCAATTTTATTTGATCAGCGATTAAGTACTTCTAAAGACAAGGATTTAATTGCGTTAGATGAGATTTGGCGAGAAAGCCAAACGTTATCCGTCGTTAAAGAAACGAGAACTCTATCAAATAATCGGTTAGCTATTTTGAGTTGTGAAGACCCTTATGGTGAGATGGTGGTGGTTGCTAAAGAAATTCGTCGCTTAGTGGCAGAAGAAAATTATCGTTATCGAGATATTTTATTGTTAACTAGAGAAGCAAGTCAATATCAAAAAGTTTTAGAACCTGTGTTTACAAGACATGATATTCCTTATTATTTGAATGAGGAAAGTGAGATGAAACATCATCCCCTGATTGAATGGACAACAACCCTATTTCGAATGAAAGATCGGTATTATCAAGAGCATGATGTCTTACGATTTTTACGGACTGAATTGTTTAAACCCAATTTTGAAGAAAATGTTTCACTTGAGGAATGGGAAGAACAGCAAAAAGAATGGCGTCGACAAATTGATTATACTGAAAATGTTGTCTTAGCGAGTGGTTTTAGTGGGCATGATTGGTTACGCGAATGGCCATGGCGTTATGTAACTTATCAATCATTAGGTGAAGAGGAAAACAATCAAGATCAATTGATGGAAAAGGCTTCAAATGAAGTTCGAGAGGCTATTCGTGCCAATTTACCTGATTTTTATCAAGCGTTTGAAGAAGCGAAAACTTATGAAGAAGCTTGTGTCATTTTTTATAACTTTTTAATCTCTTCAGGAGTAGAGCATCAATTGAAACAATTTCGCCAACAAGCGTTATCTCGTGGAGAACTGGTAATGGCTAAAAACCATGAACATATTTGGCAAGAGCTGATGAATTTATTAGATGAGTTTGTAGAGTTACTGGGAACTGAAAGCTTTGAATGGTCTAGTTTTGAACAAATATTAATTAGTGGACTTGAAGGAATAACCTATCGGAAAGTACCGGCAACTGTCGATCAATTAATGGTATCATCGGTTGATTTTGTTCAAGCGGAGAAACGCCCTGTGACGATTATTATCGGGATGACAGACCAATCTTTTCCTAAGAAAATCGAAAATAAAACCTTACTAACAGATGAAGAACGGTCATTGTTTAAAACATTCTTAGTGGAAGATAAATATTTAAAAAAAGATGCTAACGCTGATTTTATTCGAGAGCCTTACGTTTTTTATTTAGCCTTATTATCCTCGACAGAACGTTTGATTCTAACGTATTCAAAACGTAGTGATCAAGTGAAAGATTTGAAACCATCTCCGTATTTATCAATATTGAGTCATGGCTCATCTCTTCAAGTTCAGGAAGTTTTAACAGAACCTGAATTGAATTATTTAGATGTGGTTACTAATTTTTCAACGGATCGAATGTTGTTGCGTGATTTAGTAGGGGTCAAGCGGAGGCTACAGGAAGATAAATTACCTTTGTCTTGGTTATGGCAACAATTAGAGAAACGTCTTCTGAAAAAAATGCCACTTCAAACGGAACGCGTATTAGAAAGTTTAACGTATCAAAATATACCAGAAACGTTAACGGAGGAGTCAGTCGACGCTTTATATGGAGCAACAATTCGAGCCTCTATTTCTAAAGTAGAAAGTTTTTATCTCTGTCAATATCGTTATTTTTTACAGCATGGATTAAAATTGAAACCCCGTCAAGTTTACGAATTATCCCCAGCAGTTGCCGGTGATTTTTATCACGAGGTTTTGGATGCCTTTTTTAAAGAACTAGTGAGTTCAAAACGTCATTTATCAGATTTAACAAAAGAAGAAGTTCGTGAACTTTCAGATTCGGTTTTGAAACGAGTTCTTGGTGACCATCGCTTTTCCATTTTGGATACGAGCCACCGCATGTTATATATCAAGTATCAACTAGAAAAAACCATTCATCGTATGAGTTGGTCTTTACGTGAACAGAGTCATCGCAGTGGTATGACGACACTTCAAACGGAACTTTTATTCGGAGAAGCTTGGGAAAAAGTCGGTGTTGCCGGCTTAGAATTTCCTTTACAACGTGGGAAAAGCTTGAAAGTCCGTGGGAAAATTGATCGTGTTGATCATATGCAAGTAGCAGGGGTTGATTATTTATCAGTTGTCGATTATAAATCAAGTAAACATGAATTTAATTTTATTGATGCTTATTATGGATTAGCGTTACAGATGATTACGTATTTAGATGTCGCATTACGTAATGCTGAAAAATTAGTTAAAAATAATCAAGTCAAAGCTGCTGGCGCTTTTTACCTTCATGTTAAAAATCCAACGCTTAAACCGGTTATTCCAGTCGATGACGAGGTTTTGAATGCTCAAATGTTAAAAGAGTTTCGATATGAAGGAATATTATTAAAAGATCCTCTGGTACTAGAACATTTGGATAAAGAAATTGAACCTGGTGTGTCTTCGCTAGTTTATCCTTATCGACAAATAAAAAAAGAAGAAGCGATGAAGTCGTCTCAATTTGTGACTGAAAAAGAACTATCTTTGCTTTTAAAAAATAATGAGTCCAAATTTCAAGACGCAGGAGAAGCAATCTTTGCAGGTTCTACCAAGTTAGACCCAGCCTATGATGATAGCAAGAAGGAACGGGTTGCCTGTGGTTATTGTCCATTTAGGAGTGTTTGTCAGTTTGATGTAATGCTTAAAGAAAATGAGTATCATCGTTTGAAGAAATTAACAAAAGAAGAAATTATTAATGAATTATCAGTACCTGAGGAGGAAGTCGAAAATGGTCAAGATTGAAAAACCTTTAGCTAGTCATTTTACAGACAAACAATGGCAAGCCGTTTGTGATGATGGAACAAATCTTTTGATTTCTGCCTCGGCAGGATCGGGTAAGACGACTGTTTTAGTTGAGCGTGTGATTCAAAAAATTAAGGCTGGCGTGAGTGTGGATGAGTTACTGATTGTGACCTATACAGAAGCTGCGGCTAAAGAAATGAAACAACGGATTCAATCGGCCGTTCAAGTGGCGATAAATGATGATGCTCTGTCAGTAGAAGCTAGGCAACATTTTGTCCGTCAGTTGAGTCTATTGCCAACAGCTGCGATTAGTACGCTCCATGCCTTCTGTTTGACCGTTATTCGTAAGTATTATTATTTGATTGATATTGATCCTGTTTTTCGTTTACTAACGGATGAAACAGAAAGTTTGTTGTTAAAAGAGGATACTTGGAATGATTTGCGAGAGAAACTCTATGGTGAGCGTCAAGAAGCTTTTTATCGATTGGCAGAAAATTTTTCTAATGACAGAAATGATAATGGATTAACGAATCTTATTTTTTCATTGCAATTGTTTGCATTAGCAAATCCAAGTCCTGAAGCGTGGTTAGATTCTTTGAGTGACATCTATCATGTTGAAAATAAAAAATTAGCAGAATTAGAATTATACCAAGATTATGTTAAACCTGAAATTTTAGCGGAGTTATATCAAGGTATTGATTCTTTAACGGCACAACTTTCTATTATTGAAGGTGAGGTTGATTTTAAAAAAACTGTTTCTGTTATTTTAAGCGACTTAGAACAATTGAGCCGATTGATGGAGTTACTGGAAACAGATGAGTTAGAGGATTTTTATCAACAAGCAAGTACCCTCAAATTTGCTAGAATCGCTGGACCTAAAAAAAGTGATAGTTCTGAAGAAATGCTGGAAATTTATGAACAAGTTAAAGGTGTTCGAGGGGGAGTCAAAGAAAAGATTAGTAAAATAATAAAAAAACATTTTAGCCTCTCACCACAAGATACAGTAGATTTAATGGCTCAGGCTTATCCACTTGTGACAGAAATGGTTGCGGTAACTAAAGAGTTTATAAACGCTTTTCGTGAAGAAAAGAAGAAAAGAAATGTGGTTGATTTCAACGATTTAGAGCATTTTACTTTAAATATCTTACGTCAGTTATCAGAAAATAATGGATGGCAAGAATCAGCTGCTTCTACTTATTATCGTGAGAAATTTGCGGAAGTTCTTGTCGATGAGTATCAAGACATTAATCGATTGCAAGAAAGTATTTTGTATTGGTTACGCCAACCGAAGTTGAATGAAGGTAATTTATTTATGGTAGGAGATGTGAAACAGTCGATTTATGCTTTTCGTTTAGCCGATCCCACCTTATTTATCGAAAAATATGAACAATATGCAACTGAAAATGATGGACGTCGGATTATCCTAGCCGAGAATTTTCGTTCAAGAAGCACAGTTTTAGATTTTACAAATTTAGTTTTTAAACAGTTAATGGATCCCTCTTTAGGTCAAATTGCTTATGATAAGAGCGCAGAACTTGTCACTGGTTTTAAGGATTATCCCAAAAGTGAAGCGTACCAAACGGAGATTTTGATTTATGAAAGTCAACGAGAAGAAACAGAAGAAGGCGTTTTTGATGAAAATATTGAATTTACAATTGATGATAAAACAGAAGGTGAGTTGCTATTAATTGGTAAAAAAATTCAAGAATTAATCAAGGAACCCTTCCAGTTGTATGATAAAAAAAGTAAGACAACACGTGATTTGAAATATAGCGATATTGTATTGCTGACGCCCACGAAAAAAAATAATTTAGTGATTTTAGATGTTTTTAAGAAATTAGAAATTCCTTTGATGATTAATGACACACAAAATTATTTTCAAGCCACTGAAATTCGAATCATGGTAGCGCTACTCCAAGTGATTGATAATCCTTATCAGGATATTCCGTTAGTTTCAGTTTTACGTTCACCAGTTGTTGGGTTAGCTGAGAATGAATTAGTTCGTATTCGTGAAATGGCTCCGAATGCCTATTTTTACGATGCTTTGTTACAATTTTTGGCAAAAGAAACACAGAATGATTCGTTGTATCAAAAATTAGAATGGTTCCTGAATCAACTGGATGATTGGCGTGAAATGGCACGACGAGAAAAACTTGCTACTTTAATTTGGAAAATCTATGACCAAACAGATTTATTAGACTATGTTAGCGGTATGCCTTCTGGAAAACAACGTCAAGCGAATCTCCACGCGCTATATGAACGAGCAGAAGCTTATGAAGAAATGAGCTTCAAAGGTCTATTTCAATTTGTTCGTTTGATTGAAAAGATGCAAGCAAAAGATAAGGATTTAGCTGAACCGGCGAGCCATGTTGAGGAAGAAGCCGTTCGGGTGATGACTATTCATGCAAGTAAAGGACTTGAGTTTCCAGTTGTTTTTGTTTTAGATTTAGCTAAACAGTTTAATTTACAAGATGTTCGTAGCAATAAGTATATCTTTGATGAAAAATTAGGAGCTGGAATTAAATATTTAGAGGAAGAAACGCGAGTAGTCTATGAAACTTTGCCTTTTAGTGTGATTGGCGAACAAAAGAAACGGAAGTTATTAGCGGAAGAGATGCGAAAACTTTATGTGGCGTTTACACGAGCGGAACAAAAATTATACTTAGTTGGTTCTTATAAAAATAAAGAAACCGCATTTAAAAAATGGCAAAATAATTTAACCACGCAAGAAATCATTGTCCCGATTGCTACAAAATTAAGTCATCAAAGTTTAATGAGTTGGATTGGAATGACGTTAGTTCGGGTACCATCGATTCAAAAAGCGTATCCAGAAATCGAGGTTTCTAGTGTCACTGCACTGGCAGATTTAGAAGTTCCAATCGGGTTATCATTTTATAATGATGAACAGTTGAGCGAGATGATGCATCTTTCAGTTGAGCAAAAAGATGAAAAAGCTTCATTAGTTATTGATTTAAAACCGAATGTTGCTAAACTTAAAGAAGTCACAGATTTATTGAATTTTGACTATCCTTTTGAATGGGCAACGAAAACAACGAGTTATCAATCAGTATCAGAAATTAAACGTGTCTTTGAAGACCCTGATGCCCAAAAATTGCAATGGCTAGACTTAACCAAAGTAAATGAAACAACGGGGTTTCGTTATGTAGAGCAAGAATTTAAAAAGCCTAAATTTGTTCAAGAACAGGATGAAGTCAGTCGTGCAGAAATTGGGACAGCGACCCATCTTTTGATGCAATTGTTATCTTTTGATACACCAATCACTCAAACAAGTTTGACAGAGCTCTTAGAGGATTTGATTAGTCGAGGGTTAATTACTAAAAAAGTAGGACAACAAGTTTCGATAGCCAATCTATTAAGTTTTTTTGCTTCAGATTTTGGTCAGAAAATGTTGAATTATCAAGCGACTTTACAACGTGAGCAGCCTTTCTCACTCTTATTATATGCTCATCAATTGTTTAAAGATTATCCAGAAAAATCACGAGATCAATTATTGGTTCATGGGATTATTGATGGGTATTTTGAAACAAAAGAAGGACTTGTATTATATGATTTTAAAACGGATTATGTAAAAAATCCTCAAGACAAAAAAGAAATTGAAAAAATCAAGCAACGTTATCAAGGACAAATGAATCTTTATCGATTAGCCCTTGAAGAGGCTAGTCAACGTCGAGTAGTCGAGTCTAACTTAATTTTACTCAATCCCGGTTGCGTAATAAAAATGGAAGAATTGTTTTAAAAGAAGAGGGCATTGAGTAAACTAGGGTCACATAAAAAATATGTTGTTCATTTAAAATAGTAGTAGTCTTTTTAAAAACGTGATAAACTGTAAAAAAAGGAGGTCGAGTACACCATGTATAAAACATCGAGTGAACTAAAGAAAGTGGCAAAAGATTCTCTGAAAGGTCGTTGGGGAGAAGCTATAAAATTAAGTTTGGTTCCAATCCTACTTCAATTAATCTCTATTTTTATCATTACTCTAGCGATTGCTGGCTTTTATTATTTTGTAACTGAGTATTCATCTACGGCAAATGAGATATCTGAATTCGGAGAAAGTAGTTATGATAGTATTGGAGAGAGTAGCCCAGGTTTTAGTTTTATAATTGAACCGATTTTATCGTTTGTTGGAATTTTTATTACTCTGGGGATTTCTTTTACTTTTTTAGATATGATACGTAAAGAAACAACAGGCCCTGTCGGCGTTAAAGATGCGTTTCGTTTGTTTAACGGTCAAGATTTTGTTCCTATCTTTTTAATTAATTTATTGATTAACATTTTTACTAGTTTATGGAGCTTACTTTTTATTATTCCAGGAATAGTAAAAACTTACTCTTATTCACAAGCTAACTTTATTTATAAAGATTTAACCACGCATAAAGATACACGCTCAATGCCGGTAACCTCATTTATAACAGAGAGTCGCGAATTAATTAGAGGACATAAAGGGCGTTTGTTTTGGTTAGATTTAACTTTTATTGGTTGGTGGCTTTTAGTTCCCTTTACCTTTGGTTTAATTTTAATCTATTTGATTCCTTATACAGCAGCAACAAAAGCAGCTTTCTATGATGATTTATCAAAAGGTAAATTTTTAAAACAAGAAGAAGTTTATGATGATATTGATGAAGGTGAATGGACTAATTTCTAAAGGATGAGATATTTCTCATTCTTTTTTTATTGGATTACCAACAGAAAATGGGTTGATTTTAATCATAAAAGAGTAAAATAGTTGCATACCAATTATCCCGAATTGGTTTTTTATACTTAACTCCTATCGAGAGAAAGTAATAACAACCTTCATTTCCACTAGAGCGACGGCTTTAGTGGTTTTTTTTTATGTTTTTAGTTATAATGGATAAGAACGTACGTTTGCTTTTAGAAAGGGAGAGAAAGATGGCTCAGGATTTAGTATTTCCGTTAAAAAATGATGTTTCTCGTAAAATAATCCATATTGATATGGATGCTTTTTATGCTTCTGTCGAAGAACGGGATCGTCCTGAATTAAAAGGCTATCCTTTGGTTATTGCTAGGCATCCAAGCGATACGGGCGGACGTGGGGTGGTTACCACAGCTAATTATGAAGCTAGAAAATATGGAATTCACTCGGCTATGAGTGCCCAGAAAGCCTATGAGTTATGCCCTAAAGCTAATTTTGTGCCAGGGAGACATGCGCATTATGCAGAGATTTCAAAACAAATTCATCTGATTTTTCATCGTTATACAGATATTGTTGAGCCGCTAGCGCTAGATGAGGCTTATTTGGATGTGACGATTAATAAAATTGATGCTCGTAGTGCGATTCGTATTGCCCGATTGATTCAATTAGATATTTGGCATGAATTACATTTATCGTGTTCAGCGGGAGTGAGCTATAATAAATTTCTAGCAAAACTAGCTTCTGATTATCAAAAGCCTAGTGGTTTAACGACAATTTTACCAGATGAAGCCATCCCTTTTCTTGAAAAATTACCGATTGAAAAGTTTTATGGTGTGGGGAAAAAGACGGTACCTAAAATGCATGAGATGGGAATATTTACTGGGAAAGAGCTAGCAGAAAAAAATGAAATGGAATTAATTCAAGCATTTGGTAAAATGGGCTACTCTTTATATCGTAAAGTTCGTGGAGTGCATAATGCTCCAGTTCGTGCTGAACGCGATCCTAAATCAGTTGGCCGTGAAAATACATATGCTAAAGTCCTACATACGCCAGACGAGGTGACGGTTGAGTTGCGAGGTTTAGCGAAGGAGGTCGAGCGAGCGTTAGCCAAACACCAATTGCAAGGGATGACGGTTGTTTTAAAAATTAGAGATAAAGAATATCACACGTTTACTAAGAGAGTCACTTTACCAGACTATGTTTGGTTACAAGAAGATTTATTTTATCATGCTCATGAATTATGGTCGTATTTTGAAAGTATTCAAGAAAAAGGGATTCGTTTGTTAGGCATTACCGTGACTAATCTTGCGCCTAAAACATTTGAACTGATTAAGTTACCTCTCTGGGAAAAATAAAAAGCCAACGAAACTTAAAGTAAAGTGACGTTGGCTTTTTTGTTTTAAGATTGAGTCAGTTCAAGTAGTTTATGTTTCAAATCTTCTTCCATATTGGCTAATTCTAATTCAGCATTACGGCGTTTTTCTTTACCTTCTTTTTGAATTAAGAGTGTTTCTTGAATTGTTTCAATTAAATCATCTTGTGTTTTTTGCAATGTTTCAATATCGACAACGCCACGTTCATTTTCACGTGCTGTTTCAATAGCCGAAATTTTAAGCATTTCCGAATTTTTAGTTAATAAATCGTTGGTTGTTTCGGAAACTTGACGTTGAGCTGTTACGGCATCTTTTTGACGAAGTAAAGTCAACGCAATGGCCACTTGATTTTTCCAAAGTGGAATTGCTGTATTAATCGAGGTTTGAATTTTTTCAGCTAAGGCTTGATTAGTATTTTGAATCAAACGAATTTGTGGTGCTTGTTGGATTGTAATTTGACGAGCTAATTTTAAATCATGCGTTCTTTTCTCTAAGCGATCAACAAATTGATTGAGATCGTTGACGATTTGAGCATCCATCTGATCACCGCTAGCTTGTGCTTTTGCTACAGCATCAGGAATTGTTTGGGTTTGAAGTTCTTCCATTTTATACTCACCTGCGGCAATATAGACATTGAGCGCATCAAAATAATCTTTATTTTGATGGTAGAGTTGTTCTAACATCGAATTGTCTTTGATTAAACTGTTTTTTTCTTTGTCTAAACGAACGGCAATTTTATCAATTTCAGCCCCAATTTTTTGATATTTAGCGGTAATTTCGTAAATGGATTGTTTTACTTTACCAAACATTCGTTTAAAAATATTAGATTCTTGAGCTGCTAACTCACTAGGATTCGCTTCATTTAAACGATACATTAAATTAGTTAGAGAATCTCCCATCGGTCCAATATCTTGTGCTTGGACTTGATTTAACATTGAGTGTGAAAATTCACCCAATTTTTGTTGTGCAGCGGCACCGTAACTTAAAACAGCTTGGCTATCATTAACGTCAATTTTGCTCGCTAAATCGATTGCTTGTTTTTGACGTTCAGCTGGAAGCTTATCCATCATTTTTGGAGCAACATCCCCAGAAACAAGGGGAGTACTTTCAGGCACTGAAGGCGTAGGCTCCATGGCTGGTAAATCAAATGGGTTACTTAATAAATCGTCAAGAGTTGAGTTCTCTAATGGTTGGTTGGGTTGGTCTGTCATAGCATTTATTCTCCTTTATATTCATCTTGATAATGACTAGTATTTTTTTCGGCAATTGAAATTTCAACATCGAGCTCATCTAAATCATCTTGGACAAATTTATTATAGTCTCCAATAAGAAGAATAGACGCTTTTTCAATGGCTTCTGCACATTGTTTTAATGCTTGATAGGTTTGCTTTGTTTTTAATTCATGCCGATCAATTTCAAGATATTTGTTAGTCAGTTCGGTAATGTTCGGTAAATGATTATATAAAAATTGATCCGCAAGATGGAGTTTTTGTGGGTCATTGACTAATTCTTTAAACATCGCTTTCGCTGCTGTTGTTGTTTGCAAGCGTAAATCAATAGATTTAAGTTTTGCTGTTGACGTCATATTTTTATTAAGAGTTACAATGTTGGCTTTTGCTTCTGCCATTGTTTTTCTGAAAAAAACAATTTCATCTTCGGACATTCCGGTTTTTGAATAATGCTCTTCTTTGACACGTGATAGACTAGGTAAGTTATCTTTAGTACTATTATCTTTTTTCAACAAACGTTGGAAGAGAAATTTCAAATTTAGTAAAATAGAAATCAAAAGAACAAATATCGCGATTCCTAAGAAAAATTCATCAAATCCCATTATTAGCAAAAAAACAATAACGATAATCGATACTACAGTTACTAAAGTACTTTTTCTTAATTTATTATTTTCTTTTTTCATATTGTCACTCCTATATTTATGAGAATAAGTCTCACGTTCTTTACAAAAACATCTTACCATAAAGTAGCTTATTTAATATCAGTCGAAAGTTTGATTTATTTCTCGGCCGCTAATTATATTGAAAAGAGTTACGATTAACGTTATCATAATCTTAACATAAGTCTTGATTAAGGAGAAAAGAATGTTAGAAAAATTTTATGAAAAAACAATCAGTCGTGAAGTTATTTATGATGGAAAAGTGGTTCATTTAGTAGTCGATGAGGTAACGTTACCTGATGGAAATCTCAGTAAGCGTGAGTTAGTTTTACACCAAGGCGCAGTGGGAATCTATGCAATAACAGCAGACCAACGTTTAATTTGCGTTCGTCAATTCCGTAAAGCGTTAGAAAAAACGATTATTGAAATCCCAGCGGGAAAAATTGAAAAAGATGAAAAAGATTATGAACTGACGGCACGTCGAGAATTAGAAGAAGAAACAGGTTACCAATGTGACAAGATGGAAAAGTTAACGCAGTTTATTTCATCTCCAGGTTTTTCAAATGAAATCCTCTATCTTTATCAAGCAACTGGTTTGACAAAAGTTGAAGACCCATTGCCACAAGATGAGGATGAGTTTTTGGAAATTATTGAATTAACGCTGGCAGAAGCGTTAGAGAAAATAAATACAGGTGAAATCTGTGATGCTAAGACAATGTATGCTATTCTGTATTGGCAGCAACAAATGATGATAAAGGAACGATGAAATGATTAGAAAACAAAAAAAAGAGAAAACAGAAGAAATCTCAAGTTCTTCTGATCAACTATTAACTCGTAGCCGTGTGAAGGAATATAATAGAAATAAAAAGAGAAATCGATGGTTAAATATAGCCATTGTCGTTGTTATTGTTTCACTTGGCTTAGTGATTTATGCTATTTTGAATCTATAAAAAGGGGTTTTTTTAATGAAAATAGGAATAATTGGTGCAATGCAAGAAGAAGTAACACTTTTAAAAAGTTATTTAGTTGGATTAGAAGAATGGACAGAAGCAGGCGCACAGTTTTATAGCGGTCAAATAGGTGAGCATGAAGTTGTTCTGACTCAATCTGGGATAGGCAAAGTTTTAGCGGCGGTGACAACAACATTACTTATTAGTCATTATCACGTTGATATGGTCATCAATACTGGGTCTGCAGGTGGTATTGGCGAAGGTCTTAAGATTGGTGATTTGGTTATCTCGGAAAAGTTAGCATATTCAGATGCTGATGTGACAGCCTTTGGTTATGCCTTTGGCCAAATGCCTCAGATGCCACTTTATTATGAGGCGGATACTAAATTAATTGCCTTAACGAAAGAAGCTGCTCGTGAGAATGGTTGGACTAATTACAGTGGTTTAATTGTTTCTGGTGACACTTTTGTTCATAGTCAAGTTCAGATTGATGCGATTAAAGAGCATTTTCCAAATTGTTTAGCCAATGAAATGGAAGGCGCAGCGATTGCTCAAGTTGCTTACCGTTATGAACGCCCATTTTTAGTAATTCGTGCGATGAGTGATGTTGCCAATGAAGAGGCTAGTGTTAACTTTGATGAATTTATTATTGAAGCAGGTAAAAAATCAGCTCAACTGGTTTTAACTCTATTAAATAAATTATAGAAGGAATGATAAGTGATGGAAGCTTTATTATCGATTGATTATACTGAAGATTTTGTTGCGACGGATGGAAAATTAACGACCGGTGCTGAGGGACAAAGCATTGAAAAAGAGTTAACTGCTTTAACGAAGCAATTTATAAAACAGGGGGACTATGTCGTTTTTGCGATTGATGGACATGATGAAAAGGATCAATACCATCCAGAAAACAAACTATTTCCACCTCATAACTTAATGAAGACAAAAGGACGTGAACTATATGGTTCACTTCGACCGCTCTATGAAGAAAATAAAAACAGGACTAATGTTTATTGGATTGATAAGCGTCACTATTCGGCTTTTAGTGGCACGGATTTAGATATTCGCTTGCGTGAACGTGGGATTAGAAGACTTCATTTAACCGGAGTTTGTACGGATATTTGTGTTTTACATACAGCGATTGATGCTTATAATTTAGGTTACCAAATTGTCGTCCATGAAAAGGGTGTTCAAAGTTTTGATCCGATTGGGCATAAGTGGGCGTTAACACATATGAAAAATACGTTAGGTGCTGAAATTAGATAAATAGAAAAAAGGAGGGATGGCATGATAAAAAATGCCATTCCTCCTTTTTTATTGAATGCTAAAGATTTTAATCCAAAGAATGACAAAAATAATTTGGAGCAGGCCGACGCTAGCAGTATAAAGTAAGAAACGTTTTCCTTCTTTGAAAAAACGTTTGAAATTTAAACGCAAGCCAATTGCAGCCAGAGCGGTGACTTCAAACCAACCGCTTAAAAGATGAGCGGAGTTAGCGATCCATGGTGTTAAAGTTAAAAAGCTATTTAATAAACAACTAATTAAAAAACCAATAATATACCAAGGGAGTGGTAATTTCTTTTTTTTGTTTATGATCTTTTGATCTCCTGTTTTTTCTTTAGAGTCATTTGCAAATTTACCAAAAAAGAAAACAACCAAGACCAACAGCATAATTCGCATAATTTTGAATAGCGTTGACCATTCAACGACTTCTGGACTAACCATACTAGCACTAGCTACTACTTGCCCAACCGATTGAAGAGTTCCACCAATCATTGCACTTTGAGTCATGGCCTCATTGGGGTAGAGGAAAGTGGCGAGGAAAGGTAAGGTTAGCATTAAAACAGTCCCTAAAAGATTAACGAGTGTAATGATTTGTCCTTTTTCTTCTTCTTTGGCATTAATTTCTGGAGCAATTGCTCCAATAGCGGAGGAACCACACACTGCGTTTCCACCTGCCATTAAAAGGGACATGGTTTTTGTAAATTTTAATTGTCGCCCTATTAAATAGACAGTAATAATGGTACTTGTCATTTGAAAAATAATAAAAACAAAACCATTGAGGCCCATTTTAGCAATAGTTTGAAAGGTCACAGTGAAGCCAAGGAGTACAATCGACCATTCCAATAATCGACTTTCAGAAAATTTAGTTCCTTTATTTAAGCCCGGTTGTTGGCAAAAAGTATTGCCTAACAAAATTCCTAATAAAATGGCAATCGTTGCCGCTCCAAGATTGGGAATAAAATGTGCTAAATACTTACTAAGAATAGCGACGCAAAAAGCGAGTAAGAAACCTGGTAAAATTTGTTTGAGTGTTTGTTTCAATTTTGACACATCCTCATCATTTCAATAATGTTATTAGTATAACGTACTTGTTTTCATTTGATAAATAAATAGTTATAATAGGCATTATAACTATTTATTATAGTTGAGGAGGAAAAATATGTTTAAATGGTTAAAAACATTTAAAGTGGCTTATGAATGTAAAAACTTTTCAGTTGCTGCCGAACATCTTTATATTTCACAACCTGCCGTTTCGAATCAGCTAAAAGCTTTGGAAGAAGAGTTAACGTGTAAACTCTTTGTAAGAAGTGGAAAACAGGAGATGAAACCAACGCTAGAAGCTGATCTTCTTTATGGACGTTTATTGGACTTGTCAGATGATTGGGAGGAGACGCTTCAATTATTGAAAGGCAAAAAAGAGGAGCAAAAAATTTGCCGCATTGGGGCGTCACATACATTTGCTATTTATTATCTACCAGAACTATTAAATCAACTTTTGCGATTTTTCCCAACGATTGATTTTGAAATCGAGATGATGAATTCTGAAGAAGTTTTAGAGGGAATTGAAAAGCATCATTTGCATTTGGGGTTTATTGAGAAGCCATTAGTTACGATTACGAGTGAGCGATTAAAATTAAATCAAGATGAGCTTGTTTTAGCTGGAGATTTAAACAGCTCCTTTTGGCTAAGTCGTGAAGAAACATCAGGTGTTTATCACTATATGCACCAATACTTAACAGAAATTAATTTAAAACCACAAATGATGCTCGTTAAAAATAATGAAATGATTATCAAACTCTTAGAACAAGGATTAGGAAAGAGTATGGTATCAAAAAAAGCACTCCCGGAAGGAATGCCTTATCAATCGTTGAATGACTGTTATCAACGTCATTTTTATTTGTTAAAAGGAAGTCACTTGGTGGCTAAGATTTATCAAAATTTAGTGACGAAAATTTTAGAAATTCAGCAGGATTAAATTATTTCTTTTTAATGGAAGCGGGAGCATACTGAGCTCTTTCACCACCAATTAATTTTGGACGAGTGCCAAGAGCACTTAAATGCGCACATCCTAGTTCTTTTAGAAGGGGGCGAATTGGAATTTGGACATGTTTAACGTGCATCCCGATATGTGTATCGCCAATATCAAGCCCAGCTTTGGCAATCAGATGTTCGATTTCTACGGGGTCATTCATCAGTTGATAGGCTGCAGTCGCTAACGCACCACCAGCATGTGGTCTAGGAACAACTGAGACTAAGTCAAAGGGTTGTTGCTGACTAGCGGCACGTTCAATCGTTAAAGCTCGATTGATGTGCTCACATCCTTGAACGGCTAGATGAATACCCAAAGGATTTAGAATGGTTAAACATGTACTAACAATTAAATCACCGATTTCTTCATTCGTTGCTTGGCCAATAGATTCACCAATCACCTCGCTAGAACTACCACCTAAGATAAAGAAATCCCCTTTTTTTAAGTTTGTTTTATCAATAAGATCAAGCAAGACGCTTGATAAATCTTGTTGGAGTTGTTCATTTGTTTGCATGATAATCACCTCTCTATTTAATAGTTTTATTATAGCACAAGCTTTTAAAAATAAGGGGTTAGACGAAAGGCTAAAAAGCTCTCTTTAAATTAATAAAGAAGAGCTTTTTTGAGTGAGATTAAAATTTAACGCAAACAACTTCAGGAACATAAACTTCTTTTTGTAATAAGGTTAATTTACCATCTGTGGTGTTACGTTCAAATAAAGTTAAGTTATCAGAGTTTTGATTAGCAACAATCACAAACTTTTCATTGGGGCTTAAGTTAAAATCACGAGGAAAATCACCTTCGACTGATTCGCGTTGGATTAATTCTAATTTAGAACCCGCATTACTTGTTTGGTAAACAACAATCGAGTTATGGCCTCGATTTGTGGCATAAACGAATTTTCCGTCATTAGAGACCCGAATAGCCGCGCCACTATTAAAATCAGTATGCTCTGTTGGAATGGAAGAAATAATTTGTTGTTCTGTAAAAGTTCCATCTGTTGAATCATAGTCTAAGACGATAACTTCACTAGAAAGTTCAGCAAAAAGGTATGCAATTTTTCCATTCGGATGAAAAACAAGATGTCTTGGACCAGCACCAGGATGAGTATGAAAACGAGCGGTTTCTGTTAATTTTCCTTCTTTAGAAACAGTGTAAGTATAGACCGTATCGTTTCCTAAATCACAAACAACTAAGCGATTATCAGGTGTTAAATCAGTATAATGTGCATGAGGCCCCTCTTGATTTTCATGGGGACCATGACCTTCATCTTGAATTTTATCGACTAAAGTGACAGAACCATCTGTTTCGATTTGATAAACTAAAATGATTCCTTGATGATAGTTTGCGCCATAAACGAGTTGACGTTTATGATCAACGGCAACATAACAAGGAGGTGCACCGACTTCTAAGGACCGATTAATTAATTTGAAATGACCATCTTCTTGTTTTTGATAGGCAGCAATTCCACCTTTATCCTTCTCTTGGGTAACGCTATAAATAAAATTTTCTCCATTGAAATCTAAATAAGTGGGATTGTTTTCTTTGATAAGAAGTGTTAATTCCTTTAGTTTTTTTTCATTATGATCTAAAATAATGGTATAGATACCTTGACTATCACGACGAGTATAAGCACCTAAATAAATTGTTTCTAACATATCTAAACATCCTCTCTTTGAGTCTTTATCAAAAGTATAGCATAGAATTAAAAAAACAAAAAATATGAGAAAGTGAAATTATAAGAAGACTGGAAAAAGATTATTTAGACTAATTATGTTATAATTAGTTATTATAAATCTATAGAAGTAGAGGGGTTATTGTATGATTAAATCATTAGTTAAAGAAATTGGTCCAGAAGCAACGAAAGCAGATGAACCAATTATTATTTTATTTAATGAAACAGTGACAGATTCATTAAAAAATTATTGTGTGGTACACGAAACAGAAGTAAACGCTGTTTTTTCATTAGCAGAAGGAAATACAATTTCTTTTGGTAATCAAGAATATACGATCAAAAAAGTCGGACCAATGGCTAATAAATTTTTAAATGAAATGGGTCACGTGTCTATTGTTTTTTCAGCTGTTCCAGTTGAGGATGAATTGGTAAATGCGTTATATGTTGAGCCATTCGAATTACCAACAATTTCAGATGGAATGGTAATCAGTTACAGTTAGGAGGACTTGTATGGCAAGTAAACTTAAAATAAGAGAAAAAAGAACGTGGTTTGAGAAATGGTTTCTTAATAATCAAGTTGTAACGGCGTTGTTGATTGCACTTTTGTGTTTACTAATTATTTTAACATTCACTAAAGTTTCGCACCTTTTTCGTCCAATCGCTCAGTTTCTAGGGATTGTCGGACTGCCGATTGTTATTTCGGGACTTTTATTTTATATTTTAAATCCATTAGTTAACTTGATGGAAAAGTATGGAATTAAACGAGTTTGGGGGATTACGCTTCTCTTTGTTTTAATTATTGGACTCATTGGTTGGGGATTGATTATTTTAGTTCCTAAGTTAGAGTCGCAAACCATGAGTTTTATTAAAAATTGGCCAAATTATTGGAAAATTATTGAAAGTAAAATATCTGATGTTTTAAGTTTTCCTATTTTTGATAAGATTGGTGAACCTTTAGAGAAAGCCCTAAATGAATTATTTGCTTCGATTAGTAATCTGACAAAAAGTATTTCTAAAAATGCTTTTAAAGGAATTGGTAGTTTAGTTGGAGCGGTTGCAAGTATTGTTGTGACGGTTGTGACGGTTCCATTTATCCTTTTCTATTTGTTAAAAGATGGAAAGCAACTAATGCCTTATGCTACCCAATTTTTACCAACAAAAATGCGTAAACCAACGATTGTTGTTTTAAAAGACATTAATAAACAATTGTCTTCTTATGTTAGGGGACAGGTCACAGTAGCTTTCGCAGTAGCGATTATTTTTATCGTTGGTTTTTCTGTCATCGGCTTGGAATATAGTGTAACCTTAGGGATTTTAGCAGGCTTTTTAAATCTAATCCCTTATATTGGATCTGCATTGGCTACTATCCCAGCAGTTGTTTTGGCTATGGTGAGTGGTCCCAAAATGTTAATCGCAGTGATTATTGTTTTTATCATCGAACAGACATTAGAGGGTCGTTTTGTATCTCCTTTAGTTTTAGGCAGTCAATTAAAAATCCATCCAATTACGATTATATTTGTCTTATTAACCTCTGGAAAATTGTTTGGTGTGTTAGGTGTTATCTTGGGTATTCCAGGGTACGCTGCACTCAAAGTCATTGTCACGCATGCTTTTGATTGGTATAAAGAAGTCTCAGGTCTTTACAGAGATGATACAGTTAAACAATTAGCAGCACCACAAAAAAACACTAGTGAATCTGACTGATAAAGTCATTTTCATTAGTGTTTTTTTATTTAAAATGTTTTGGCTATTTCTTTTGCTTGATTTAAAGCTTTATCTAAGATGACTTCTGCCTGGTCAGGTTGAAAATCAATTCCCTCAACAGCAAGTTGCGTGAAATCATTGATTCCGATAAAATTAAAAATTGTTTTTATGTATTGTGAAGCAGGGTCTTGTCCAGTGTAGACGCCACCATTTGATTGAATGTGTAAAACTTTGCGGCCACCGGAAAGTCCAACAGGGCCATTTTCTGTATATTTAAACGTTTTACCAGCAACATTTATTGTATCAACCCAGGCTTTTAAACGTGTTGGAATATTTAAATTCCAAAGTGGGTTGGCAATGACAATTTTATCTGCTGATAAAAATTGAGCGGTTAGTTCAGCAAAACGATTTACTTTTAAACTTTCTGCGTCAGTTAATATTTGCTTTTGACTGGCTTTAGTCCAGCCCGTTAAAAGATCTAAATCAATTTCAGGAATAAAATCTTGGTATAAATCAAGAGTTTCAATTTCATCATTGTTTTCTTTTTTATATTCATCTAAAAAAGTAGTTAGTGCTTTGATTGATTTTGATTCTTCTTGTGACAGTGGATGTGCTTTAATAACGAGTAACTTTGACATGATAATCCTCACTTATATAGTTTTATTTTACTTATTTTAAATAAGTAAATAAAGAATACCTTTTAACCTAAAATAAGTAAAGTTAAAAGCTTAGAATAAAAAAAGAAAGTCGTCTTTAAAATTTAAAGGGGTAACGGGATGATTTTTTTAAATTTTTAAAGTATACTATCATAGAATAAGCTTGAGGGAGACAAAACAAATGGCACAGTTATTTTTTAAATATGGAGCAATGAATAGTGGTAAAACAATAGAAATCTTAAAAGTCGCACATAATTATGAAGAGCAACATAAACCTATTGTGATTATGACTAGTGGTATTGATACTCGAGATGAAGTTGGTACAGTGTCTAGTCGGATTGGCTTGAAACGTGAAGCGATTCCGATTTTTAGTGAGACGGATGTTTATGCTATAATAAAAGGGTTGGAAAAAAAGCCATATTGTGTATTAGTTGATGAATCTCAATTTTTAGAAAAGCATCATGTCATCGGTTTAGCGCAGATTGTTGACGAATTAGATATCCCAGTTATGGCATTTGGACTGAAGAATGATTTTAAAAATGAACTTTTTGAAGGCTCAAAGTATTTACTGCTTTATGCTGACAAACAAGAAGAATTAAAAACAATTTGTTGGTTCTGTCATAAAAAAGCAACGATGAATCTGAGAGTTTCGGATAACGAACCCGTCTATTCGGGTGAACAAATTCAAATCGGTGGAAATGAATCTTATTATCCAGTTTGTCGTAAGCACTATTTAAATCCACCACTTAATAAAATTGAGAGTGAACAGAATGGAAAGGAAGATTAATCAAGATGTATGATCAGTTACAATCGGTAGAAGACCGTTATGAAGAATTAGGAGAATTATTGAGTGATCCAGAGGTTATCACTGATACGAAACGTTTTATGGAGTTATCTAAAGAAGAATCGAATTCTCGTGAAACAGTCGCGGTTTATCGTCGATATAAAGAAGTTATTTCAGGTATTAGTGAAACTGAAGAATTATTATCTGAAAAATTAGAAGATGAAATGCAAGAAATGGCGAAAGAAGAATTAAATGATTTAAAAGCCGAAAAAGATGAGCTAGAAGAACAAATGAAAATATTATTATTACCAAGTGATCCTAATGATGATAAAAATATTATTATGGAAATCAGAGGCGCTGCTGGTGGTGATGAAGCGGCCTTGTTTGCTGGCAGTTTATTTGAAATGTATCAAAGCTTTGCCACGGCACAAGGGTGGAAATTTGAAGTAATGGATGCTAATATCACTGATATTGGTGGCTATAAAGAAGTGACAATTATGATTACGGGTAATAAGGTCTTTTCTAAATTGAAATATGAAAGTGGCGCTCATCGTGTGCAACGTGTTCCATCGACAGAATCACAAGGACGTGTTCATACATCGACTGCGACGGTTGTTGTCTTACCAGAAGCAGAAGAGGTTGAACTTGATTTAGCAGACAAAGATATTCGTGTGGATATCTATCATGCAAGTGGCGCTGGTGGACAGCACGTGAATAAGACCGCCTCAGCAGTCCGTTTAACTCATTTACCGACAGGAATAGCTGTTGCTATGCAAGATGAACGCTCACAACTTAAAAACCGTGAGAAAGCAATGAAAATTCTACGTGCTCGTGTTTATGATCAATTAAAACAAGAAAATCAAAGTGAATATGATGCTAGTCGTAAATCAGCCGTAGGGACTGGTGATCGTTCAGAACGTATTAGAACTTATAATTATCCTCAAAATCGGGTAACTGACCATCGAATTGGTTTAACCATTCAAAAATTAGATCAAATTTTATCGGGTAAATTAGATGAGATTATCGATGCATTAGTAATATATGATCAAACAGCTCAATTGGAGAAACTAAATGGATAATTCCATGACCTATTTTGAAGTCCTCCAATGGGCTTCTTCTTTTTTAGAAAAAGCCAAAAAAGAAGTTTATATAGCAGAGTATTTGATATTAGAGCGATTAAATTGGAATAAAACAGATTTGTTAATGCACTTTAAACAAGAAATGCCTGAGGTTGAAAAGAGCCAGTTAATGGCAGATTTAAATCTAATTTTAGAAGATGTTCCACCACAATATATTATCGGCTCAACAGAATTTCTAGGGGAGCGTTATAAAGTTTCAAGAGAAACTTTAATTCCTCGTCCAGAAACGGAAGAACTAGTGATGTTGTGTTTAGAAGAAAACAATTTACCAATGCAGTCAGTAATAGATATTGGGACGGGGACTGGAATTATTGCCATCTCATTAAAAAAAGCACGACCAGATTGGCAAGTGAGTGCACTTGATTTATCAGAAGGTGCATTAGCTATTGCTCAAGAGAATGCGAAAAATCACCAGGTCGAACTTGAACTGTATCAAAGTGATGTTTTTGATGAGGTGGAAAAAACAAAAAAATTTGATATTATTATTTCTAATCCACCTTATATAGCGATGGATGAGAAGGACGTCATGGATGAAAGTGTCAAGCGTTATGAACCTTTAACTGCGTTGTTTGCAGAAGAGCAAGGACTAGCAGTCTATAAAAAAATAGCAAGGCAAGCTCAAGACTATCTGTCAATCAAAGGACAGATTTATTTAGAAATCGGGTACCAGCAAGGAAGAGAGGTTCAAGCCATTTTTCAAGCCGCTTTTCCTAAAAAAAAAGTGAGTATCGTTAAAGACATGAACCAAAATGAACGTATGATTAAAGTCACTGAGAAAGAAGATTAAACCAAATGAAAACAAAAAAATTGAATGCACAGGAAGTTGCAGAAGCCGCATGTTTAATAAAACAAGGAAATTTAGTATCCTTTCCTACTGAAACCGTTTATGGATTAGGAGCAGATGCAACAAATGAACTCGCTGTAAAGGAAGTTTATTTGGCAAAGGGACGTCCGAGCGATAACCCATTGATTGTTCATATTGCCTCACCAGAAGCGTTACTTCCTTTTGTCGAGGGTGTATCAGAGATCGCTCAAAAATTAATGAAATCATTTTGGCCGGGTCCTTTAACTTTAATTTTTAAGTTAAAAAATAACAGTGTTTTTTCAAAAGCCGTAACAGGTGGACTAGAAACAGTTGCTTTTAGAATGCCTAATAATACGCTGACACTCGATTTAATCCAACAATCAGGAACTGTTTTAGTTGGCCCAAGTGCCAATTCGTCGGGTAAACCTAGTCCAACATTGGCCGAACATGTTTTACATGATTTAGATACTAAAATTAGTGCTGTTCTTGACGGTGGGATGTGCTCTGTCGGAATTGAATCAACAGTAGTCGATGTTTCTGATGAGCAAGACGTGCCAACGATTTTACGACCTGGGGCAATTACGAAAGAACAGCTTGAACAAGTTGTTGGTGAGGTTCGTTTTGACAATCATTTAGTTGGAAAAGCAGAAACACCAAAAGCACCTGGGATGAAATATAAACACTATTCACCAGATACACCGGTTTTAATGGTAGCTGGAGGAGCGGAAGTTTTTCAGAGTGCTTTAAATAAATATAAAGATAATAAAGTTGGTGTTTTAGCTAATCAAGCATTGATTGATCAAATGAGTGGTTATGAAGCAGCCTACTCATTATCAAAAAAAAGTCACGTCAAGGAGGCAATGCAGTATTTATTTGCTGGACTACGTTCGTTGGATTTAGTCAACCCAAAATTAGATTTAATCTTAGTCGAGACTTATCCAAATGAAGGAGAAGGTTTAGCTTACATGAATCGACTTAAAAAAGCAGCTGGAGAGCATTATTTTACATTAGAAAGCTAACCTCCACTTCATTTTATGATACAATAGTAAAAAATGAAGTTAGGAAGTGGTAAGTATGGATTTTAAAGAACAAGATGTTGTTTTATGGGAAGCCATCGAACACGAAAAAAATCGTCAAGAAAATAATATTGAATTGATTGCTTCAGAAAATTTTGTTTCACAAGCGGTTATGGCAGCGCAGGGAAGTGTCTTAACTAATAAATATGCTGAAGGTTATCCGGGAAAACGATATTATGGCGGTTGTGAGTTTGTTGATATCGTTGAAAATTTAGCAATCGAACGTGCTTGTAAATTATTTAATGCCCAATTTGCTAATGTTCAAGCTCATTCAGGTTCACAAGCTAATACAGCAGCTTATCTTTCATTGGTCGAATCAGGAGATACTGTTTTAGGGATGGATTTAACGGCTGGCGGTCATTTAACGCACGGTTCTCCCGTTAACTTTAGTGGTAAAACCTATAATTTTGTGTCATATGGTGTTGATCCAGTAACTGAAGTGATTGATTATGATGTTGTTAAAATATTGGCACGAAAACATAAACCTCAACTCATTGTTGCAGGTGCAAGTGCTTACTCTCGTGAAATTGATTTTAAACAATTTAAAGAAATCGCAGATAGTGTTGGTGCGAAATTGATGGTAGACATGGCCCATATTGCTGGTCTTGTTGCAACTGGTTTGCATCAAAACCCAGTTGATTATGCAGATATTGTAACCTCAACAACACATAAAACATTACGAGGCCCTCGTGGTGGCTTAATTTTAACAAATGATGAAGCGTTAGCTAAAAAAATAAATAGTAATATTTTCCCAGGAATTCAAGGGGGACCATTGGAGCATGTGATTGCGGCTAAAGCAGTAGCGTTCCAAGAAGCACTGCAACCTGAGTTTAAAGAATATTCAGAACAGGTTATTCGTAATGCTAAAGCAATGGCACGTGTCATTAATCAAACACCGGGACTAAGATTAATTAGTGGAGATACGGATAATCATTTATTATTAATCGATGTTAGTGGACTTGGAATGACTGGAAAACAAGCCGAAAAGATTTTAGATAGTGTTAAAATGACTGTTAACAAAAACACCATACCTTTTGAAAGTTTAAGTCCTTTCCAAACAAGTGGTATCCGAATTGGAACGCCTGCAATAACAACACGCGGCTTTAAAGAAGCAGAGGCAGAAAAGGTCGCTCATCTGATTGCAGAAGCGTTAGTGAATCATGAAAATGAAGAACAACTAGCTAAAGTAGAGGAAGAAGTTCAAACATTAGTTAAAAAAAATCCTCTTTACTCTTAAAAAAGTTAAGGATTGACTAGTCAAGACTATTATTTTCCGTTACAATAGATTGGGATTAAAACTTAAAGGAGAGACATATCATGGGAAAATTTCAAGTAATCGATCATCCATTAATTCAACACAAATTAACAATTATTAGAGATAAAAATTGTGGAACGAAAGTTTTTAGAGAAGTTGTCGATGAAATCGCAATGTTGATGGCATACGAAGTTTCAAGAGATATGCCTTTAGAAGACGTTGAAATCGAAACACCAATGGGACTGACAACTCAAAAAAGATTGTCAGGAAAAAAAGTAGCCATTATTCCGATTTTACGTGCAGGTATCGGAATGGTCGATGGTATTATTGAACTAATTCCGGCTGCGAAGATTGGACATGTTGGTTTATATCGTGATCATGTCACGCTTGAACCGGTTGAATATTTTGTTAAATTACCAGCTGATATTGCAGAGCGTCAGTTACTAGTTGTTGACCCTATGTTAGCAACAGGTGGATCAGCCATTATGGCAATTGATTTATTAAAAAAACGTGGAGCAACAAATATTAAATTTGTTTGTCTTGTGGCAGCACCAGAAGGAATTAAAGCATTGCAAGATGTTCATCCAGATGTTGATATTTATGTCGCAGGTTTAGACGAAAAATTAAACGAAGATGGTTATATTGTACCAGGCTTAGGCGATGCTGGGGACCGATTATTCGGAACAAAATAAAAACAGAAAGCGTGGGAAAATCTATTCGTAAGAATCTGATTTTCACGCGTTTTTTTATAGTACTTTGAAGAAAGGAAGTTCATAAGATGCTTGACTTAGCTTATTATTTAAATTTTGGTCAAACAATAAGTTCTAATCTACTTTTGGATTATTATAAAAAAGTAGGAATGACTGATGAAGAGTTTTTAGTTTATTTACAACTGTCTAAATTTAGCCAAGCAGGAATCGAATTTCCTGAATTAAGTCAAATTGCAGCACTTTTAGATTATCCTCTTGAAAAAATTTTTTCGGTGGTTGAATCATTGATAGATAAAAAAATAATGACCATTGAAACACAGATAAATAAAGGAGGAAAATCAGAAGATCGTTATAATTTAAACCTTGTCTATGAAAAAATCAATTTATTGTTGAAGCAAACTGCTGAAAAACAACAAGAAGTGAAAATAGAAAATAAAATTGCTCAACTTTTTCAATCTTTTGAGCAAGAATTTGGTCGCTCATTATCCCCTATTGAATATGAAACGATTCAAATCTGGTTAAATCAAGACGGTTATTCACTTGAATTGATTGAATTAGCTTTACGGGAAGCTGTTTTAAATCAAGCCTATAGTTTGAAATATATGGATCGAATTTTATTAGACTGGGAGCGTAAGAATATTAAAACAAAACAACAAGTTCAAACCGCTCAAAAGAAACGGAAAAATCAGTACCAACCAACAGAAGAACCTAATGAAGAAAAATTACCCAAGGTTCCACTTTATAATTGGCTCAACCCCAATGGAAAGTAGGTGCAAAGGTGTTATCAAAGAAAAAGACATTACTCGCTTTTGAACGAATGAAAAAGATGTATCCAGATGCTCGTGGTGAATTAAATGCAGAGACTCCTTTTCAATATCTAATTGCGGTTATTTTAAGTGCTCAAGCAACTGATGTTTCTGTAAACAAAGCGACACCTGGTTTGTTTGCTCTCTATCCAACACCAAGAGCATTGGCTCGTGCAGACGAGAATCTCGTTCGTGAGAAGATAAAAACAATTGGCTTGTACAAAACAAAAACTAAAAATATTATGCGAACAGCTCAAGCGGTTGAAACTGAATTTAACGGAGAAATACCAGAAACGATTAAGGAACTAATGACACTTCCCGGTGTAGGACAAAAAACAGCGAATGTTGTTGCGGGTGATGTTTTTAATGTCCCAGCAATAGCTGTTGATACGCATGTTGAACGCGTCAGCAAACGGTTACGTATTTGTCCTAAAAAAGCTAGTGTGAAAGAAGTTGAAGAAGCTTTAATGAATAAAATACCTGAGGATGAATGGGTGTTAGCGCATCATACGATTATTCTTTTTGGTCGTTATCATTGTACAGCAAGATCGCCGAAATGTGAAAATTGTCCTTTATTGGATCTATGTTTAGAAGGCGAGCAAATATTAAAGAAAATAAATCAATAAAAAAGAACTCTATCCTTTTTTAGAAAGGCTCCATGTCAACTTGACAAAGGGAGTTGTTTCTTTCTAAAGTAGAGTTCTTTTTTATTAATCTATAAGACAAAAACCAGCTTGTGTAACCCAGTGATCAGGCTTATTTTCTTGGGCAGGTGAGACTATTGGAATATTAATCATCAATCCATTGGTTTGGTAGTTATTCATTTCAATCCATAAAGCAATCGCTTCAGTGACTTGAGGCATTTGTTCATAGCTACCACTAAAGGTAACAGAGGCCATTTTAAAAGCAGGTGCAGTATAGAAAGTGAGATTTCCTAAGTTTTTATAATCACCGCTGACATTAGTTTGAACTTCCACATCAATATCATTATTTTTAAATTCAGTATCATGGAAAAGAGTCATTCCAAAAGGTGGCTGGGTGTAGATAACTTTTTGTTGCGCACCATAGTCATAAAGTTCATTCCAGAGTAAAGTTTCTTCGTCATAAGATTTTATTTTTTTACGTAAGCTAATGACTTGACGTTCTGGTATTTCAGTTAGTGTGACAGGATATTTTTCTAAGTAGTAGCCTTCTTGCGCCTTGTGTTGAAGCCCTTTAACGAGTTGTTGTTTTTGTTTCATTTTTTTGATTTCCTCTCTTAATTCATCTTGTCTTAATTCATAGTAATCATCCAAAGAATCTAAAGTATCATGGTTTAAAATATCTTTGATCATTTCCAATGAAAAACCGATTTGTTGTAATGATTTAATAGTATTCATTTTGGTTAATTGCTGCGCAGTATAGTAACGATAATTTGTACGTTGATCAATTTTTTCAGGTAGCAAGAGTCCTTTTTGCTCATAGTAATAAAGAGTCCGTATTGTCGTATGAGCTAACTTAGAAAATTCACCAATTTTAAACATATCTTCTCCTTTCTAGTCCTTGAATTTACTTTATTCTATCACGTAAGGTAAGAGTCAAGAGGGAAAATAAAAAAACGTGTAAAGGTTCGTTTCCATTACACGTTTTTATTCTTTTTTATTCTTTTTTAGGAGGGGTTTCTCCACTGTCATTTGGAGCAGTCGCTTCGTTATTATTATTATTAGAAGGCTGACTAGAGGCTGGTGTGCTTTCTTCTGGTTCCTGTTTCTCAGGCTCTTTTTCTTCTACAGATTCTGAAGAGGCTGATTTAGGAGGCTCCACGGCTCTCGAAGAAGGTTTTGTATAAAAATCTTCTTCGGAACTTTCATAATAATAAGTTTTGGGCGTATATTGATTGGTATGTCCTTTAATATAGACTTCGTTCCCAATTTTAATGATATTATTCGGAAGCTTCCAATCGGTTATTTCTAAGTTTTTACTTTGGTAAAGATAGGTCATAAAGTTACGATAAATATCCATTGCTAATTGCTGATTGTAGACAGGAATCGCTTGGAAGTATTCATCATAGCCAGTCCAGACAGCTAAAGAATACTTAGGCGTATACCCAACAAAAGTAATGTCAGGACTACCAAAACCTTTGATTTTATTAACATCATCATCAGAATAGTTAGAAGTTCCTGTTTTCCCAGCTTGAATTAAACCAGGAACGCCCGCAGGTGAACCTGTCCCGCGATTGATAACATCTTTCAACATATCGGTAATAATATAAGCGGTAGATTCTTTCATTGCTCGCTTACCTTCAGGTTCAAATTTTTCCTCAGTGCCATCAGCATAAACGACTTTATTGATGTAAGAAGGACGGTAATAAACGCCACCATTAGCAAAAGGTGTATAAGCAGCAGCCAATTGTTCAGTGGAAGCTTGCATACTAATTGCAGTCGATTCATAAACGTCATTTTTTAAACCTAAATTAGAAATAAATTCTTTTGCTTTATCCGTTCCGGCTTCATCGAGTGCTTTTAATGCTGGGATATTTCGTGAATCTACTAGTGATTCACGCATGGTTAATCCGCCACGATAAGCTTTATCATAGTTATAAACAGGTTTGTTACTACTTTTATAGTTGTAAGGCTCATCGACAAAAATTTGACCGGAACCATAGTTGGCTTCTTCAATTAGTGGACCGTAAGCAACGAGCGGTTTGGAAGTTGAGCCAATGTCTCGTTTACTTTCAACGGCTCGATTGAGTTCAAGTTGTCCAGGTTTTTCGGATTTTCTCCCACCAATTTCAGCTCGAACATATCCTGTCTTAACATCAATCAAGGTAGCGGCCGTTTGGAATTTATTATCCGGAAAATTAATAGCTGAAGAATCATTATTGACTAAGTTATAGAGATACGTTTGAGCTTCCATATCAATATTAGTATAAATATCTAAACCATCCGTGTAGATATCTTTTTTTGTTCGTTCTTTAACTTCTTTGATCACTTCATTGATGTAGTTATCAGCAATCATTTGTTTGTCCGTATTTTTATTTTTCAGAGGAACTAATCCATCATCAATAGGGACGGCGATGGCTTCATTGTATTGAGCATCTGATATTTTTTTATTTTCTAACATTTCTTTTAAAACTAAATCACGTCTTTTTTTAGCGTTATCTGGATGAACATAGGGATCATAGTCATTTGGAGCTTGCGGTATTCCAGCAAGTAATGCGTACTGAGAGAGATTTAATTTATCAAAATCTTTGTTATAATAGTCTTTTGCAGCTGTTTTCATACCGTATAGACCATTTGCCATATAGACACGATTAATGTAATAGGTTAAGATTTCATCTTTTGATTTATTTTTTTCTAATTTAATCGATAGCCAAGCTTCTTGTGCTTTTCTTTTATAGGTTTGATCTTCTTGTTTGGTTGAAAAATAAGATAGTTTGATTAACTGTTGAGTTAAAGTACTTCCTCCTTGTGTGTGGTTGCCTTTTAAGTTAGAAATAGCAGCGCCAGTTATTCTGATAGGGTCGACACCTATATGTTTTTCAAAACGGCGATCTTCAATTGAAAGAATAGCGTCTTTTAAAACGGGTGGGATTTGGTTTGGTGGGATTGTTTCTCTTTTTTTCACACCAATAGTCATGAAAAATTGATTGTTGACATCGAATAAATTAGAAGATTGTGTGTCTTCTAATTTTGAATATACAAGTTCAGGTGTATCTTTAATGAAATACATAAAAACACCTGTACCAATGATTAATGGGACGAAAATTAAAGTAAGTAAAGTCACTAAAATAATGGTGACTTTATTTCTTTTTTTATCACCTTTTTTATTTGGATGTTGCTTTTTCATAATTCAGAGTCTCCTTTTAAAATAAATTTATCTATTACTTCTAAATAGGGGATTTGTGGAAAAAGGCTGGTTTCAATCAAGAAGCCGCGTTCTTTTATAGTTTGATAGGGAATTGATTTTCTTTTGCCGTTTTCTTGATTGTCCCAAAAATCGATAACAACTTCAGCAGGTAGATAAAAAATTTCTTGAAGTGAGGAAAAACGAATGAGAATAAAAATAATTCCTCCCTGTTTTAAGCATAATTTCATATGACTAATTTGATGTTCATGAAAATTATTTAAAGGAAAAGATGTTTTGTTTTTTGTTTCTTTTGCTTCAAAATCAATATAACGTCCACGATAAATACCATTATAATCAGTTGTAGAAGATTCTTTAAAGTAGGCTTCGGTAATCATCGCAGCACTGCGTTTAGGATAATGAACTTTTACAATTTGAATAGGGGTTGGTTTTTTGTGGATAACTGCTTTTTCTTTTGTCAGATAATATAGATTACTTTGATTAATTTCTTCTTCGAAAGACATACCACGATTGGCATACGATTTTTTTTTGAAATTTTTATCATCGAAAGAAGTTAACGCTTGTAACTTACTACCTTTAGGATAATTAATAGTCAGATGAATCACACTCCTATGGCACATTATAGCAAAACTTGAATTACAATGAAAAGGAATTAAGGAAAAACTTTCTTTTTTAAGAGTAATTTTACGCTTTTTAGGCTATTTTGAATAAAAACATTGTCAACTGTTCAAAAAATGATTATAGTATAAGGTAGGGAAATATGTGAGTTTCTTGAAACTCGAGTATAAAAAATGACATTTAAAGGATGGGTGTAATCATTGGCTAAATTAACATACTCTGCAAAAGATATTTTACAAAAAGAATTTAAAAGCAAAATGCGTGGATACGATCCAGTAGAAGTTGATGAGTTTTTAGATAACGTTATCAAAGATTATGAGCAGTACAATCAAGATATCATTAATTTAAAGGAAGAAAATCAACGTTTGGTAAACAAAGTAGATCAATTAACACAAAATCAAGCAACATTATCAAGAATGAAACAAGAAACACCAAAATCAAGCGCGATTACTAATTTTGATATTTTAAAACGTTTGTCAAATTTAGAAAAACATGTTTTTGGTAGCAAATTAGAAGAAGGAATTGCGGTAGAATCTGAAGTGAGTCGTAAGGCTCGTACGACTTTAAATGAAGCAGCAAAAAAAGTTTTAGAAGATCAAGACGATTTAGAGATGACAAAACGCTTTTAATCGAGTAAAATGGAAATATTCCTTATAGTTTTCGGATAATTGCGGCATCATTCTTAAATGATGTTGAGGAAAGTCCATGCTCGCACAGACTGAGATGTTTGTAGTGTTCGTGCTTAACGAAAAAATAAGTTAAGGTAGTTTGATTATTCAAATTAACGGCAGGCAAAATAGCTAAAGCCTTTCGGGGTCATGCTAGAGTAGTCTTGAAAAGTGCCACAGTGACGAAGTGATTTTAGAAATAAAATCAGTGGAACGGGTAAACCCCTCGAGCGAGCAACCCAAACTTATGGTAGGGGCACCTTTCTCAAGAAACTTGAACGACGAGAAGGGACAGAAAAATTTCTGTAGACAGATAATTATCCTTGGTATTTTTCCCTGAGAAATATCAAGACAGAACATGGCTTATAGAAAACTATAGAAATCAGGATAGGGGTTGTGGCAAACTATTTGTTTTGTCACAGCCCCTTTTAAAATACGTAAAATTAATAAAATTTTTATACTAATAATCAAGTAAAGGATAATTTAAATGAAACAATTCAAGTTAGTAGCAACAGCAGCTAGTGGTATCGAAGCGTTAGTCGGTAAAGAATTACGCGATTTAGGAATAGAGTGCGAGGTTGAAAATGGTAAGGCCATCTTTTTTGGTGATATGTCAACGATTATTAAAGCGAATTTATGGTTAAGAACAGCAGACCGAATTAAAATTATTGTTGGTGAGTTTGAAGCAACTACTTTTGAAGATTTATTTGAACAAACAAAAGCAATTCCATGGGAAGACTTATTGCCAATGGATGCTGAATTTCCAGTCGCAGGTAAATCAATTAAGTCTACTTTGTATAGTGTTCCTGACTGTCAAGCAATCACTAAGAAAGCGATTGTTAATCGCTTAAGTGAGCATTATTCTCGTTATGGACGTTTGCCAGAAACAGGAGCAAAATTTCCAATTGAAGTGGCTCTTTTGAAAGATAAAGTGACGTTAACACTAGATACAACAGGTTCTAGTTTATTTAAACGTGGCTATCGCTTAGATAAAGGTGGTGCGCCTTTGAAAGAAAACATGGCTGCCGCGATTATTAAATTGACAACATGGCGTAAAGATCGTCCGTTTTATGATCCAGTTTGTGGTTCAGGAACGTTTTGTATTGAAGCTGCTATGATTGGGCGTAACTTAGCACCAGGTTACAATCGTCAGTTTTTAATAGAAACATGGTCATGGTTTGATAAGTCAATCGCTACAACCTTACGGGCTGAAGCAAAAGAACAAGCAGATTATGACTGTGAGCTGGACATAACGGGGACAGATATTGATCCTAAAATGATTGCGATTGCTAAAGCTAATGCTGAACAAGCTGGTTTAGGTGATTCAATAACATTTAAGCAAATGAATTTGACAGATTTTAATACAACCAAAGAATATGGCGTAATTGTTGCGAATCCACCTTATGGGGAACGACTAGGTGAAGAGGAAGCAGTTCAACGTTTGTATAAAGAAATGGGTAAGACATACAAACCATTAGATACTTGGAGTAAGTATATTTTAACTAGTGATTTAACTTTTGAAAGCCATTATGGTTCAAGAGCTACTAAAAAAAGAAAATTATATAATGGTGCATTGAGAACTGATTTATTCCAATATTGGGGCAAACGTCCTCCACGCCAACCGAGAAAGGAAGACTAATTATGACGAAAGAACAAAAGTTTTTAGCTTATTTAAAAGAAATAGGACTTCTTCGAGAAGCAGTTGGCTTAGCAGAATGGGATAGTCAAACTGGGATGCCAGAGATGGCTGCTGGATATCGTGCTGAGATGTCTAGTTATCTCGCAGGACAAGCTTTTGACAAGAGTACTAATCAAACGATGGCTGATTTTATTTCGTTCTTTACAAGTCATCCAGAAGAATTATCTGATTTTGGGCAAGAGGTCTTTACAAAGGTTAAAGAAGAATATGATTTAAACAATAAAATACCTTTAGAACGTTATCAAGCTTATGCTCGTTTAACATCAGAAGCGCATAGTATTTGGGTTGAATCTAGGAATAAACAAGAATTTTCAATTTTTAAACAGACCTTACAGGAGATTATCAATTTCAATAAAGAATTTATTCCATTGTGGCGTAAAAATGAAAAAACAAACTATGATGTTTTGTTAAATCAATATGAACCAGGGATGACAACGGAAATTTTAGATGGTGTTTTTGGTCAAGTTAAAGAGGGAATTATTGCTATTCGTCAAACATTGGCTGAAAAAGGAACGGAACCTAAAACAGATTTTCTTAATCGACATGTTTCTCAAGCACAACAGGAAAAATTTGTGACTCATGTGATTGAAGAGTTAGGTTATGATTTTAAACGTGGTCGTTTGGATGAAACGGTTCATCCTTTTATGTTAAATTTAAATCGTCGCGATGCTCGAATAACAACGAATTGGATAGAAGATGATTTTATCGTTGCTACTCTAGGTACTATTCATGAGGCTGGACACGGAATGTATGAGCAAAATGTTTCCGAGCACTTTGATTATACACCATTAGCTGGTGGGGTATCGATGGGCATACATGAATCACAATCTTTATTTAACGAAATCATTGTAGGAAGCTCACGTGCTTTTTGGAAGAAACAATATCCTGTTTTTCAAGAAATTACGGGGGATACTTTTAAAGATATTGATTTTGAAACTTTTTATAAAGGATTGAAGAAAACACAATCTAGTTTAATCAGAATCCAAGCAGATACTTTGACATATCCGTTGCATATTATTATTCGTTATGAGATTGAAAAAATGATTTTCAATGATGATTTAGATTTAGAGCAATTACCAGAAATTTGGAATAGCAAATATGAGGAATATTTAGGTATCCGTCCAGAGAATGATGTTGAAGGTATTCTACAAGATGTTCATTGGTCGGGTGGTAGTTTTGGTTACTTCCCATCTTATGCTTTAGGTTACATGTATGCTGCTCAGTTGTATCAAGCAATGAATAAAGAATTTGATGTCGAAGCAACCTTAGCTTCAGATGATTATTCTCCAATTCTTAATTGGTTAAGCCAGCATATTCATCAATATGGCAGTTCACGTAAGCCAAGTCAATTAATTTTAGATGCCACGAAAGAGCCTTTAAACCCAACTTATTTAATCGATTATATGCGTCAACTCTATTTTGAAGTTTATGACGTTTAATGAATGTAATTGGAAGTTATTGAATAATTAACTAGTCGAATAGCCATTGATATGTTAGAATAAGTGTAAATTTGAAGGTAAGGGAGAGTTTTTGAATGATTTTTGGTGCTATTGAAGCTGGGGGAACAAAATTTGTATGTGCAGTGAGTGATGAAAATTTAAATATTATTGAACGCGTTAGCATTGCTACAACCAAACCTGAGGAAACAATGAAAGAAGTTTATGCTTTTTTTGATCGTTATGAGGTTGACTCAATTGGGATTGGTTCATTTGGTCCGATTGACGTTAATCCTAAATCAGCTACTTATGGTTCGATTACTTCGACACCAAAATTAGCTTGGGCTCATTACCCATTTTTAGATGAAATGAAAAAAAGGTATGATATTGCTTATGCTTTTACAACAGATGTCAATGCTGCCGCTTATGGTGAGATAAAAAAAGGGGTTGCATTTGGCAGTAACAGTTGTATTTATATTACTGTTGGAACTGGAATTGGTGCTGGAATAGTAATTGATAGTAAAATTATTCATGGCTTTGGACATCCAGAGGCTGGTCATATTAGTGTTCAACATCATCCAAACGATCAATTTGACGGTTTATGCCCATATCACACTTCATGTTTAGAAGGGCTAGCATCTGGACCAGCAATTGAAAAGCGTTGGGGTAAGAAAGCTCAAGAACTTGAAAAAACTCATCAAGCATGGGAAATAGAGGCTTATTACTTGGCACAAGCCTTGGTTGATTATACACTAGTAGTATCCCCAGATAAAATAGTATTTGGTGGTGGTGTCATGAAACAGAGTCAACTTTATCCATTAATTTTTGCTGAATTTAAAAAATTAATGAATGAGTATGTTGCTACGCCACTTTTAGAAGATTACATTGTCCCTTGTGGTTTAGGTGATGATGCTGGAATCACTGGCTGTTTATTATTGGCAATGGATGCCTTAGAAACAGCTATTAAAAAATAATATAGAAATCAACGGGGATGAATGACTTCGTTGATTTTTTTATTGAAAACTTTCACGTTTTTTCCAATTTTTCATTTTATTTTTTGTTACTTTATATTATAATATGACGTATCGTTGTGAGTAACTTAACAAAGGAGCGAGGAAAATGACAGATAATCAAAAGATTGAAAAAATGATATCCGGTAAAGGTTTCATAGCAGCACTTGATCAGAGTGGTGGAAGTACGCCGAAAACATTAAGACAATATGGGATCCCTGATAATAGTTACCAAACAGATGAAGAAATGTTTAATATTGTTCATGATATGCGTCAACGAATTATGATGAGTCCAGAATTTTCTTCGGACCATATCATTGGAGCGATTATCTTTGAGGATACAATGAAACGAAAAGTGGAAGGTTTATTTACGGCAGATTATTTATGGACTAAGAAACAAATTTTACCGTTCTTAAAAATTGATGTGGGACTACTACCTGAACAGAACGGTGTTCAATTAATGAAAGAAATCCCAAATATCGATCAAAAATTAGCAGATGCGAAAGCTCATCATATTTTTGGAACGAAAGAACGTTCTTTTATATTTGGTGCAAATGAAGTAGGAATTAAGACATTGGTTGATCAACAGTTTAAGTTAGCTGAGACTGTTTTTAAAGCAGGATTAATTCCAACAATTGAACCAGAAATTGATATCCATAGTAAAGATAAAAAACAATCTGAAATAATTTTAAAAAAATATTTACTTGAAAAATTATCTGAGTTACCTACTGAAATGAAAGTTATGTTGAAATTGACGCTCCCATCAATTCCTGATTTTTATCAAGAATTAATAGCACAGCCAAATGTTATACGAGTAGTCGCGTTATCAGGGGGGTATAAACGAGATGAAGCAGATAAAAAATTGGCAGAAAATCATGGGATGATCGCTAGTTTTTCAAGAGCCTTACTTGAAGATTTAGCTTATCAAGAAACTGATTTTGAATTTGATATGTATCTTAGACAAACAATTGAACAAATTGATGATGCTTCAAGAAGCTAATGAGTTAATTGTTAGGACTGTGAATTTTCACAGTCCTAATTTCTTTTTCTTTAAAAATAGTAGTAGGTAAGCTAAAATATGTAATAAGAGAATAAGGAGAAGAGAAATGAAAACATTAATTTTAGTTACACATCCAAATTATGATGAATCAAATACCCAATCTTTTTTTAAAGAAGCCTGTTCAGAGTTAGAAACCGTCACAATCTATCGCTTGGCAGAATATAAAGCAACTGAGGTATTAGTTCTTCAACAACTCATTCGAGAAACGGATCGATTGATTTTTCAATTTCCACTCTATTGGTACAGTTGCCCTGGTGAGTTAAAAATTTGGATTGATCACTTATGGACCCCCACTTTATATCAACAGAATCTAGTTGGAAAAGAGCTCGGTATTGTTGTATCCACAGGTGTTTCTGAAGAAGCCTTTCAAGCAGGAGGACAAGAAAAATTTACATTATCAGAATTATTACGTCCTTTTGAGGCGTTAGCAAATAAATCCAAGATGTTATTTATGCCTATTTTTAGTCTAGCTAATTTTAACTATTTATCAGAAGAAGAAAAAAAGGTAATCTTGATTAACTATCAACAATATTTAACCAAAATAAATTCACCCCAGTTTAAAATAAAGGAACAATGGTTTATTGATAATCTAAAGAAAAAAAATAAAATGATTCAGACCGATAGTCTAGCTCAAGTGATTCACCAACTTGAAGAAAATCAGGATTATTTACTTTCCTTGCAAGATTCTTTAGCTGAAATGAAGGAGGAACTTTAAGTGAATCAAGAAGAATGGTTACTGCATGAGATTGATCAATTAATGAAACAGAGCAAAACGTATCAAGACTGGTCATTTTACCTAGAGTTAAAGAAAATTGTTCGTGAACAGTATCGACGAATAGAATTAGCTGAAGGCGAGTTAGATGGTACGCTTTGGAGTCCTAAAAATTGGTAATTCAAGAAGTTTTTTTGAAAGAATTATAGTATACTAATGATTGGGATTGAGGAGGGTGACATTTTGAAAGAAAAAAGAAAATTACTTTTCTTATTGAGTTTTTTATTAATAATAACAGGCTGTTCACAAAAACAAAATACTGTTAATTTTCCAAAAGAAAAAAAAGTGACTAAACTGACTGTTGCAGATGTTAATAAAAAGAAAAAAAGAACGGATATTATTAATAATTTAATGATTGGTCGAAGTAAAATCAGTTTTAATAATCAAGAGTTCAGTCAACTTTCGGATGGAAAGTTTACAAGTGAAGAGTTATGGGGAACTTTTAGAGATTTAGATCAACCAGAGCTAACCTTGCAATTAAATGCAGCGGATAGTAAACAAGCAATTTATGGTGAAATTTCAGGATATGAATTAGAGGGAATTGACTGGGATAAAGAAACACCTGTTAAATATTTAGGTTTGATGGAAGAAGCATTACAATTTTCTAAAGATAAAAAAATATTAATGTATAAAGCAAGAACGGGAGATGTTATTTTTTCAACAACGTTAGTTGGAAAAAGTGAACTAACAGATACTGAGATATTACTTTTAAAATCCATTGCTAAAGGGATAAAGTTGGAATTTGTTGGAGAATAAAAGAGTGGATTTTTAAAAATCGGACATTTACTATCGTTTAAGAATTTTATCTTGTTATTTTTTGTTAGGAGACTGTTACTCTATCGTAACATTAGTAGCCTATGATAGGGTGAGATGTTTTATTTTTTAAAAGGAGAGGAATTACCAACATGGGAATTCAAGCAAAGGATTTATCAAAAGTTGTTGATGGACAATTGATTTTAAACGATATCAACTTGGAGATTGATAAACAGAGAGTTTATGGTTTGATTGGTCAAAATGATTCAGGTAAAACAACATTATTGCGAATTATAGCAAATTTAAGATACCCAACGGATGGTTATCTTGAAGTTGATGGGATTGATATGGCTGAAAATCCACAGATTGTAAAAAAAATATATTTTCAGTCACAAGATGATATTTATCCTAAAAGAGCAAAATTGAAACAAATTATTAAGTGGACAAAGCAATCGTATGATTGTTTTCAGTTAAGTGTTTGCCAATCTTTGTTGGAGAAATATGGACTGAATCAAGAGAAGGTCTTTAGTCAATTATCGATTCAAAAGCAAATGATTTTTAGAAGTTGTTTGGCTTTTAGTATAGATACTGATTATCTTTTACTAGATGAACCAACATTTTCTTTAGATGCAACACATCGTTATTCGCTTTATCAAGATCTGCAAGCAAGTTACCATCGTCATCCGAAAACAATTATCTTATCCACTCACTTTATCGATGAAATTGAATCGTTGATTGAAAAAGTGGTTATTGTAGAAGATGGTCAAGTAATTGTTGATGATTTTGTTTCTGAATTGATTAATCAAGCTTATGTGGTTGAAGGAGAAGAAAAAGAAGTTCGCGATTTTATCAGACAACGTAATGTGATTGGACAAATTTATTTAAATGGTCGTTTACAAGTTTGCTCAAGATTAACTGATGAAGAAGTTTATGTTGCTACTGACTATGATATAAATGTACGTTCATTAAATTTACAAGAGTTATTTATACACCTTACTAGACCGATAAATGAAGAAAGTGAGGCGTAAGTAGATGAAAAGAAATCGAGTTGTTTTAAAAAATCAATGGTTTAATTATGTTAGGATTTTCTTAGTTTTTATTTTGTTATATTTGCTATTAATTGGTTTTAGCTTTGTTAGTAATCATTTTCAAATCATCGATTTTAAAGTTGAACAAGTTAGTTATTTATTTTTTATATACCTTTTTGTGATGGCATGGTTAAATCTAACCAAAAATATTACTTTTTTTAGTTATCACTCTGTAACAAGAAAAGAAATTTTAAATCAAACTATGTTGATTCAATTTATAACATGTCTAGCAGGCAGTTTTGTGATAGAAGGAATCAATCAATTAATCGCTAGATTCCCTAAATTAATGTTTATTAATTATTCGGATAGTATTCGAAGCATTTATCTAAAAGAATTTAATTTACCCATCTATGCGGAATTAATAGCAGTACTTTTATTTTTAACACTTGTTCTATTCTGTGTTAGTCAGTTGGCAAACTTAGTTGCAATTCTTACTTATTCATGGAAACGAACTAAATTATTAGGTGTTCTGAGCCTAGTTTTTGCTGTACTTGTCCTTCTTATTTTTAGTTTTAGATTTTGGACAGGAGCGATGTATTCTATTTTTGTTAAGATAATGGGCTGGTTAACCGGAACAGGACAAAATGTCGTTCCGAGTCTTGTCATTCCTTTAACTTTGATTATTCTTATTTTAATCGTGGTTGTCGCGATTGAAACTAAGAAAATGAAACGTTTAGAAATTAATAAGTTTATTGTTTAATCAACTAAAAAGATTACAACCTTGTTTGTTTTAAGGTTGTAATCTTTTGTTTTGTGTTTCTAAATCGATTAAAAATTGCTTAGTCGTTAAACCTTTCTCGGAGTTTCCCGTGTAACCAGTTAACGTACCGTTTTTTCCACAGACACGATGACAAGGAATGAGAATTGGAAGTGGGTTTTTACGATTGGCTTGTCCAACCGCTCGGTAAGCATATGGTCGCTTAATTATTTGTGCGATATCAGCATAAGTAACAATTTGACCATAAGGAATTTTAGTTAAAGCTGACCAAACTTCTTTTTGAAAATCAGTTCCTATGGTTAAATCTAAAGGAACAGTAAATTGCTGCAGTTGACCAGAAAAGTAAGCATCCAATTCTTTTTTTAGTAGTAGAAGGTGGGGATGGTTAGGAGTTGATGGCGGTAATTCAGGTAATGAAGCAGTAAATTTAATTTCTGAAATGCCGTCAGAAGTAGCTGTGATTTCTAATTGGATTGTTTTATTTTTATAAAACAAGGAGTTCACCTCTTTTGCTATGTATTGAATTCGATTATAATAGAAAGATAGAATGAAAATAAAAGATAGGGTCGTCTGAAAAATGAAAGAATATATAAATTTACTTCATACGAATGATTTACATTCTCACTTTGAAAATTGGCCTAGATTATCTCGCTTATTGAAGCAACAGCAAGTGATAGATTCCTCAGTCTTTAAAATTGATTTAGGTGATTTTATGGATCGAGAAGCACCACTGACCGAATGGACAAATGGTCATGCTAATGTAGAACTTTTAAATCAGGCAAAGTATGATTTAGTAACAATTGGAAACAATGAAGGAATTACAAATAATAAGCAGCAACTAAATCATCTGTTTGATAAAGCTAATTTTAAAGTAACTCTTGCTAATTTACAAGATTTATTAACAAAGAAACAACCCATATGGGCAGAACCTATTCACTATTTTAAAACAGAAAGAGGAACTACTCTTGGTTTTATTGGATTGACGGCTCCAATGCCGCTGACGTATGAACCTTTTGGTTGGAAAGTTTTAGATCCTGTTCAGTGTTTGGAAAAGTGGTTGCCGGTTATGGAGCAAACTGCTGATATTATAATTGTACTCTCCCATCTAGGGTTACCAATGGACCGGGAAGTAGCCAAAAAATTTAATCAGATTGATTGTATTTTAGGGTCACATACACATCATCTCTTACCTCAAGGTGAGTTGGAACAGGGAGTTTTATTAGCGGCCGCTGGCCGTTACGGTGAATACTTAGGTAAAGTTACATTTTGTTTAGAGGCGGGTCAGTTAATTTCTAAAAAAGCCGTCACTTTTCCAGTTATTGATATTGTTGAAAAAAGTGAAGATCAAAAAGAAATAGAAGAGTTAAGAAATCGAGGCAAAAATGGCTTGCAAAAAGAAACAGTAACAGAGTTAGTAAGACCACTATACAAGGAAAAAGAACTCATCGAACAAACGCTATTAGCAATGTTAAATGAGAGTCACACAGCGATTGCATTAATCAATTCGGGCTTGTTTTTGAAAACATTGCTTGAGGGAAGAGTAAGTCGTTATGATTTACATCAATGTTTACCTCATCCTATGAATCTGGTTCGTGTGACCTTAAAAGGTAAAGACTTGAGTGTTCTTATTTTAAAGATTGAGAAATTAAGAAGTAAATTGAAAGAGCAACAAATTATCGGGATGAAATTTCGAGGTAAAGTTTTTGGTGAAATATGGTATCATGGAATCAATCAAGTGAGTGCGAAGCAAATCAATGTCTTAGACGAACCAATTGATCTTGAAAAAAACTATCAGTTGGTGACAGTTGATCATCTGACGTTCTTACCTTATTTTTATGCTGAATTTAATCAAGGTAAAATAGAAATTTTATCAGCACGTTTTTTAAGAGAAGTAGTGGCTGATTGGTTAGCAAATAGAATTGAAGAATAGTGGATGGTGAAAAAATGGGAAAAAAAGAAGTGAAAAATACGATTGAAGTTGAAATAGAAAACGTAGAAGTTGAAGTCGTTGAAAAAACAGAAGAAGAACTTCGAATTGAACAGTTAATTAAAGAGTTAGATCCAGCCGATTTTTTATTAGGTAATGGTCATTATCGATTAGTAAAGAACTATCGAGAAGGGTTTGATTATCGAGCACTGTTAGAACGTTATCATGAAATATTAAATAAATACGATTATATTGTTGGTGACTGGGGTTACGATCAATTACGTTTAAAGGGTTTTTTTAAAGATGATTTTAGAAACGCTGCGATTGATTCAAAAATTAGCCATCTGGAAGATTATTTATATGAATACTGTAATTTTGGCTGTGCTTATTTTGTGATTGAACAATTCGGTGAATTTCATCGTAAAGGTCGTGACACATCTAATAGTCGACCAAGAAAAAAAACGAAACCAAAACCTAAAAATCAAGTAGAAGAAACTAAAAAAGAGCATCAAAAACCGCGTCGTAAATCTAATTTTAAGAAAAAAGAGCAACCACGAAAAGATAATAAAAAAGAAAAAAAAGAGGTTAAGAAAGTACAAACTAAAGCTAAAGGTTTTGTGATTAGAGAGCGAGAACAATAGGGGGATATTATGACATACCAAGGATATTTAATTGATTTGGATGGTACGATGTATTTGGGAAACGAGAAGATACCGGCAGCGAAACCATTCATTGAACGATTACAAGCAAAAAAAATTCCATTTATGTTTGTTACGAATAATACAACAAAAACACCATCAGATGTGAGTAGACGCTTGGCAGATTCATTTGATATTCATGTTTCAAAAGAGCATGTCTATACGGCAACGTTAGCAACCGTTGATTACATGAAAAAGCTAAACAAAGGAAATAGTGTCTATATTATTGGTGAGAGTGGTTTAAAGGAAGGAATTTTAAAGGCTGGATTTGTATGGGAAGAAAAAAATCCGGATTATGTTGTAGTTGGTTTAGATACAGAATTAACATATGAAAAATTAAAATTAGCCACTTTTGCGATTCAAAATGGAGCTTTTTTTATAGGGACCAATCCAGATAAGAATATTCCAACGGGCGAAGGTTTAGCGCCGGGAGCGGGTTCTTTGATTAGTTTATTAGAAACGGCAACGCGAGTAAATGCAACATATATAGGAAAACCAGAAGCAATTATTATGGAATCAGCGTTACAGGTTATGGATTTACCTAAAAAAAAGGTGATCATGGTTGGTGATAATTATGAAACGGATATTCAAGCTGGGATTAGGAACGGAATTGATACCTTACTGGTTTTAACAGGTTTTACGTCAGAAAATCAGGTACCATTATTACCGGAAGCTCCAACACATGTGGTTTCTTCACTGGATGAGTGGATAATCTAGTGAAGGTAAAATTAAAAAACTATTTACAATTTGTGATGTTACTCCTTTTTTTATTGACTCTCGCGATTACGCTAACGATTAATGCGCGTTGGTTATATGTAATCGATGTTCATTCTCTCGAGATAACTAAAATTGTTGATTTGTCGTATTCAAATTTGATGAAAAATTATGATGAATTAATGCAATATCTTAATTTTTTTTGGATAAACTCGCTAAAGTTAAGTGATTTTTCAAGTTCTGTTAATGGCTTGTTACATTTTAAAGAAGTTAAAAATTTATTCCAATTGAATTATTTAATTTTACTCTTAACAAGTTTACCTAGTTTTTATTATATTGGTCAACTGTATCGTCAAAAAAGAATATGGACATTGATTAAACCGTTAACTGCTGTTTTAGTTGTTCTATTATCACTTGTAGCAACAATGGCGGTCGCATTTAATCAGTTTTTTATCTGGTTCCATGAACTATTTTTTAATAATGATGCTTGGATGTTTGATCCATTAACTGATCCAATTATCAATGCATTACCACAAGATTATTTTTTACATTGTTTTATTTTATTTTTTATTTTATTTATTTTGTTTTGTTTCCTTTTTATAAGGCTTGGAAAAAGACAATTAAAAAAAGATATTACCGTTTAATCGGTAGTATCTTTTTTTATTTCGAATTTTGTTTCAGGCATGGAGTGGGCAAGGCGGCTTGCTGCTGCTGCTGCTATCGCTCCAACGATATCATCTAAGAATGTGTGAACATTATTATCACCATGACAGTTTAAGCGAGCCAGAATGCCAGGTTTGACTTTATCAATATAGCCATAGTTTGTAAAACCAATCGTTCCATATACGTTAACAATCGCTAAAGCCATGATTTCATCAATACCATAGAGACCTTCATCGGTATCTATGATTTCTTGTAAAGGTTGCATCAGCTTACCTTGTTCAGCTAAAATATCTAATTGAACACCTGTTAAGATGGCATTTTGAACTTCACGTTTTTTTAGGACAGCTTCAATATTTTCTTCACATGTTTCAAGTGTTAACTCTTCTAAATAATCTTTCTGTAAGAAATAAACGAGTTCAGCGATATCTCGCATGGTGACCCCTCGATCTTCAAGACAACGTTTAGCACTTTCCTCAAGGGTTTGGCGTTTGACATTCATTTGGACACTTCCTTTACTTTTTTATTGTTCGTAGAGACTAGTACTATGCATTGGTTGTAACCGTTCTTTAGGATTAATCCAATGAATGGCATTATTAACTGCTGTTGGTGCTTCACCGAAGCCTGTCGCAATTAATTCTACTTTACCAGGATAACTAACAATATCTCCGATAGCAAATATTCCTGGTTGAGAAGTCGACATATCAGAGTTGACTAATATAGAAGAACCTTTTAAATCTAAGCCCCATTTTTTTATCGGACCTATGGAAGAAGAAAAGCCGTAGTTAACCATTAAATGATCAAGAGTGATTGTTTCTATTAAATCCTCTTTTGGATTTTTTAATCGTAATTTTTTTAATTGATGGTCAACGACGATTAAGTCATCAATGACGTACGGAGCCTTAATTTCAACAGTCGATTGTTTTAACTTTTCTAAACTGTACTCGTGGGCTCTAAATTGGGGTCTACGATGAACAAGGGTGACAGAATTAGCGATGCTTTCTAACATTAAAGCCCAATCAACAGCAGAATCACCACCACCACAAATGACAATATCTTGATTTTTAAAATCAGCCATATTTTTAACATAATAATGAAGTTGTTTTCCTTCAAAAGTATCCGCTTGTTCAATATTGAGACGTCTAGGTTGAAAAGAACCATTACCTGCTGCGATAATCACCGTTTTAGAAAAATGGATTTCTTTGTTGGTTGTTAATTTGAAGAGCTGACCTTCTATTTGTTCTAACTGTAGAACATCCTGACCTAGACAGATTGTCTGCTGAAAAGGTTTTATTTGTTGAATTAAAGAATCAACGAGTTCTTGTGCTTTAATTTTAGGAAAACCAGCAATATCATAAATCTGCTTTTCGGGATAAAGTAAAGCGAGTTGTCCACCTAATTCAGGCAAACTATCTATAATTTTGGTTTTTGCCTGACGCATACCAGCATAAAAGCCAGCAAATAGTCCAGCAGGTCCACCACCAATGATTGTAATATCATAAATTTCTTGCTTCATTTTTCGACTCCTTTTTTTATTCAATTATAAGTATACGTGATTTAGAAATAAATTGGTATTCTTTTGTTTTTAAATAAATTGTAAATTTGAATATAAAAAAATTGATAAATGACACGTTGTCATGTATAATGACACAATGTCACATGTTCAAAAGGGAGGATAAAAAATGCCATCAGAAACCTTTTTTCGCTTAGACGAAGAAAAACAAAATAAAATTATGGCAGCAGCAAAACAAGAGTTTTCAAAACATGCTTATCACGATGCTGCGATTTCAAATATCATTAAAATAGCAGATATTCCAAGAGGGAGTTTCTATCAATATTTTAAAGATAAACAAGATTTGTTTTTTTATTGTATTTTATTATTACGGTTTGATTTAGAAGATTATTATAGTGAGATGCTACAAGTTTCTCATGGTGATTTTTTTGAAACATTTTATTTATTTTTTAATTATTTTGTAGAAGAGGTTTTTTTAGGCGCACACGCAAAGTTTTATAAAAATTTTATTGTCTATATGGATTTTAAAGCCTCTCACCAAATGTTAGCAGAAGATAAAGTGAAAGAATTAAAGCAGAAGCGAAAGACAGCTCAACCTTTTTCAAGGTCCTTTGAAAAAATGAATTTAGAGAATTTAAAAGTTAAAGATTTTGCAGAAATGAAACAATTAGCCCATTTAATTGTAACGATGATGTTTTTAACAATTAATGAAGGGTATCGTTTAGAAAAAGAAACAGGGGAAATTGATATTGACCAAGTAAAAAAAAGTTTTGAAACAAAACTAACTTGGTTAAAATATGGTGTTATGAAAGGAAAGGAGTAAAAAGATGACAAAAATAATTAAAAGAATATCGCTATCTGCCATGCTTATGGCTGTTTTATTTATGTGTATTCAGGTAGGAGCAGATCTTTATTTACCAACGCTAACTTCTAATATTATCGATAAAGGAGTAAGTAATGGTAATATCTCTTATATTTGGGATGTAGGAAAAATAATGTTAGGCGTTTCTTTAGTTGGGATATCAGCTTCTTTGCTAAATACTTTTATAGCCACACGAGAAGCTCAGAGAGTTGGAAAAAATCTTCGTTCGGCTATTTATAAAAAAGTGGAATATGCTTCTAATTCTGAATTTGATTCGATTGGGACCGCTTCTTTAATTACAAGAACGACCAATGATGTCAATCAAGTTCAAATGTTAGTTCAGTTGATGATGAGAATGTTGATTAATGCGCCAATTATGTTAATTGGTGCAAGTATTTTAGCTTTTCAACGTGATCGTGAACTAACTAAAATTTTTATTGTCATTGTGCCGATTCTTTTGGTTGTTATTGGGGTAACGATGTTCTTTGCAATCCCATTATTTAAAAGCTTGCAAAAGAAAACAGATAATTTAAATTTAATTTTTAGAGAAGGATTGACAGGTGTTCGTGTGATTCGTGCGTTTAACAAAACTCAAGTTGAGGAAGTTCGTTTCGATGAAGCTAATCATGACTACACTAAAACGGCGATTAAGGTTAATACAATTTTAGCCATTCTGAGTCCGATTATCACTTTAATTATTAGTTTGACAAATGTAGGAATTATTTGGTTTGGTGGGCATGCCGTTGCTAATGGAACTTTACAAGTCGGAAATATGATGGCTTTTACAACTTATGCGATGCAAATTCTAATGAGTTTTATGATGTTAACAATGATTCTTATATTTGTCCCTCGAGCTCAGGTTTCTGCACGTCGAATTAATGATGTTTTAAATATGAAGAATGAGATTAAAGATCCTGAAATGTCAGAAGAAATGGGCAACCAAAGAAATTTATCTTTTTCTAATGTTAAATTTCGTTACCAAGGAGCAGAAAATTTAGCTTTATGCGGAGTTGATTTTGCCATGCAAGCTGGAGAAACAGTTGCTATCATCGGAGGAACAGGAGCAGGTAAAACAACCTTAATTAATTTGATTCCACGGTTTTTTGATATTGAATCTGGGGTAATTAAAGTCAATAATGTTGATGTTACAAAAACAGAACAAAAAATGCTACGTGAAACGATTGGCTTTATTCCTCAAAAGGCGGTTTTATTTACAGGGACAATTCGGTCGAATATGTTGTATGGTAAGCCAGATGCAACTGATATGGAAATTTGGCATGCATTGGAAATAGCACAGGCAAAAGAATTTGTTGAAACTTTACCAGAGGGATTGGAAAGTGAAGTGGAACAAGGTGGCGGTAACTTTTCTGGAGGGCAAAGACAAAGATTGTGTATTGCTCGCGCATTGATAAAACCAGCAAGTATCTACATCTTTGACGATTCTTTTTCCGCACTCGATTTCAAAACGGATGCCCTTCTCCGTCAAGCTATCAAAGAAAATATCACAGATGCTGTGATTGTGATTGTTGCACAACGTATTAGTACTGTTATTGAGGCTGATACTATTTTAGTACTGGATGAAGGAGTAATGGTTGGTAAAGGGACGCATCAAGAGTTGAAAGAAACCAATGAAACCTATCAAGAGATTCTTGCATCACAATTGAGAGAGGAGGAAATTGCATGAGAGGACGACCAGGACCTGGAGGAATGAAAGGTAAAGTAGATAAACCTAAAAACATGTCAAAAACGTTAAAAAGATTATTAAATTATATGTCAGATAAACTTTATCTTGTTGGAATAGTAGTAATCTTAGCAATTACTGCAACAATCTTTCAAATTAGGACACCTAAAATATTAGGTCAAGCAACGACTGAAATTTTTAACGGTTTAATGAAAGCTAAAGGGATGATGGAACAGGGAGAAGCCGTCACTAAAATTCCAATTAATTTTGAAAAAATAGCGCATATCTTGTTGCTCGTTTTAGCGTTATACGCAGCTTCCGCTCTTTTTGGTTTTTTTCAACAGTTTATTATGACACGAGTGACGCAACGGACGGTTTATCAGTTAAGAAAAGAATTTAATGAAAAGATGAATCGGTTACCCATTTCTTACTTTGATACACACTCAAATGGGGATATTATGTCACGAGCAATTAATGATATGGATAATATTGCCAGTACACTCCAACAAAGCTTGACGCAATTTTTAACGAGTATTGTAATGCTGGTTGGAATTTTAATCATGATGTTTTCCATTAGTTGGAAATTGACACTCGTTGCTCTTCTTACTGTGCCACTTAGTTTGATTGTGACACTAATTGTTGCACCAAAATCTCAAGTCTTTTTTGGTAAACAACAACGTAGTTTGGGATTATTGAACAATCAAATTGAAGAAACATATGGAGCACATACTGTTGCTAAAAGCTTTAATCATGAAGATCGTGATATTGAAAAATTTGAGGAAGAAAATGAAACACTCTACCAAGCCAGTTGGAAAGCTCAATTTATTTCAACTGTTATTATGCCATTGATGGATTTCATTAAAAATATTGGTTATATTTTTGTTGCTGTCTTAGGGGGGATTCAAGTTGCCCATGGACAATTACCATTAGGGGATGTACAAGCCTTTATGCAATATACTAATCAGTTTTCTCAACCAATCGGGCAGTTAGCAAGTATCGTTAATACAATTCAAGCAACACTTGCTTCAGCAGAGCGGATTTTTGAAGTTTTAGATGAATTGGAAATGGTAGACGATATTGTTGAGGCACCAATTGTCACAAGTGATTCTAAAATTATTTTTAAAGAAGTTGCTTTTGGTTATACTCCAGAAAAACGGTTGATGAAACAAGTTAATTTCGAGGTTAAATCAGGTGAGAAAATAGCGATTGTTGGTCCAACTGGTGCAGGTAAGACCACTATGATTAATCTGTTAGAACGATTTTATGATATTGATGGCGGTAATATTTATTATGAAGGGCAAGACATTCGTAACATGACTCGTGAAAAATTACGTTCGAATTTTTCAATGGTTCTTCAAGATACATGGTTATTTACTGGAACGATTTATGACAATATTCGTTATGGTAATTTAGAGGCATCGGAAGAAGATATCTATCGAGCAGCTAAGGCAGCTCACGTGGATGAATTTGTTCGTCGCCTTCCAGAAGGTTATCAAACAATTTTAAATGAAGAAGCCTCAAATATTTCGCAAGGGCAGCGTCAATTAATTACAATTGCGCGGGCTTTCTTAGTAAATCCAGATGTGTTAATTTTAGATGAAGCTACTTCAAGTGTTGATACTCGAACTGAAATTTTAATTCAAAAAGCGATGGAAAATTTACTTCAAAATCGAACGAGTTTTGTGGTTGCACATCGTCTATCCACCATACGTGATGCGGATCAAATCCTTGTGATGGATCAAGGTGATATTTTAGAAACTGGAAATCATGATGAATTAATGGAACAAAAAGGTTTCTATGCGGATCTTTATAATAGTCAGTTTTCAAATTCAGCTCCAATTTAATTATTTTTTTATAGAATTAGGTTAAAGTCCTTAATTTTCGTTAGTTTGTTCTCAGGAAAAATGGTACAATATGTCGAGATGTTGTAATCATGAATTTTATTAGGAGGAAGTAACTATATGGAGAACTTTTCGTTAGATCCTAAAATACAGTTGTCATCTATAGCAATTAAAGTTAAAGATATAGATAAAATGGTTGGATTTTACCATCGTGTGATTGGTCTTGATCTGATTAACGAAGAGAATGACATGGCTATTATGGGAGTTGGATGTCAAAAACGAAAATTATTAGGTTTAATTTATGTTTCAGATGGGCAAGAAGGTGGCAATGACCGTATTGGTCTAAATCATATTGCTTATGTATTTCCTGAAAGAAAACAGTTATCAAGCTTTATTCGCCATTTATTAGAAATTAATTATCCGATTGATGGTAAAAGTGATCACGGTTATTGTGAAGCGATTTATATTACTGATCCAGAAGGTAATCGCCTATCTTTCACGTGGGATCGTCCGAAAGAAGAGTGGCCATTATTGGATGGTCGAATTGATGGTGTGACAAAAGAATTAGATGTTTATCGCATGATGGATGAAGAATTTGAAGAATACCATCAGATACCTAAAGAAACTAAATTGGGTAGTATTCACTTGTCCGTTGCTAATTTGGATAGAAGTTATGATTTCTATACTAAGATGCTGGGCTTTAAATTAAAGGATGATGATTTTGCAAGTGCTCATTATTTAACTTTAAATGAGTACCATCATCAAATTGCGTTGAATGCTTGGTCTCCAACAGGAACGACCCATTTGATTGAAGATAATGATTTGGGAGTCGATCATATTACTTTTAAAGTTCCGACTTTCGAAAGTCTTTTGAAAATTAAAGAGCATTTGGAAGAATTATCAATGGAGATGTATTTCAATAAAGGAAAGAAAATTATTGGTCTAATGGATCCTAACGGTATTCAAATTTGGTTTATGGTTTTTAAAAATAATCCTTGCTAGATAGATGATAACATGTATTTTTTATTTAACGAGAAGATTGAGTTATTAAAAGAGTTATTTATAGAATTATTTATAGAATTATTTATAGAATAAAAGAGTAGTAAAAAAGCTTTTAAAAGCTTTTTTACTACTCTTTTTTTGTTTATTTAGCAAAAAAATGATTTAAAAAAGAGCACAAACGAAAAAAAACATCAATATTTCACTATTTTTTAAAAATTGTTCTGATGAACCGACAAAATTTAAAAAGTGAAAGATGTCTTTTTTTATATACTAAGAGTGTAGTTGAGATAACAAAGAAATAAAAGAAACTAAAAGATATCAAGCCGTTGTTTTTACTTTAATTTGTTGTGTTAAATGGCTGTAATTATGGAAAACGTGATAATTTTAGTTAGTTTCGGTTAGTTGTTAATGAAGACTACTTTAAAAATAGTCAGATTTAAAAGGTCATCGAAACAGGAACTTACTAAAAAATAAAAGTAAGAGATGGCTAAGAAAGGAAAGATTTTAGGATGGATAAGAAAAAAATGTCACGTTTCAGTTTCTTTGCAATGACGGCGTCACTTTTTATAACCGTTTATGAATACCCAACGTTTGCCGAGTCAGGGAAGACACTGATCTTCTTTTTACTACTCTGTGGGCTAGCTTGGTTTTTACCCGTCGCTCTTTGTTCTGCTGAAATGGCAACAGTTGAAAAATATAAAGAAGGAGGTATTTTTGGCTGGGTTGGTAAAAGTTTAGGTGAAAAATATGGTTTTGCTGCTTTATTTTTTCAATGGTTTCAAATTACGGTTGGCTTTGTCACGATGATTTATTTCATTATCGGTTCACTAGCTTACGCACTAGATATGAAAGCACTAAATGAAAATCCAATGTTTAAATTTATTGCGGTGGTTGTCATTTTTTGGTTAATTACCTTAATGCAACTTCGAGGGACAAATGTGACGGCCAAAATTGCAAAAGCCGGTTTTATATTAGGAATTGTCGTTCCTGTTTTTATTTTATTATTTCTAACATTAAAATTTAAATTCTCAGGTCATGAATTTGCTTCATCCTTTACAGATAAAACCTTTTTACCAACAGCGGCAGATTTTCCTGCTCTGGTGACGTTCATGTTAGCTTATATGGGGGTTGAAGCTTCAGCACCCCATATCACTGAGTTAGAAAACCCTAAAAAAAATTATCCGCTGATTATGATAGCTCTGGTTATAGTAGGCATTGTTCTTAGTACAATAGGTGGGGCAGCAGTTTCAATGGTTGTTCCTGGTAAAGAACTATCTTTAAATAGTGGTGTTGTTCAAGCATTTGAAACGTTACTTTTAGAAAACAATCATCATTTAGTATGGTTGGTTAAAATAATGGCTCTTCTTTTAGCATTTGGAGTAACGGCGCAAGTTAGTTCGTGGACAGTGAGTCCTACGGAAGGGTTAAGATTTGTTGCTGAAAAAGGTTTATTACCAGCAAGGTTTAAAAAAGTAAATCGGGCAGGGGTTCCAGTTCCATTACTTATTGTTCAAGGAATATTAGTAACGATTTGGGCAGCTATTCTTACTTTAGGTGGTGGTGGAAATAATGTTTCCTTCCTAACTGCAATTTCGTTGACCGTTATTATCTATCTGAGTGCTTATGTGCTTCTTTTTATTGGTTACTTTGCCTTGATTTTGAAAAAGAAAAACCAAACATTAGAGAGAGCGTATCAAGTTCCAGGAGGTAATAAAGTAAAAATAATATTGGCAGGTGCTGGATTATTATTGTCTCTCTTGGCGATTATCTCTTCATTCTGTGCACCTAAAGAGTTACAGACAAGTCAAGCCCATCATTATATTTTGACTCTTGGCGTTAGTTATGTCATTACATTACTTGTTCCTTTTGTTTTTTATCATTTCTATTGTGAGAAAAAAATACCAAAACTACAAGATAAAATAGTAAGGAGTGACTGCGATGAAAATGATTAAACAAGAATTTATTCATATTTTTAAAAATAAAATTCTTTTGATATCCGTCGTTGCGATCACGTTTATTCCAATTTTATATGCTGGTTTCTTTGATAAATCAGTATGGGATCCTTATGGTCGTGCAAAAGATTTACCAGTAGCGATTGTGAATGAAGATTTACCGACAGAGATGTTGGGACAAAAAATAGATGTAGGCGATCAAATTGTTTCACAATTAAAAACCAACAAACAGTTAAAATGGGAATTTGTTTCAAAAGAGAAAGCTGAAAAAGGGATGAAAGACCTTTATTATTACATGATTGTTGATATTCCTAAAGATTTCTCTAAAAATTCGGCGACGCTTTTGGATAAAGAACCTAAAAAGATGGAAATTATCTATACAACAAATGGCTCATTAAATTATATTGGCGAAGAAGTTGCGGGTATGGGAGCAACGCAGTTAGAATCTCAAGTCCGTGATAATGTCATAGAAGCCTATGTGACAGCTTTGAGTGAGGTTGGTAAAGAAGCTGTTAAAGGAATTAATGAAGCAGCAGATGGTTCAAATCAGCTAGCAACTGGAACAGAACAGTTGGGACAAGGATTAACCAAGTATACCTCGGGCGTCGGCAGTGCTTATTCAGGCTCGAATCAGTTGGCGCAAGGAACGTCACAGCTTGCAAATAATATTGGTCCATTGAACGATGGTGTGTCCCAATTAACAACAGGAGCGAATCAATTAAGTACAGGATTAGGTACAGTGAATCAAAAAATTCAACCCTTGAGTGTTCAAATAGCTCAATTAAAAATTGGTTTAGATGAGTTAAATCAGGGAAGTCAAGAGTTAGAAACAGTTTTAAAGGATGTCGATCAGGCAATGGATGTTAATTCCAAAGCAACGATTGAAGCAAATATAAAAAAAATGAATCAAGATTTAGAACAATTAGTGACGCATGCTAATGAATTAGAAAAAGTTTCGGTTGATGCTTCTCAAGTAGCCAATGACTTGCAACAAGTTAGTCAGCGATTAACGCAACTGGAAACAACGTTACAAGTTGATTCTTCAACGGTTCAGAATAATATTTCATCCTTGATTAATGCACAAGATTCAATGGATGCGACGTTAAAAAATGAATTAATTCATTCGATTAATCAAGAAGTAGTTCAATTTGAGCAAGAAGTGAATCAAAAAATTGCTACTGAAACAGGAAAAATGACGCAAGAAATAAATCAAGCTATGGCTTCTTCAAATCAGTTGGTTGAGCAATCGACAGCATTAAGTGAACTAACTGGAGCATTAGCAAGCCAAAGTAAACAGCTCTCTGAATCTGTAAGTGAGATAGAGAAAGGAACTAATCAAGTGCTTGATACCTTTGATTTAGTTCCCAATCCAGCGAATGCAACACAATTAGTTACAGGATTAAATGAAGCAACGAATCAAGCAGAGCAAATGCTTCAAGCAGCACCGATGGCCTTTAGTGGAGCAAATCAATTGGCAGGAGGAAGTGCGCAACTCAGTCAGGGATTAAATGAACTGTCTGGTCAACTGCCGACATTGTCAAATGGCGTGAATCAACTTAATTCCGGTGCTGGGCAATTAACAAGCGGTTTGAATGAGCTTACACAAAATTCACCCCAGCTTATGTCAGGACAAGGACAGTTACAGACAGGAGCAGAACAATTGGCAACCGCTCTTGATAGTGCGAGTGAAATGGGTTCTAAAATTAAAATTAATGAAAAAAATATAGAGATGTTTTCTGATGCGACGAAACTTAAAAATAAAAAGTATAGTAGTGTTGCCAATTATGGAGAAGCTTTAGCACCTTACATTATGTCTTTAGCCTTGTTTGTCGGTTGTTTAGTCTTTAACTTTGTCTTTCCTATCCGACGAGTGTCTATAAAGGGACAAAGTAGTCGAGATTGGTGGTTGAGTAAAGTGGTTCTTGGGTTTGTTGTTTCAACAGCCATGGCTATCATCGAAGCGACCATCATGCTAGGTATCGGTTTACACGTCGATCATCTCGGTCAATTTTATCTCATGACCCTTGTTAGTGCTTGGTGTTATATGTTTATTGTCATGTTCCTTGCAATGACGTTTGATAATCCGGGGCGTTTTATCGCGATGGTTTTACTTGTTTTACAACTTGGTGGGGCAGGTGGAACCTTCCCAATGCCTTTAACGAATAATTTCTTTAATTTTATTCATCCTTACCTTCCAATGTCGTACTCGATTTATGGATTGAGAGAAGCCATTTCTGGTGGGATTGGTCAACCAATGTTTAATAAAAGCTTAGTTGTTTTATGTGTTTCTTGGATAGTCTTTGTTGCTCTATTAAGACTATCAATGGGATTTCTTCAAAAACATCATGAGGAAGGTATTTCAGAATTAGATGATAATCAAATGCTACAGGAATTAGAAAAATAAAAGAAAGAAGTGAATAAAAATGTGTACAAGTATTTATTTAAAAACAAAGGATCATCATCACTTGCTGTCACGAACAATGGATTTTGCTTTTCCATTAGAGGCAAAACCAACTTATTTACCGAGAAACTATCAATGGAAATCATGTTTAGATGCTAGAAGTCATCAAAATAAATATGGTTTCATTGGAGCTGGTCGCCTATTAGGTGAAAGTTATTTTGTAGCTGATGGTGTCAATGAAAAAGGATTAGCTGTTGCTGAATTATATTTACCCGGTGAAGTAAATTACCGTAAAAATAAAAAAGAGGAAGCACTAAATTTAGCACCCCATGAATTTATTTTATGGTTGCTAGGTCATTGTGCTTCAATAGAGGAGGTGGAAGACCAACTTAAAAATATTCATTTAGTAAGTGCTAAAGCGCCAATACTAGATATTGTAACACCACTACATTGGATTATTACTGATACAACAGGTCGTTGCGTCATCATCGAACCAACCGAAATAAAATTAATGGTTAAAGAAAATCCTATCGGTGTTTTAACCAATACGCCTTATTTTGAGTGGCATCTTGATAATCTACGTAATTATTTACATGTTCAACCAGAGCAATACAAAGAAAAACGTTTTGGTAATTATATTGCGAGACCCTTCTCACAAGGAACAGGAACATTGGGACTACCGGGTGGCTACACACCGCCGGAACGTTTTGTCAGAGCTGCTTTTTTTAGAGAACACATTGAGGAAGCACCAACTGAAGAAGCCGGTGTGCGAAATGCTTATCATGTATTAGCGACGGTTCGTATCCCAAAAGGAATTGTTATTGATCAAGACGGGCATTCTGATTACTCACAGTATGTTGGGACGATGTGTAATGAAACACAAAGTTATTATTTTACAGATTATGATCATCCAACGATTGTCAAAGTATGCTTAGATAAAAAATTATTGGCTAAAAATAACCCCTGCCAGTTTGATATCGAACCAGGTGGAGCCATTAAAACGATTAATTAAGGAGAATGAATAAAAATGACGAAAAAAGTAGAAGAAAACGAACCCATTTTTGGAACACTAGCCTCAAGTGAGGATATTATTATGAAACGTTTACATAAAGATCCGGTAGAACCAGAGGTGGCCTATCGTCTCATTAAGGATGAGTTAATTGATGAGGGGAATGCTCGCCAAAATTTAGCAACTTTTTGTCAAACCTATATGGATCCAGAAGCTACAAAACTCATGTCAGAAACGATGGAAAAAAATGCAATTGATAAATCTGAATATCCAGAAACAGCTGAGTTAGAAACAAGTTGTGTCAATATAATAGCTGATTTATGGAATGCCCCAGATCAAGAAAAGGCCATTGGAACGTCAACAGTTGGTTCGAGTGAAGCTTGTATGTTAGGCGGGATGGCAATGAAGTTCCGTTGGCGTGAACATGCTAAGAAGAAAGGATTGGATACTAACGCTAAGCAACCAAACTTAGTTATTTCTTCAGGCTATCAAGTGTGTTGGGAAAAATTCTGTGTTTATTGGGATATCGAACTTCGTGAAGTTCCTGTGGATGAAAAACACTTAAGAATGAATACAGAAGTTGTGATGGATTATGTGGATGACTATACGATTGGAATTGTAGGGATTTTAGGAATAACCTATACAGGTAAATTTGATGATATTGAAAAGTTAGACGAGCTGGTTTCTCAATATAATCAAAAACATGATCAAGAAGTTGTTATTCACGTTGATGGTGCTAGTGGTGCGATGTTTGTTCCCTTTATTGATCCAGAATTACGCTGGGATTTCCGTTTGAAAAATGTCGTATCCATTAATACTTCAGGTCATAAATATGGCTTAGTTTATCCGGGAGTTGGTTGGATTTTATGGCGAGATAAAGAGTATTTACCTGAAGAGTTGATTTTTGAAGTGAGTTATTTAGGTGGAAATATGCCAACAATTGCGATTAATTTCTCTCGAAGTGCTAGTCAAATTATTGGTCAATATTATAATTTTTATCGTTACGGATTCAACGGTTACAAGGAAATTCATCAACGTACGAAAGAAGCAGCAATGACAATAGCTAAAGCAGTTGAAGCAACAGGTCTTTTCGAGATGTACAATGATGGTGAAAATTTACCTATAGTTTGTTACAAATTGAAAGATGAAACAGCGGTTGAATGGACATTATATGATTTGGCTGATCGTTTACAAATGAAGGGGTGGCAAGTGCCAGCGTATCCATTGCCTAAAAATCTTCAAGAAACGATTGTTCAACGATTTGTTTGTCGAGCAGATTTAGGTCAGAATTTAGCAGATGCTTTAATTCGAGATTTTAATCAGTCGATCGAAGAGTTAAATCAAGCACGTATTTTATATCATAATCAAGAAACACGTAAAACACATGGGTTTACTCATTAATAAAAACAATTAGAAAGGAAGAGATCAAATGACAACGATTGAAAAAACAGAAAAGAAAGAGGAGCGTGTGATTGCAAGAATCGTGAATACCATAAATCAGTTAGATGAAAGTTTACGCTCATTGGATAAAATTGAAGAGAGCAGTAAAACACAAGCGATAAAAAAATGGTACGAAGAGAAAAAAGCAATGCATGAAATCAAAAAGATCTTACATGAAGTTGGCCGTTATGAGCAATATGATGAAAAAGAATTAGAGCAGTGGAATACTGAATTAACTAAAATAATAGAAACAAAATAATAAACTAGAGAGTAGAGGGAAAAACAATGAAAAAAATCAAATTAGTAGGGACAACAGTAGGATTAGCCGTTTTAATTTTAGGATTAGGGGCTTGTTCTAAACAAGAAGTCAAAGGAAAAGTAGAAGAAGGTAAAATTAGTGAATCATCAACGATAGATGATGGTGATGAAATTGATACGGGAGAACTAACTTTAAAAGATGATGGCGATTTTAAAGAAATCGTCACTGGTAAAAATAATCCTAAAGTCAAATTTGAAGCGAGCTATAAAACAAATTGGTCAGATAACGAATGGGAAAATATTGATTTCAAAATTGATCGTGTGAAAGTCGTGGAAGTTGACAAATTTAAAGATGATGCTCAAGATGAAATTTTTCATGGTCTAATGTCAATGCACTATACAATAAAAAATGCAAGTGATGAAGAGGTAAGTATTCATCCAGATGAAGCAACGATTGTATTAAAGGATGGTAAAGAAATTAAAGGCGAACATTTTACTGATTATTGGGAAGATATTTTTGCTAAAGATAAAGAGAAAGACGGTCATGTTTATTTTAAATTTGATCAAATAGATCAAATGGATCAAATTAAAGAAATTAAATTAGATTTTAATGGGCATAAAAAAGGAAATGAAGAAGCCAAAGTAGAACATACCTACAATGTTGAATTACCTTTAGAATTACAAGAATAAAAAATCGCAAAACAAGATAATTAAAGGAAAAAAGAATTACCACTTCAGTTTGACGTCATTTATGATTTTGAACTGTGGTGGTTTTTTATATTTTTATACATAAAAAAGACATAAGTTGATAATACATTGTAAAAAAACGTAAAATAGTACATAATATAAACATATATATGTTTCTTGGAAAGGTGAGTCTGACATTTGGAAAAACAGCGATTAACATTACTCGAAAATACAAATCAAACCGCGATTAGAATCATTGAATTATTGGCCAATGAAGAACGTTGGTATTCAATTATCGAAATAAGCGAAACGCTAAATGTCGGTGAAAGAACGGTTCAACGTTATATTCATCAAATACTCGAAATGGTAGAAGAATTTAATCAAGAGACACAAATGCCAATGGAATTAGAATATGAAAAGTATCATGGCCTTTTTTTAAGATTTGAAAAAGGGGTTAACTTGACCGAATTTAAACGGTTTATTATCAATCAAGATGACACTATGCAAATTTTTCAAGCCATTATTTATGAAGAGTTTATCTCTGTCACTCATTATGCGATGGAATATTATTTAAGTGAAAGTTTGATTAGGAAGAGTTTGAAAAAAATAAAGGACTTTTTAGAAAGCTATAATTTGTCTTTATCTCGTAAAAACTTTCAAATTGTAGGAGAAGAAAAACAAATTCGACTTGTGATTTATGTATTAACTTGGATTACTTATAAGGGGACGATTTGGCCTTTTGAACCATTGGATGAAGAAAAAGTTTATCGGACTGTGGATGAGGTAACCGGAGCTTTAGAGGTTAATTTTTCAGAAGTTCAACGACGCCAAATGGCTTATTTATTAGCCGTTAATTTAATTCGTTTACGAAAGCATCACTTAGTCGAGATGGAAGACGCTTGGAAAGATTATATCTATGTTGAAAAATTAATTGAAACGGTTGATATTTTAAAAGAATTTATCCTTCAATATAATGTTCATGTGAAAGGAGAAATTTCATTTTATCTTTTATTGATTCAAGTGAAAATGAAAATGTATGAATCAACGCAACTCAAAGAAAGAATTTTAAGTTTTCATAAAAAGAAAAATTCTGATATTTATCAGGCAACGGTTCAATTAATGACAAAATTTAACGAGGAAATAGTAAGGATACCGTCGGAACTTTATGATCGTTTTTTTGTGGCAGCTTTTTGTGCCCATCTTTTTTGTAAACTTTTCAAAAATATATCAGTTGATATTGATGGACATAATATTTTAGAACATCTCGACTATCTTAATTTAGAGAGTAAATTACGTGATTTGCTAGAAAATCTTTATTTAGAAACAGGCAATCTCATTTTTTTAGAGACCGAATTTTTAGTTCAAAAATATTTTTTAAATTTTACAGCGATTAAAAAAATGTCACATTTTGAACCTGAAATAAAAATACTTTTAGAGAGTGACTTGCCTTTTTATTTAAAAAAAGTCATTAGTGATCGAATTTCAGACTATTATCGTCATACATTTAACTTATCTTTTATTAATGAAAATGAACGAGAAAAGGCTGATATCATTATGACGAATATCCCTTATCTTTTGAACAGTAAACTAGAACAATCCCCCTCTTTTTATTTCTTTGATACTCCATTAAAAACGAGAGATATTGTTTCTTTAAAAGATAAATTCTTTGAAATAGAAAATTTAAAATATGATAGGGCGAGTTAATTTTTTAGTTTAATGTGAGTAGTTAGGAGGAAAACAGGTGAAAAATAAACTTATTTTTTTAGTTGTCTTGCTTGTCTGTATCCCAATATCGATTGGAATCCAGACAGAAAGAGTCGAAGGGCAGCAAGAAACAAATACAAGTGGAACATTTAAAGCAGGAGAAAGGCCAATGCCGGATTTTCCTGAAGAAGGACCTGTTGGGGTAATCGAAACCTTAGATCAAGATGAAACAACAGCTTCTTTAAATCATCTTTATTTGACTCATGCACCGAGGATCTCTTTTGGCCAGCTGAGAATTGATCCTAAGAATAAAGAATATCCAGCTTTGCTAGAGAAAAGAACACAGCAAAATAAAACTTATTATTTACCACATACAGTGGGGGTCGCAGATTTATCAGGAAAAGATACCGGAGCATGGAAAGTGACGGTGAAGCAATTAGCACCATTTTATCAGGCTGAAAAGGCAACTTATTTAACAGATACGCGGTTACGGATTTATGGTAATACTGTAACTAATAATCGTTTATCATCTGTTGAATTAAAGAATAAAATCACAGGATTGAAGCAAGAAAATGGTCAATCCTTTGCAATGATCCCTGTTGAAAATCCAAGTGTTTCTTCGGTAAAAGAGAGTGAAGGTGAATTGGAAGTTCTTAAAAGTAATTCTTCCAGTCATAGTAGTAAAACGTACAGTAATTCTGTTTTTGAATCTCAGTATAAAAAAGAAAATTATACGAGTTCAGTTGGAGAAAGTAAGCAGACCTATGATGGTATAAAATTATTTATCCCAACGAGCGATAACCGTTTATTGGGAGCTTATGAAGCAGACTTAGTTTGGACGTTAACAGCGGAACCCTAATTTGTATTAAGGAGAATGATTATGAAAAAATGGAAACAAAGATTTTCTTACTTTCTTTTATTTCAACTTGTGGTTACTTCGTCGCTGGTCGTTTCGGCTGCGCCTTCTGCAGTCCCACCTAAGCAAGTAATAACAGAAGTTGAATTTAATCACTATTCCGGTGAGATCCCCGTTATTAAACCTGGAACAGTAGAAGAGAAAATCATTTTACCCGATGGAAAATCACCAGTGACTGTTGGTGGTGTTCAGTTAACTCATGTTCCTCATTTTAATTTTGGAATGGATAATACAATTGAAATAAAAGAAATGGCGTATCAAACGATGTTAGAACGATTTAAAAAAGTTGATGATGGAAGTGGAATGACAGGGTATATTCCACCGTTTGTTCAAGTTGGAGATACGAGCCAAAATACGAGTCACTGGAGTGTTCAAGTGGTACAAGATAACCTTTTTAATAATACTAAAAAAACACATGAATTAGCGAATACTCGATTAAAAATACACGAAGAAACGTTAACAAATAATGTGAAAAATAATCAAGTTAGCTCTATTTTATCGGGTGGCGATTATAGGACAGCAAAAGCAATTCCTGTAAGGACAGTTGATGGAAACGATAATAGTTTAACTGTCTTATCTTCACCAACTAGAAAAACTCAAAATAGCATTTCTTCGGTGGTTTTTAAACAAGACTATAAAGAAAATGACTATCAACCCAATTCAACTCAAAATGATAAAGTTAAAAATGGTGGGGTACGTCTTCATGTTCCGCAAAATGAGAAGATTTACTCACAAGAGTATCAAGCCAATTTAATCTGGACACTTACCGTTGGTCCATAAAATAAAAGTCACACTAAAGAGGAAAAAAATGAAACTAAAGATAAATCAATTTTTTTTAACCCTGATATTAATTTTTGGAATACTCGTTTTATTACCACTATCAGTTCAAGCGGGGGCAATTCCAGTTTCTGTTAGAGCAATACTACCTGAAAATCAATTAGGAGATGTCGATACTTTTTATCAATTAAAAGTTAAACCAGGACAGAAACAAGAATTAGAATTAGAAGTAACGAATACTAGCGATCAAAAAGTTAAGGTTGATTTGTCGATTAATTCTGCATCAACGGGGATGACAGGCAATTTAATTTATAATTTACCAAGTAAAAATCGTGATTCCTCTTTAAAAGTTGCACTGACAGATATTGCAAGTGTTGACGAAAGAGTTGAAATACCAGCAAAAGAAAAGAAAACAGTGAAAATTAAATTAAACGTTCCTGCTGAAGCTTTTGAAGGTGTTATATTGGGAGCTGTTAGAGTCGATGGTATTAATAGCTTAGCGGAAAATGAAAAGAATAAAGAGGAACAAACAGGTTTTACAATTAATAATAAATATGCCTATGCTATTGCTATTCAACTTCAAGAAACGGATGAACTAAACGTAACGCCCGAAATTAAATTAACAAAGGCTTTGTTTTCCCAAATTGCAGGACGAAATACGATTAAGGTTTATTTACAAAATCCAACCCCTATGATTATCAATGATTTAACTTATGAAGCGAAAGTTACAAGGAAAAATAAAGAAGAAATCCTTTATGAAAATAAAGTAAAAGATTATCGTTTTGCTCCGAACTCAACAATGGTATTTCCGATTGAAATGGGAGCAGAACGAGTAAAACCAGGCGATTATTCTTTAAAGTTACTAGCAAAATCAGGCGAAACCGATAAAGAGTGGCGTTTGGACTATTCTTTCACTCTTTCTAAAGAACAGGCAAAAAAACTAAATGAAACAGCAGTTGATATTGATCAAAGCTTACCAACGTGGTTAGTTATTTGTTTAACCTTAATAATCAGTTTATTGATTGTTTTAATCATTGGAATGTTTGTGTGGTTTATTAAAAAGAAAAAAAGAAGTCAAGAAAAAAAAATAAAAAAGAAAAAGAAGAAAAAAAATAAATAAAGAGGTTGACCAAAAAAAATTGCATCAAATCAATTTGCTAACTTATTGATTTGATGCGATTTCTATTTTGGGGGGATTAATAGTTTAAGATAAAAATTATTTACAGAACAACTTATTTTTAGTTAGTCAATGAGGTGATTTGTTTTTAATAGTTGATAGAGATTGGTGTCTTTTATTTTTTTTTGTTCTTTTTTTTCTAAATATTTGATGAAAAATGGAGAGTGAAGCTCTGAAATTTTTTTATCATCTAAAAGTAAGGAAGTTGCCTGAAGTAATATTCTTAGATCAAAAGCTGAATCAAAGACTTCTGGTACACTGCGATCGACCCCTAAAAGCGTATAAACGGCTTCCATTGCGGTTCTAACGGAGTACTCACTAGTTGAAGTAGCATCAATGGGTGTTTCAACGAAATTACCTAGGAAGGCTAAGTTTTGATAATCTTTTGGAACGACTTTTGGGCGGTCTTCTATTGCTCGAGGAAGAAATGCAGCTGTTGCAAATGGTAGCATAACCGGAATGGTGCGTGCTGAATTTTTAGCGATGTCTTTAATTTCATCTTCAGGGACACCAATATGATATAACCATTCTTGGGTAATTTCTTCACCGGTACATGCTCTCATTGGTTTCGGAATAAAATTACCAGGCTTGTCCGTTAAAAGTCCGTAAAGCCAAATCGTCGATTGCTGGTCGGCTTGTTGTTTAAAATGGGGTTGTCGACTAATGCTGTAACTCATTAACCAAGCGGAGTCTTTGATAGTTACCAAACCACCTGTAACAGCACTACCTGACAAAACTTTACGATGACTGATGTCTTCAAGATAAGGTGGAATCAAATCATCAAGGGTTGTTAGTGTCGCAGAAACAAAATGAGATTCATTAATATGGTTATAAAACTTTTCGGGATTGCCAAATGCTTGGTCTTGTTCAGCCATATTTTTCCATAGGCTGAAACTAGGTCCAATTGAATCATTCAAGATGGCAAATTCATGATGTGTTCCCATTGTTGAACTTTCGACGATACTACCGTTGGTGACAAAAACTAAGTCATTTTTAGAAAGTTGAATTTGTTTAGTTTTATCTTTTTCTAAAAGAATCATTTCTTTTGCTAGTTTTTCAGTTCCTGTTGATTCAACGATGATGTTTTTGACCGTTGTTTGATAAGAAAATTGTACCCCTTGATTTTTTAAGTAAGCAACAATCGGTAGGATAAGCGATTCGTATTGATTATATTTTGTAGATTTTAACTGAGTCATATCAGTTAGTTGACCAATATCCTGAATAAATCGACGCAAATACCGACGCATTTCAAGGGCACTGTGCCATTTTTCAAAAGTAAATTGAGATTTCCATAGTAACCAAAAATTAGAATGAAAGAAGTCTTTTGAAAAAACATCATAAATAGCTTTATCTTGTAGTGAGACTTCAGTTGCAATAAAGAGGTCATAAATTTCTTTTGAAGCTTGTTGTGTCAAAATTAACTGAGTTTCAGGATGTGCATTCAGTCCAGAATTTTCAATCACTCGTGTTAAAGAGACATTAGGCTCTTTTTTATTAAGCCAATAAATCTCATCTAAAACAGAGGCATCTTTGATTTCTAAAGATGGAATGGAACGATATAGATCCCAAAGACATTCAGAACGGGGATTGAGTTGTTGTTCAAAACGGATAATATATCCATGGTTATGAATATCGCGACCATCTAAACTTCCACCAGAAACATCTGTATTTTCAAAGATATGAATGTTTTTACCTTTCATCTTACCATCACGGATCAAAAAAGTTGCAGCCGCTAAAGAAGCTAAACTCGCTCCGACAAGATAGGCTTTTTTTTGCTTATTTTTTTCAGAAATAGTAGGTCGCGCAAAAGCTTCATAATTGCCATTTGAATATTCCATAGTTATTTCCTCCTAATAGGCTAAAAGTTAGTGGCAGTTCGTTTATACCACCTTTAACAAAAGGATACGCTAAAAAAAAATAAATGTAAAATAATAGCTAGTAGGAAAGCATTTCTAGAAAGAAAGTTTTATTAATAGTACGTCTCTTTCTTTTAAAATTAAGATTTTGTAAAAAAAAGTTTTCTAAACTGGTTCGGTGTGTAGGAAACTTTTTCTTTGAAAATATGAATAAATTGGCTAACAGAAACAAAACCAACACGCCAAGCAATCTCTTGAATCTCTAATTGCTGCTCGTTAACTAACAGTTCTTTGGCACGATTAATACGATAATCTATTAAATATTGATAGGGACTTTGATTTAAAAAACGCTTAAATAATCGGTTAAGATATTGAGTTGAAATAAATGCCTCTTGTGCTAATCTTTTAATCGTTAATTCTTCAGAATACCTTGTTTCTATTTCATTGATTATTGGAGCGATAAATTGGATAAATAAAGGGTGTTGTAGATTAGACTGTTGTTGATCTATTTTTCTAAATTGGAGTAAAAAATGATAACAACGTGTCGATAAATCATGATCTGCTAGTTCTTTATTTAAATAATCAGTAATCATTTTTTCAATCCAAAGAGAAAAATTAAAATCTTTAGTATTTTTCATTTGGTAGTAACTCTCTACTTGTGTCACTTCAGAAAAATGATGAGAAAATTCACCATTAAAAGTGGCGAAATTGGTTTGCCAATGCTCTAACGAAAAATAAGTATGAGGTGTAAAGGGAGCAATAAGGAGACCCTCTCCTTGATGTAAGATAATTTTTTGTTTTTCAATCCAGATTTCACCGCGTCCACTTTCAGTTTGGATCCAATGATAGAACGGATAACCTTCAGGACGGTTAATATAGACTTGTGGCCAATGATGACCGATACTCTCAAGATTAAAAGGTAAAGGTTGGTGTGTTAATTGAAAATAGATGGGCATATTCTTAGCTCCTCATTATTGTTTCTTATTCTTATATAATCTAGTTAGCTATATTATATCTCTTTTTGAGTTAAGTCGCTAGAATGAAGGTAGTAAAGTAAAACAAGGAGGTAATAGGAATGGTTAAAGAATTTAAATCTTTTTTGTATGGTGGCGACTATAACCCAAATCAATGGCCGGAAGAAGTCTGGCAAGAAGATATGACAGCTTTTAAACAAGCCCACCTTAACAGCGCCACGATTAATGTTTTTTCATGGGCACGACTACAACCGAATGAGGTTGATTACTCTTTTACAGAATTAGATGCTATTTTTAGGTTGTTAGAAAAAGAAAACAAGGAAATTGTCTTGGGGACAGCAACCGCTGCATTACCAGCCTGGCTTTTTAAAAAATATCCAGAGGTTGGTAGGACTGATTTTTATGGTCGACAACACGTATTTGGTCAACGCCATAATGCTTGTCCAAATAGCTTAATCTATCAAAAACAGGTAAAGCAATTGGTATCAAAATTGGCAGAACGCTATGGAAATCATCCGAATTTAAGTTGTTGGCACATCAATAATGAGTATGGTGGTGAGTGTTTTTGTGATAATTGCCAAAAAGAGTTTCGAGTATGGTTACAAAAGAAATATAAAACCCTAGAAAAATTAAATGAAGCTTGGAATTTAGCCTTTTGGGGTCACAATGTTTATGAGTGGGATGAAGTCGTTGTTCCAAACTATTTAAGTGAAGGATTGGATGAAGATAACACAGCATTTACAGGCATTTCATTAGATTATCGTCGCTTTATGTCAGATAGTCTTCTTGAAAATTTTAAACTTGAGCGTGATCTAATTCGTCAATATGATCAAGAAACGCCAATAACAACAAATTTAATGGGGACTTATAAAGGGTTAGATTATTTTAAGTGGGCTAAAGAAATGGATATTGTTTCTTGGGATAGTTATCCGGCGTATGATACACCTTGGAGTGAAGTTGCCTTAAGACATGATTTGATGCGTGGCTTGAAGCAAAAACCATTCATGTTAATGGAACAAACGCCTAGTCAGCAAAATTGGCAACCTTATAATTCGTTAAAAAAACCGGGTCAAATGCGCGCTCAAAGTTATCAATCAATTGCTCATGGTGCAGATACCATCCAGTTTTTCCAACTTCGGCGAAGTAAAGGCGCTTGCGAAAAATTTCATGGGGGTGTGATTGAACATGTGGGTTCGACAGAAACGCGTGTTTTTAGAGAAGTTCAAAGTTTAGGAAAAGAGTTAGCAACGGTTGGGGCTGAACTATTAAACACACACACCCAAAATAAAGTGGCACTACTTTTTGATTGGGATATCTATTGGTCACTTGAATATACAAGTGGTCCTAATCAAGATTTAAAATATGTAGATCAAATTCATCACTATTACGAATTTTTCTATCAACAAAATATTGGAATTGATTTAGTAAATCCTTCCTCTGATTTATCTGATTATACTTTAGTGGTTGCTCCTGTACTCTATATGATTAAAGAAGGGATTGCTGAAAATTTAAAATCATATGTTCGTTGTGGAGGCAATTTTATGACAAGTTTTATGAGTGGTATTGTCGATCAATCTGATAATGTTCATCTTGGCGGATATCCAGGTCCATTGAGAGATTTATTAGGAATATGGGTTGAGGAAACCGATGCTTTAGCACCTGAACAAAGGAATAAAATTTTATTTAATGATGGAACTTCTGGAACAGCTCGGTTGTTAAGTGATATTATCCATTTGGAAGATGCGACGAGTCTAGGACAATATACAAGTAATTTTTATCAAGGATATCCATTTGCAACGAGCCATTCTTTTGGAAAAGGAAAGACATGGTATGTTGGGACAGAATTAGATAAAAAATCTAAAAACAAATTACTTGGTGAGGTTGTTACTGAATTGAATTTAGCATCAACCATTAATGAAGTGACTGCTTTAGAGGTTACTGTTCGTGAGAGCGAAGACGCGAAATATTACTTTATCTTGAATTTCACAAGTGAGAATCAAGGGTTACCCGTTACTTTTTACGACGAGGTTGATGTCTTAACAAATCAACAGCTAAAAGCAACGACACAATTAAAACCCTATGATACGCTAATTATAAGGAGAAAAAAAAATGAAAACATTTAAAATTAAAGATGAGTTTTATTTGAATGAAAAACCAGTAAAAATAATTTCGGGTGCCATTCATTATTTTAGAGTAGTACCAGAATATTGGCAAGATCGTTTAGAAAAGTTAAAAGCGTTAGGCTGCAATACAGTTGAAACGTATGTTCCTTGGAATATGCATGAACCAAATGAAGGGGAGTTTAACTTTGAAAAAGGTCTTAACCTTAGAAAGTTTATTCAAAGAGCTGCCGAATTAAATTTAAATGTAATTTTACGTCCGGCACCTTATATTTGTGCGGAATGGGAATTTGGAGGATTGCCTTATTGGTTGCAAAAAAATCCAAATCTTAAGATTCGTTTTGATCATCCAATATTTTTGGAGAAAATTGAAGCATATTTTGAACAGCTTTTAGCACAAGTGGTGGATCTACAAGTGACTCATGGGGGACCAATTATCATGATGCAAGTTGAAAATGAGTACGGAAGTTATTCAAATGATCACGATTACCTGAATAAAATGGCTGATTTAATGGAAAAATATGGAGTTAATGTTCCTTTAGTGACTTCTGACGGTCCATGGGGAGATATGTTAGAGAATGGAACAATCCCAGAACGTGCGCTACCAACAATAAATTGTGGCTCAAAAATAACAGAACATTTTAAACGTTTAAAACAATTTCACGGTAAAAAACGCCCCCTAATGGTGATGGAATTTTGGATTGGTTGGTTTGATGCTTGGGGAGATGACGAACACCATACCATGGATGGTGAAGTTGCTGCAAAAGAACTTGATGATATCTTGAGCCAAGGTTCGGTTAATATTTATATGTTTCATGGAGGTACTAACTTTGGTTTTATGAATGGAGCTAATTATTATGATCGTTTGACTCCTGATGTTACTAGTTATGATTATGATGCTTTATTAACGGAATGGGGAGAAGTAACACCTAAATATTTAGAATTTCAAAAAATTATTGGAAAATATACTGATATTCCAAAAGTTGAATTAACAACAACTATAGAAAAATATGCCTATGGTGAAGTAACAGTAAAAAATAAAACAAGTTTATTTAATAATTTAGATAACTTAAGTGAAAAAGTAGTTAATAACTTTCCCTTAACCATGGAGCAAATGAACCAAGCGACTGGGTATATTTACTATCAAAGTGACATTGGTAAAGCAAGAGAAATTGAAGATTTTCGTTTAATTGGCACCAATGATCGTGCTCACATTTACATAAATAATCATTTAATATCAACTCAGTATGATTTAGAATTAGGAAACCCAACAGCTTTTGAGTTAACTGAAAATGAAAATAAATTGGGTTTACTTATTGAAAATATGGGTCGTGTGAATTATTCTGTGAAAATGAATCATCAGCAAAAAGGGGTTAAAGATGGTGTTATTGTGAACGGTGCTTTCCAGAGTGGTTGGGAAATGTATTCGTTACCGATGACTAACTTAGAAAAGCTTGATTTTTCAAAGGAGTGGGAAACAGGTCAACCGGCTTTTTATCAATTTGAATTAGAGATTGATACTATCGGGGATACGTTTATCGATTTATCAGGATGGGGGAAAGGCTTTGTTAGCATTAATGGCTTTAACATAGGGCGTTTCTGGGAAATTGGTCCACAACAACGTTTATATGTACCCGGACCACTTTTAAACCAAGGTAAAAATGAAGTGATTGTCTTTGAAACAGAAGGAAAAGTCACTGAGGTAATCACATTTACCAATCAACCAAAATTAGATAAATAGAGAAACAACCAAACACAAAATATAAAAGTGTTTGGTTGTTTTTTAAACTTTAGGTAAAGTGATACTAACAACCGTTCCATTGCCTAGAGAACTAGAAATTGAAAGGTTATGTTGATTAGGAAATAATAATTTCAAGCGTTCTTCGCAATTTTTTATACCAATACCAGAAAAATGTAACTCCTTATTATTTATTTTATCTTTGCGGGCACTTTTAGGATTGAACCCGATTCCGTTATCAATAATTTCTATTTTTAAATTTTCAGCTGTTTCGGTGATAAACACATCAATTCTACCAAGAGGGTGAGTATCGGGAAAGGCGTGAATAAAAGCATTTTCTAGAAAAGGCTGGATGAGTAGCTTGGGGATCCGGTAAGTTTCATTCGTAATTATTTGATGAAAGGCAATCGTTACTTTTTCACCATAGCGAGTTTTAAGAATGAGTAGGTAATTTTCTAGGTTTTCAAGTTCGGCACGAATAGGAATCAGTTCCTCATCAATACTAATAATATTTTGAAGTAATTTAATAAAGGCATCTTGAGCATTTATGGCACTTTGGTACTCTCCTTTCATAATTTGAAACTTAATCGCTGTTAATGTGTTGTAGATAAAGTGAGGCTGAATTTGCAATTGTAATGTTTTTAGTGAAAGTAAACTTTTTTCCTTTTCTTGTTCAAGGACTTCATTGACATAGGTATGTAAACCAGCAAGCATAAAATTATAAGCATTTAATAGCTCTCGAATTTCATGCGTCCCTCGAACAGTGATTGATTTTGAAAAATCTCCCTCAATTACCGCAGGGATTTTTTCTGTGAGCTCATAAATGGGTGCCGTTGTTTTTCTAATCACCCAATAAGTGATGATGGAAACTAAAATAATTGAAAAAAGAGCGACCCAGAAAACGATTGGAAGTAAAATCATTTTTTTTTGCAACTAATTCATCATTAATTAAATTATAGAGCGTATAGTTAAAGGAATAGACAGGTTGTTTTGTTAGAGATTGTTTGACTCGAAATGCTTTTTTTTCATCTTTAGATAAAAATGTTTCATTTTTTTTGCCAATATCTGTTTTATGATTGGATGAAATAATTGTTCCTTGAGTATCAGCAATCCAAACGCGATTAATATTAGGATCAACCAAACGAGTATAGAATTGAGAGAATTCTTCTTCCAAGATCATCATTATAGCGAAACCATAGACTCCTTCTTGATCATATAGAGCTTTTGTAATGGTCAGGTTAGCTTTATCTTTAGTAATATCAGAATAACCATGTTGTTTTGAAAAATAATGCGTTGATTGTGGAAAAGATTTGGCAAGTTTAATATATTTTTTGTCTAAAAATTCTTCTGGACGATAGAGTAATCCACCTTGTCCCTGATAGTGAATTTTACCATTTGTACCGACAACGATAAGATGGGAAGCAATTTCATTATATAAAAGGCGTGTGTTTTTTAACTCATCTTTCATTTGAAAAATCGCAACATTATGATCGATTTCTGAGGAAAGGTTATCTTTTAGAAAATGTTTCATTGCAGGATTAAAGTTTAAAGATTGGAAAACATTAATAATATTATCATTGAGTGCTTCGTAATCATGACTAACTTTATTTAATAACAATTGATTAGATTCTTTATATGAAGAGATATACGCTTTTTCAGCAGTTTTAATGGCAACAAAGCCAATAGTAAAAGCAACAAATAAAATTGCGCTAAAAGCAATGGCGAAAATTTTAATAAACAATTCATTTCGATGATAAAATATTTGATATTTTTTTAACATTAACGCCACTTCCTTCGATAGAGAGTAGGTGAAGTTCCTGTTTGTTTTTTGAAAACTTTAGAAAAATAACTGATTTCAGAAAAACCTGTTGCTAAAGCAATTTCTGATATGTTAAGCGTCTCATTCGCTAACAGTTCTTTTGCCTTATTGATACGAATTTGAGTTAAGAAATCAATGAAACTCATATCAAATAAGCGTGAAAAATAACTTGAAAAATAGCTGTAATTAAAATGAAAATGATTCGCGACTTCTTTCAAGGAAATTTTTTCACCTGCGTGCTCATTAACATAATCAATTAAGCGAGATTTAAAAAGGGTATCTTGATTATTTTCTTGATTATCAAGATACGTTTTGAAATCGTCTAATTTTGATTGTGTTTCGATAAGTAATGCTTCAAAAGTCAGAGGAGAGGTTAAGTCAGAGAGTAACTTACTTTTTTCGAGATTAACATCTGCGAACATAGGGTAATGGTCACCGAAATGTGTATAAATTTGATAAAAAATACCAATTAAGGAATTTTTAATTTTAGTCTCTTCTAATGTTAAAGAAGCGGATTTATCAAGATAAGATTGTGTCATATCAAGGGCAATTTTTTCATTGAAATGAGAGAGAGCAGTTTGAAAGTCATCCATAGGAAAGAGAGGTAACTTCTCAAAAATAAATGCATCATTAGTGAGAACTAACTGTTTGTTTTTAGAATTAAAGCGAAGATTTAATTTCAATGAAAGTTCTTCGATCTTTGTTTTTAAATCTTTAAAAGAAGTTAATTCCTCTGACAAGCATCCAAAAAAAGGAAAGTTAATTTTTTTTTGATTAAAAAAAGTTAGGATTTGTTGTTGCGTATAGTGCGTATTTAAGAGGTAAATTTGTTGAGTCTGAACTTGATTGCTAAAAATAAAAGTGTCTTTTAGGTTGTTTTTTACAAAGACTTTAAAATCTAATTGATTTTGAGTGGTAAGAGTGAATAAATCACTAACGATTAAATAGCATTTAGGATACCTTAACTGATTCGTTAAGTATCGCTGTTCTTTTTCACTTAATTCTTGATTTAGGACTTTACGGATTAAGTCTGAGAGGGTCAAATAAGATTCCTCGTGAGTTTTTTTAATTATAATCTTATCAAGACTATCTATTCTTGTTTTTTCAGAAATTGTTGCTTTTAGTAAATAATCTCGAGCACCTGCTATTAAAGTTTCTTTTACATAATCAAAATCACTATAATTACTTAAAACAAGAATGGCAATTTCAGGGTAAAACTTTGATAAATATTTAGTTAATTCAATTCCGTTAAGTTTTGGCATGACAATGTCGGTTAAGACAATATCAGGTTTGTTTTCTTTAATGAGTTGGATCGCTTCGTCCCCATTGCTGGCCTCACCCAGAATCTGATAGCCAAATTTATTCCAATTGATAGTGTCAATTAAACCTTTTCGAAGACTCACTTCATCATCAACTATAAGGAGTGTTTTCATTTTTATCACTAATCTTTCTTGAAATGTATTTGTTACTCTAATTATAGAGGGCATAAGAATGAAGGTCAATTCTGTTATGGTTGAATTCTTTGCAATATTTTTGTATTTTAGTAAATATTTTTGGAAGCACTTACATTCAATTGACCCTAGTCCAGAATAAGCTTATATTCGTAAGTGAAAAGAGTTATAAAATAAATTAATGGAGGAACGAAAATGAAGAAAATACTTTATTCATCACTTATTTTATTGAGTACAGTTGCTTTGGTTGGTTGTGGTTCAAATGGTGAAAAAAAGAAAGAAACATCAAAGAAAAATGATACTGAAACAGTCACAGCATGGGCATGGGACCCGACATTTAACGTGAAGGCCTTAGATGAAGCTAATAAAATATATTCAAGTGATAAAAAAATAGAGGTCGTTCCAAGTTCACAAGATGATATTGTCCAAAAATTGAATACGGCCCTAACAGCAGGTAATAAAGAGGGCTTACCAAGTATTGTTTTAATTGAAGATTATAAAGCACAAGGTTTTTTAGGCTCTTATCCTGAAGCATTTGAAGATTTATCAGACATCGTCGATAAAAAAGATTTTGCAGAGTATAAATTTGGTGCATCAACAGGAAAAGACGGGAAAATTTATGGCATGCCCTTTGATAGTGGTGTGAGTGGTTTGTTTTATCGAACAGATTTGTTAAAAGAAGCGGGTCTGAAGGACGAAGACATGACTGATATTAGTTGGAAAGAATATATTGAAGTCGGTAAAAAAGTCAAAACGAAAACAGGGAAAAATTTATTATCACTAGATCCAAGTGATTTAGGACCAATTCGTATCATGATGCAGTCAGCAGGGGAGTGGTATACAGATAAAGATGGTCAAGTAACAATTGAAAAAAATAAAGCGCTCAAAGAAGGGATCCAACTTTACGTTCAAATGCTAAAAGAAGATGTTGCATTGTCTGTTTCAGATTGGGATTCAGGAGTGGAAGCATTGAACACGGGTAAAGTAGTGTCTGCTCCAAGTGGCTCTTGGTATTCTAGTTCAATTATGCAAGCAAAAGATCAAGAAGGAAAGTGGAAAATTGCTCCAATACCAACATTGACGACGGTTGATTCCGTCCATGCTTCAAGTATTGGTGGAGGAAGTTGGTACGTGTTAAAAGGTGTGGGGGATACTAAAAAAGCAAAAGAATTCTTAAAAGAAACATTTGGTTCAAGTAAAGAGTTAACAAATGTTTTAGTTAAAGAGATTGGCTTAGTTAGTACGTTAAAAGCCGCTGAAGAAACTGAAAATTATCAAGCGCCGAATAAATTTTATTCAGAACAAAAAGTATATGAGGACTTTTCAGAATGGATGAATGAAATACCAACCGTAAACTATGGTAAACATACAAATGAGATTGAAGCCATTATGACAGAGTTTGTTCAACGCGCAATTGGTGGTGAAGATTTAGATGCTTTATTAAAAGAAGCACAAAGTCAGGTTGAATCAACGATTAACTAACCAAAAATACTTGTGGGACGACTAGTCTCTATTAAAGAGATTAGCGTCTTTCTTTTGAAGAGAAAGGAGTGAAAATCGGATGAAAAAAAAGAGTAGAGGGACAGCTTTTGTTGCGATACCAGTGATTATGATTACGACTTTAGTGTTTATTCCGATGCTTTCAGCGTTAATTACATCCTTTAAAACAGGAACCCCAACAAATATGCATTTTACTGGGATTAGTAATTATACAAGAATGTTGACAGATACAACATTTAAAAAAGCACTATTTAATACCACGCTATATTTAATAGTTCAGGTCCCTATTATGATTTTTTTAGGACTTATTTTTGCACAAATTTTAAACGATAAAAAATTAAAATTTCGAGGTTTCTTTAGAACAGCCTTATTTTTACCTTGTATCACGTCTCTTGTTTCGTATTCATTAATTATGAAAAGCTTATTTTCACCTACTGGCTTTGTAAATAACACTTTGATTAGTTTAAACGTTATTGAACAAGCTATACCTTGGTTAACTCATCCAGTTTGGGCAAAACTCCTAATTATTATTTCAATTACTTGGCGTTGGACGGGTTACAATATGATATTTTATATTTCAGGAATGCAAAATATTGATCCTGAAATTTATGAAGCTTCTGAAATTGACGGGGCAAGTAAGTTTAATCAATTTTTTAATATAACGATTCCTAATTTAAAACCAATCATTTTATTTACAACGATTACTTCAACAATTGGAACGTTACAACTATTTGATGAAGTTCAAAACATTACGAAAGGCGGACCTGCTAACGCTACAACAACGTTATCACAATATATTTATAACCTGAGTTACAAATTTACACCTAATTTTGGTTATGCAGCAGCGGTCTCATTTATTATCGTTTTTTTAATTGTTGTGTTATCAATTATTCAAAAAGCTTTAGTTAGGGAGGAAGCATAAAATGAAACATAAAGCAGGCTTGATTTTTAAATATTTATTTTTAATTATTATGTCAATAGTTTCACTATTTCCTTTTCTATGGATGATTTTAGGGATGACAAACAAAGCCATTGATATCAATGCAGGTAAATTTATGTTGGGCAGTCAGTTGGTGACCAACTTTCAAAGTTTAATTAATAGTGATGCAAATTTTTTCAACGCATTAAAAAATTCAGCTATTATTGCAATTATTACTACTCTATTTGCTTTGGTTATTTCTTCAGCTGCCGGGTATGGCTTTGAAATCTTTAAAAGTAAAGCGAAGGAACGGATATTTACTATTTTACTTTTGTCAATGATGGTTCCTTTTTCAGCAATGATGGTTCCTCTTTATCGGATGTTTAGCAAATTAAATGGAACACCTTTGCAAGGGTTAGGCTTAGATTCACGTTTTTCAGTTATTATCCCTTCCGTTTGTACTGCTTTTTTAATTTTTTTCTTTAGACAAAATAGTAAATCTTTTCCTAAAGACTTAGTTGAGGCTGCCCGAATTGATGGTTTAGGTGAATGGGCGATCTTTTTTAGAATTTATATGCCAGCTTCAAAAAATACTTATGCAGCGGGGGCAATTATCACATTTATGAACAGTTGGAATAATTATCTATGGCCATTAGTTGCTTTACAGTCACCTAAAAATAGGACTGTACCATTAGCTTTATCCATCATGGGAGCTTCTTACACTCCGGATTTTGGAATGATGATGGTTGGTATCGTGATTGCAACGTTACCGATGGCGGTTATTTTCTTTGTTCTTCAGAAACAATTTGTTCAAGGAATGTTGGGCTCAGTTAAATAAATAAATAAATAAATAAATAAAAGAAAGTGAAAGAATCTAGGTGCAATGCATCGTCTGATTTTTTCACTTTTTTTGTGGTAAACTAAAAGGAAATTAAGAGATAAAGAGGAGGATTAGTATGATTGAAAAAATGGATGAGATGATTCAAGAATTAATCAATCAAAACATTTTTCCTGGAGCGATTTATGCTTTTATTGATCAAAAAAATGTCGTGAAGAGAAAACAAGGTTTAAAGCAAAGAATACCAAATCGACAGCCCTTAACTTTTGAAACGCTCTTTGACATGGCTTCCTTGACAAAAGTTATTGCTACAAACACAATTCTTTTGAAATTAATCGAACAAAATGAACTTGAGATTGATTTGCCTGTTGCTTATTATTTGCCTGAATTTAAAGATCGTTTAGTAACCATCCGTCATTTGTTGACACATACTTCGGCAATAAACCCATATATTGAAAATCGCGATCGATTAAATCAGCTCGAACTAAAAGCAAGCTTATTAAAATTAAAATCATCAGAAGAAAGAGGACAGACTTTTAAGTATACAGATACCGGAACTATTCTTTTAGGTTTTATGATTGAAAGACTTTATGGTGATGATTTTGCGAATGTCGTAACTAAAGAAGTTTTGGTCCCATTAAAGATGAAGAATAGTTTTTTTGTCAAGGCACCGCCAACAAGGACAGCACCAACTGAGCTTCATCCAAAACGTGGCTTGATTTGCGGTGAAGTTCATGATCCAAAAGCTTATGTTTTAAAAGAACATTGTGGTAGTGCGGGTCTGTTTAGTACATTGGATGATACTTTGAAATTTACTGAGATGATGTTGAATCGAGGTAAGCTTCCTAATGGTCAACCTTTTTTGAAAGAAACAACTCTCCTTAATTTATTACAAGACCAAACGCCGATGAAAAATCTAAAAAGATCGTTAGGATGGGATTTGATAAAAAAGGATAAGGATTATTTATTATTCCATACTGGTTATACCGGGACATTTATGATTTTAAATCTCCTTAATCAAACAGCCTTTCTTTTTTTGTCTAATCGAGTTCACCCTGAAGATCATCGTGAATTATATTTAAAACAAAGAAGTCGACTTATTCAGTTATATTTGAAAATAAGTTAAAAAATTTCAGTTAAAGATGCTATACTGTAAAGGAATAATAAACAGGAGTGATGGATAAAAATGAAAGAACCATTATTTTTAAAACCCGTCTTTCAAGAAAAAATTTGGGGCGGAAATCAATTGCAAACGAGTTTTAATTATGAATTACCCAGCGATAAAACAGGTGAATGTTGGGCGATTAGTGCGCATCCACATGGTGTTTCAACTGTTATCAATGGTAAATTTAAAGGGACAAAATTAGATGAGTTGTGGAAAAAAGAAAGCCATTTATTTGGTAATCCTAAGGAACCCGTATTTCCTTTACTCATTAAAATATTAGATGCGGAAGATGATTTATCCGTTCAAGTCCATCCTGATGACGAATATGGTAAAAAACATGCTGGTGAATTAGGAAAAACAGAATGTTGGTATATTATCGATGCTAAGCCAGGAGCCGAAATTATTTATGGTCATCATGCTCAAACACGAGAAGAATTGATTGAGATGATTGATAAGGGACAATGGGATCAATTATTAACAAGAGTACCAGTAAAACGTGGGGATTTCTTTTTTGTACCGAGTGGAACAATCCATGCCATTGGCAAAGGGATTATGATCTTAGAAACGCAACAAAGTAGTGATACTACTTATCGGGTTTATGATTATGACCGCAAAGATGATGAAGGTAATTTACGTGAGTTACATATTCAAGAATCAATCGATGTGACTCAAGTTCCACATCATATTCCAGTCAATGAGATAAAACAAGTAAATGTTGGAAGTTCTTCGCTGACCACTTTTCTTCAATCGGATTATTTTTGTGTTTATGACTGGGAGATTGAAGGTTCTACTAAATTTGAAAAACAAGCACCTTACACTTTAGCCAGTGTATTAAATGGTTTTGGTTACTTGTTTATTGAAGAACAAGAAGAACCATTTGAACTTAAAAAAGGTGATCATTTTATTCTACCAAATGAAATCAATAACTGGAAAATTGAAGGAGATATTCAACTAATCGCTTCAACTCCAGGAAGTAAAAATAGTAAATAAATATTAAAAGAGACAGTTCAAATCTATTTTTTAGTTTAAGGGATTTAGATAAATAAAATAAAAATCGCATGAAATCAATGTTTTAACAACCTGATTTCATGCGATTTTTTTATGATTAGAGTGTCTTAGAAAGTTTTTTTAATGTCTTAATTTATACGAATAAATCTTCTAGTTTAGTCCAATCTTGTTCTTGATCTGTGGCGACTTGTTCATAAGTTAAGACACCATCATGTGTATTGACACCACGATATAGCGCCTGATTATCTAGAATCGCTTGTTTAAAGCCTTTATCTGCTAACTCAAGAACATAAGGTAAAGTATTATTAGTTAAGGCTAATGTTGAGGTTCTTGGAACCGCCCCTGGCATGTTAGAAACAGCATAATGGACGATATTGTGTTTAATATAAATAGGGTTATCTAAATCTGTAACGTGATCACTAGACTCAAAAATACCTCCTTGGTCAATCGCAATATCAATTAGTACAGAACCAGGCCTCATTTGCTTAATCATGTCATTGGTAACTAAAGTAGGTGTTCTTCGTCCGGGAATGAGGACAGCACCAATCACTAAATCAGCCATTTTTACAGATTGTTCAATGTTGTAAGGGTTTGACATGATGGTTTCAATTTCGTTTCCATAGATATCCTCTAATTGGGCTAGGCGCTTAGAATTGACATCTAAAATACGAACTTTGGCACCTAAACCAATTGCTACTTTTGCTGCATTAGCGCCTGCATTACCACCACCGATGATAACAACCGTTCCTTTTTCGACACCCGGAACACTCGTTAAGAGTATACCTGAACCACCATTTGTTTTTTGTAGGAAGAATGCTCCTGTTTGTGGAGCCATTCGTCCAGCAATTTCTGACATCGGTGTCAGCAAGGGAAGACTGCCATCATCTAATTGAACCGCCTCATATCCAATGGCTGTAACTTTATGCTCAAGTAAAGCCTGTGTTAATTTTGGTTGAGGTGCGAGATGGAGGTAAGTAAATAGGATGAGTCCTTCTTTAAAATAAGTATATTCACTAGGAAGTGGTTCTTTAACTTTTAAAACAAGTTGAGCATCCCAAGCTTCTTTTGCTGTTGCTACAATGGTTGCTCCCATTTCTTGATACATTTCATCTTCAAAACCGGAACCTGTTCCTGCTTGGGTTTCCACTAAAACGGAGTGTCCATGATTGACTAAATTTTGGACAAACTGTGGTGTTAAAGCAACTCTATTTTCATTGTTTTTAATTTCTTTTGGTATTCCAACTATCATTTGGTATCCTTCTTTCTTTTTAAGAATTCACATTTATAGTGATAAGTATATCACGTTTTATATAATATTAAAAAAGTATGAGATAAGAATAAGCGTTTATCTCATACTTTTAGCTAGTTATTTTTTTTTTCAATAATCATTTTAAGAATTCGCTGGGCTAGATTTTCATTACGTGCAAGTAAAGGGCCGTGGAAGTAAGAGCCAATCACATTTTTATAAAGAACGCCTTCGGTTAGATCTTTTCCGTTATTGCCATATCCTTTTTTGACAATACCTAATGGAAGCACGTTTTCGCCTAAGAAAGTCATTCCATTATGATTTTCAAAACCATAATAAGTTTCGTCAAACTCCTCGTTATAAATTTCAACTTCACCGATAAAACGTTGGTTGTCTTGACTTAAGGTGTAATGAGGAAGTGCGTGGATACCTTGAATTTTTTCGCCTTTGGCACCGATATAATAATCGCCTAGCAGTTGGAAACCACCACAAATTGCTAACATGACACCATAATTTTCAATATAATCTGTTAAGGCTTGTTTTTTTGTTTGAATATCACGTGAAACAATGACTTGTTCGTAGTCTTGACCGCCTCCAAAAAAAACAAAATCATATTTAGTGGGATCAAAAGGTTCATAAATACTAACAATTTCTACTGAAAAATCAAGATTCATTTTTTTAGCATAATAATTTAAAATTAATAGATTTCCATTATCACCATAAGTATTGAGTAGATTTCCGTACAGGTGACAAACTTTGATTTCTTGTTTAGTCATTGTTAGAAGCCCCCTTAATAAATCCCTGTTGGATCAGTTCTTTTCTTAGTCCTAAGACGGCTGTATAAGTTGCTAAAATATAGACATGATCACTTTCAACGGTTTGAATTTTTGAAATGACTTCTTTTAAAGAGTTTGTTTCTTCAATTTTATTTTCATCAAATCCAGCGACTTTTAAACGTAAAGTCATGTCCCGATGACGATCACCACCAGAAATAACAGTTGGGATAGGGAGTTCAGCTAAGTTTTCTAATTGACTATCCCAAATCCAACTAATATCAATTCCATCTGCATAGTTATCATTCAATAACGCTACAAGTGAAAAATCATAGGGAGCAAGAGTCATAGTATCAATGACTTGGTTTAAGCCCACTGGATTTTTAACGAGAACTAAAGTGCACCGTTTATCGCCAATTGAAATGACTTCTTGACGACCAAAAACTTTATCATCGTATGCTAAGCCTTTTCTAATTTTATCGGAGGAGATATTATAATGTTTAGCAACAGCAGTAGCGGCTAATGCGTTGTAAACATTATAAAGTCCACCCACTTCAATTTGATAATTTTCTTGCTCAATCGTAAAAGAAGATGCTGTATTGGTCATAGTTGTAATTTCTGTTAGTTCTACTTCGAGGTCAGGGCGTTTGAAATCACAGTTAGGACAATAGTATTTACCTAAATTACTATAAGTAATCATTTTATAATGTAAAATGTGTTGACAGTTAGGACAAAGAATGCCATCTGTATTATAATGTGCCATCTGTTCGTGTTCTTTTTGATGATTAAATCCATAATATTTTCTAGGGTTTACTGTCTTGATGGAATTGAAAATCGGGAGGTCACCATTCATTAAAATTGTTGCATTCGGTGCATTTTTAGCGCCATCCACAATGAGCTGGTAAGTGGTATAAATTTCACCGTAACGGTCCATTTGATCTCGGAAAATATTTGTAAATAAAAATAGTTCTGGTTTGATGTATTTGGTCACTTTGCTTAAACTCGCTTCATCAATTTCTAAAACAGCAAACTTTTTTTTGCCTTTTTCTTTTTTAGCAGAGAGAAAAGTAGAAACAATTCCTTGAATCATATTTGCTCCTGTTGTATTGGTTAAAACAGAATCCACTTCTTGTTTTAAAATATTGACAGTCAATGCCGTAGTTAGAGTTTTTCCGTTGGTCCCCGTAACGACAATAACATGATAGTCCTTTGAAAGAGAATCAAGGATTGAAGGGTCTATTTTTAAGGCTAGTTTACCTGGTAAACTACTCCCTCCATTTAAAAATGTTTGTAAAAACCAACGTGACGATTTTCCTGCAAAGGTAGCCAATGCACTTTGAATACTCATGTTATTTCCTCCTGATTCATAATTAGCTAATCTATCATACCATATTAACGCAAAAATATTTTGAATTAAAGAAGAAATTAAAGGAATCGTTATTATCCAATAATTATTTTTTCAGTAGGGTAAAGATAGCCATGATCTTGTCGTTCTTTTGGAACAAAAATCATTAAGGTATAAAGCATTCCAATTCGTCCGATAAACATTAATAAGGCAATGATTATTTTTCCAATGGTTGACAATGAAGGGGTGATACCTAGAGAGAGACCAGTTGTTCCGAAAGCTGAAGAAACTTCCATGATAATTGAGATAAGAGATTGCTCTTCAGTAATGGATAAAATTAAAACAGCGACGAAACACATACTTAAAGAAAGGATGGTAACAACTACGGCTTTACGAATATCTTCTGCATCAATTCGACGACTAAAAATCGAAACGTTTTTCTCGCCTTTAATTAAAGAAACCACGTAGAGAACGACGATAGCGACAGTTGTCGTCCGGATACCACCGCCTACAGAACTTGGACTACAGCCAATGAACATGAGTAATGCCAATAAAAGTAAGGTTGATTCTTGGAAAAGGTGGATATCATGAAGCTGCAGGCCAGCATTACGTGCACTAGAAGAGTAGAACATTGCATTTAACCATTGTTTGGCGGAAGACATATTTTGAAAGAGATGGTGCTCTTCAATAAAAAAAATCATAAGCGCACCAAAAATAAAAAGAATAATGTAAGTGCTCATGGCAAGCTTACTAAAAAGTGAGAAACGGAAATGATGATTTTCTTTTGTCCGTTTAAAGGTTATCCATTCTCTAATTTCCATTAGAACTGGAAAACCGATGCCACCAATTGTGATGAGTAAAATTAAAGATAAAATAGAAAAAGAGTCATTTGCATAAGGCGCTGCAGAATAGCCAGTAACATCAAAACCAGAATTAGTAATAGCTGAAATAGATTGATAAAAACCATTAAAAATAGCTTCATTGACAGTGGCATGCGCTTCAATATAATAAAAGCGAAAAGAAAAAATAATACCAAAACTCATTTGGAGCATAAATAAAGTATAAATTGTGCTTTTGATAAGACGGATGCTACCACTTAATTTTGGTTGGTTCATATCTGTCATGATTAACTGACGTGTTCTGAGACTAATTTTCTTTTTAGCTAAAATAAAAAGAAAAGTTGAAATCATCATGATTCCTAAACTTCCGATTTGAAACATAATTTCAAGTAGGACGATGCCTCGTTCGTTATAAACTTCATTAATGTTAAAAGTACTTAAGCCAGTGACACTGACAGTGCTAACAGCCATAAAGAGCGTATCATACCAACTAGGACTGGCTTGTTCTTTGTGAAAAAAAGGGAGACTCAACAAAAGAAAAGCGAGTAGTGTTATAAGAATATAGTAAGTAAAAATAATTTGAACACTAGAAAAATGGGTATTAATATAGAGATGCCCTCTTCTTTTTAATTGATAATAAAAACGTCCGAAACTGAACAATTCATCACCTCTTTTATTATTAATTATAGTATAACATTACTGACATTAAATACGGTAAGTAAAAAAATAAAAAGAAGTAGTTCCGAGGAACTACTTCAGAATAAAAGGTAGGACTTTATAAAAAAGCAAAGCTGTATTTTAATTACATTACGAAGGATAATAATCGTGCTACTCGCTGTTTAAATTTAATCCAGAGCGATAATGAAGTAAAGTATTCTTTTGATAGTTTTTCTGATTGTGTTAAGTCATTTTCAAAAGCTGAGGTTAATTTTTGATTGAGTGTGTCATCATAAATTAAAGCACTTGCTTCAAAATTTAAACGATAGCTACGAATATCTTGATTGGCCGAACCTACGATTGAATAACTATCATCAATAATCATAACTTTTGAATGGAGAAAACCAGCATTGTAACTGAAAATTGAGATGTCTAAATTGACCAATTGATGAGCATAATATTGCGTTGCTCGGTATATGAAGGGATGATCAGGGTTATTTGGAATCATAATTTTAACATCAATTCCGGAAAGTTGTGCTATTCTTAAAGCATCAATAATTGAATCGTCAGGAATTAAATAAGGTGTTTGAATCCAAATACGTTTTTCAGCACTTTGGATGAGTCGTAAGAAAGTTAACTTAATTTCTTGTCCCACATTATCGGGACCGCTTGTAATTAGCTGCATATCACTAGCTCCCTTTTCTTGAAAGCGATAGGGATCATAAGCCAAGTCACGATTGAATGGGACACGTTTCTTAGTAGAAGTAGAAAGATTCCAATTGCGTAAAAATGTTTTTTGAACAAGTGTAGAGAAGGGACCAGTAACACGTAAATGAGTATCACGCCAATAACCAAACTTAATGGTTCGATGTGCATATTGATGACTGATATTAAAACCACCAATATAACTGCGAGCTCCATCAATGATCACTAACTTATGATGATCGTGATAGTTTGCTTTAAAATTCTTTAGTGAACGCTTTGAAGTTAGGAAGGTTTCAACTTCACCGCCAGCAGCAACTAATGGATCAAAAAGTTTGAAATCAACGCCTGAAGAACCAAGACGATCAAAAAGCAGACGAACAGTGACACCATTTTGAGCTTTTTGCGTTAAAGAATTAATTAAAATCATGCCGACATCATCTGTAACAAAAGCATAATATTCAAGATGGATTGAATGAGTCGCTTCTAAAATATCCTGATTAAGTTGTTCTATTTTTTTCATACCATCCGTAAATAATTGAAGCTCATTTTGATAAGTTAATGGACGTTGGGTAAGATTAGTCGTAAATAAATCTAACTCAGTCGAGATAGTAGTGTAGGGCTGATAAAATTCTGTTTCTTCAAAAATATTGGCTTGTTTGATTTCTTTTGTAAGCTGGTTATTTTCTTTCTTGTAAGGGGCATCATCAATTCCGTAACCGAAAAAGAGATAAAGAATAAAACCAAAAATTGGTATCGTGACAAAAATAAGTAACCAAAGTAGGGTGACAGACGTATTTTTTTCTCTAAAAAAGACAAGATAAACAGCGAAAACTAAGTTGAGCAAGTAGATTAACAAAATAATATTTCCAATAATGAATCACTCCTTTGTTTAAATATTGGACTTATTATAACAAAATGCTAAAATAAGTGCTAAGAAGTCGATGCCATCATAAAAAAATAAAAAATCAAAGGTGAATTAAAGCTTGTCTAGCCAACTGATCTGCTCCTTTATTTTCTTTTTCTGGAATCCATTTAAAAAAAATTAAGGGAAAAAAATTAGCTTTTTCTAAGATAGATTGAAGAATAGGTTGAAATAATGGATTTCCTGAGTAAGCTTTATCAATGGAGTGGATGACTATCTTACTATCAGAATAAATCATAATTGTTTCACTTGTCCATTGGGCATCAAGACAGTAATTAAGCGCATAGAGCATTATTTCAAACTCTGCAGAATGGTTATCTAAAGCTTCTAGCGGTATCTTTAATTGTAAATAAGTACTATTAGATTGAAGCACCATTCCCCCAGCACTTTTCTGTTGTTTTGGATTGGTTGCAGCATCAACAAAAATTTTTATCATTCTATCACCTTTTTTATTTTATATTTAAAATATCTATGGTAAGATAATACCATTGTGTAGTGATAAGTAAAGCGAGGGTTTGTATGAATTCAAGTAAAATTCATGTCTTTAGATATCAGCCAGACCTAACGGGTAGCGTCATTTATTGGTCGTGGACCTGTATTTTATTTTTTTTAGGAATTATAGGGTTATTAGAAGAACGGGGAACGATCACACCGTTTATTGTTATCACCTTTTTACTTTTTGTTTTTTTTAGTTACTTAGGAACTAAAAGACGAATGATTTTAACAAATGAGCAATTGAAAGTATCGGCTATATTAAAAAAAAATCGCTATTTAATTGAGTTATCTACTATTAATAAGATTTTAATAGGTACTCATGGTGTAACCATCTATACAAACAAAAAAGATTATTCGTATATTATGTTTCCGCCATCAAAACGTGCATTTGTGGAAAGTTTAAAGCAAGAATCTAACTTTAAAGGAAAATTACTAGGTAAAGAGTAAAAGAGCCCTCACAGAACCAATCTGTTAGGACTCTTTTTAATTTATTATTCAGATTCAATAACTAGAACATTTGATGCCTGAAGACCTCTAGCTCCTTCTCGAATATCAAATTGAACCATTTGTCCTTCGAAAAGAGTTTTAAATCCTTCTTTTTGGATCCCTGTAAAATGAACAAAAATCTCTTCATCCAAATCGTAAATAATGAAACCATACCCTTTTTTTATATCAAACCATTTAACAGTTCCAGTTTTCATTTTACATTCCTCCATTTACACCATTAGACTCTCTTTTATTATACGTTTTAAATAGAACAAGGTCAAATAACAGAGTGAAAAAACTTGGAAATTAGTTGATTAATCTTTTTACTTCTTTAAATATGCTATATACTTGGATAAACTTAATTAAAAAAAACAAAGGCAGGAGAATTCAAATGATAATATATGGACTGATAGTGTTAGTAACAGTAATTTTAGATCAACTCTTAAAAATTTGGACCGTAACCAATATTCCTCTTGGTGAAACATTAGGGCATAATCCTTTTATGACTTTAACATTTATAAAAAATGAAGGCGCAGCGTGGAGTATATTGGAAGGTCAATTATGGTTTTTTGTCATGATTACATTTGTTGCTTTGACTGTTTTTCCTTATCTTCTTTATAAAAATAGAGATAAGTCAAAATGGTTAACGATAGGTTTAAGTTTTATTATTGGAGGCACAATAGGTAATTTTATTGATCGTGTCCGTTTAAATTATGTAATAGACATGTTTCAAGTTGAATTTATAAGTTTTCCAATTTTTAATATTGCTGATATTGGACTATGTATAGGTGTCGGCTGTCTTTTTATCTATCTATTGTTTATTGAAGGTAAAGAAAACAGACTAAAATGATTATAAAATAAATATTGTGATAAATATAACAATTACCACCTTGAATTTCTTATTAATAGATAGTAAAATGGAAGTGTATGAAATATTAATTGTATAGAACAATGTGAAAAGAAAAATAAAAAGCAAGGAAGATGAATAATGGCTAATCAAGTTGTTCAAGACGCAGTTAAAAAAATGAAAGAATCAGATATTCGAATTACTCCACAAAGATATGCTATTTTGGAATACTTAATAGAAAGTAAAAGTCATCCTACTGCAGATGAAATTTATAAACATTTAGAAGAAAGATTTCCAAACATGAGCGTGGCCACTGTTTATAATAATTTAAGATTATTTACGGATATTGGTTTTGTGATTGAGATGGCATATGGAGATTCGTCGAGTCGCTTTGACTTTACATCAACGAAACATTATCACGCTATTTGCGAAGTGTGTGAAAAAGTTGAAGATATTTTTTATCCAGGGCTTGAAGATGTAGAATCAGCAACAGAGCAGTTAACAGGTTTCATAATCAATGACCATCGTCTGGAACTTTATGGAATTTGTCCTGAGTGTCAAAACAAAATGAAAACAGAAGAAGAGTAATTAGAGATTAAAAAGAGAATTCTATTGCTTTCTTCATATTAATGAAAGTAATAGAATTCTTTATTGTTTTTTTAAAAAACGTAGGAACTTATTAAAAACGCTGATTTTAGTTGACGAGATAATGAAAAATTGGTATAGTAATTCTTGTCGTTAAGACGTAACTCGTTATCTTATATTGGTGGTTGACTTAGAGAAACAAATGTGTTAATCTAATAAAGTCGTTTAAGACGTCTCAACATTTTAAAAAAACAAATGCTTGACAAGTCATAAACGGTTTGATATGATATAAAAGTTGCTAACGCGACAAAGAAATAGACCTTTGAAAACTGAACAAAGTAAGACGAACCAAATGTGTAGGTGTTTT
>NZ_JBQEIL010000005.1:0-124801 GCF_052102835.1 Vagococcus sp.
TTTATTAAGTATAGACACCTTATCTTTTTTGTTCAACTAAGTGTAACCTATTCAACAATTTATGTTTAACTTGAATGAGATTTTTACTAAAGATGTATTAAAAGGAGATTATCGTTTTGTTGATGAAGAAAGTAGTCAACAGTACGCCAAGGATTTATTCTATGTTGAAGATGAATTGTTTGAGAAATATTTAGATCAGATAATTGAAAAATTATAAAATTGAATATAAGTAAGAATCGATCTGTTGCTTGTCCCTAGGGGGATAATAGGCTCTAAACAGGTCGATCTTTTTTATTTTTAAAGATATAGTTGGTTTACTCACACCAAATTTTAAAAATTAATAACAGTAGTATTGACACCTATTTTCATATTTGATTACTCTATGAAATGTAAATATACGAAGGGGTTTCAAAAGGACAGATAAGGCGGTTTAAGTTTTTTATATATAGTATAATTGACACCTTTTATAATTTTAGCGAATTAAATTTGTTGAATATCAATCGACGATAGTATAGAATACTTGGTGTACAAAGATAACATACCTTTATGAGTATTGGTATTTTAATAAGAAAGAGTTAGGAGATGGGGATGGATAAGAATCAAGTTAAAAAAAATATTGAGATTCAAGTTGATAGTAATGTATTTGAACAAGCAGAGTACATAGCAAGTAAACTTGGATTGAACATAGAAGAGGTTATAGCATCAATGATTACCAGAGTTGTTGCACTTAAAGAGATACCGTTTGCTCTTTCTTTAACGGAAGAGGAAAAAGAAGAGATTAGAAGCAGATTTAGTTAACAACAGTAATAAAAAACATGTTATTTAAGGGGAAGAATTATGAATACAGAAAGTCTAGATAAATTTAACTATACAAATGGATTCTATGGGTTTAATAAATTTGAAAATAGACCTGAGAGAACGTCTCGTTTAAGAAGAGAATTGGTTGAGTTAACAAAAGATAGTAATAAGGCGATAGTTTTAGATAAACTTATATCTAAATCTGAAAATATAGAGAACTCAGTTGAATTTGTACAAGAAGAGATTAATAGATTTCAACAAAATGGAAATAAAAAAGCAGATTCGATTCTACATTTTAATCTTATTGGTGAAGAGAGGTACGGTTGGATGCACATATCCAGTGTAGATTTAGTTGAAGAAACACTTTTGTCAATTTCAAAATCTACGATGAATCGAATGCTAAAAGATTTGTTAGATAAGAATTGGATCGATAAGAGACTGAATCCAAGATATCCTGGTGACAATACACCTCAGTATAGAGTTAACTTATTACAGCTTCAATTTGATTTACGTTCAATGAACAATAGTTTAAGTGCATATCCATTTGTAATAGATCTTGTGAATCTAACTAAAGATTAAAACAGTCATTTTGTACATTAGATGTTAGATAGGATTAAAAATCAACCAGTTGTCATAGCAACTTAAAAACTTAATGAAGTGAGGTGTAGGGAGAAATTCTTTATACCTTCTTTTTTTGTATGTAAAAGTTGATAAGTTACTTACAGGTATGGTAAATACTCGCATATTAGTATGATTGTATATAGGTTTATATACTTATTGTTGATATAATATTGATAGATAACATTTATTTGGAGGTATTTATGGAATACGTAATTGGATTGTAGTCATAGTATTACTTATTGGTATATGGTTGTACTACATAGAGCAGCATGAGAAGAGTAATAAAAAAGAACATGTGAGTTCTTTAGTGCAACTATCGCGAATGAATCTGCTAGCTATTTGAATCAACACAAAATACCCGCAAATGGGCTGTTTGAAGTAATAATACCTAATGGAGTGGAGCTTGCTAAATCAGGTGATTTAGATGGAGCTGTGAGAGGTTTTTATAAAAATGAAAATGGAAGAATTGCAGGACAAGCTAATCTTGTACCAGTAGACTTAGGAACTAAGTTAGGTAGTGTTATGGGAACTGTATCATCTGTAATGAATGTAGCTTCTATTATGGTAGGACAGTACTATATGTCAGAAATAAATTCTAGGCTGCAAACTATTGAAAATGAAATTAAAAGCATAAGTGAGTTTCAAAAAAATGAATTTGAAAGTAATGTTATTACAAAAATTGTTGATGTTATGGAGTTGTCAAAATTTAGCGATGAGATTATGAGAAGTGAAGAAGTCAGACAACATAAACTTATACGAATTGAAAATTTAAAAGGTGAGATAGCTCAGTTGATTGAACAACTGTTACTTCAAATTGATCAAGAATTAGTTTCTTTGAATAAGAAAAAAATCATAGAGTATGAAAAAAAAGTAGAGATCTGGATAAGAAAATAAAATTCTTGATTAGTTTGATGATGTCTCTTCAAGAACTTGGAAATATTGAGTTGATCTTAGGAAAAGGTGAGAGATCAATAGCAATGGCTTTTAACGGATATAATATTGAAGAAAAAAAGTACTCTATTTATTTGAAAGTATTAAGTCATGGCACAGTGATCATGGAGTTGTTTATGAAATTGAATTAGAAAATAATCGCAGACCAAAAAAAGTGTCCGAAAAACAGTAGGGGTTGTTCAAGCTATTCGTGATGAGAGAAAAAAATATGATTACTTAGAAGCTAATTTTTCTCAAATATTAAATAGCCATATAGACTTATTATTGGAAGAGCCAGTTCAAATAACCAAGCCTGAGAAAGTTAGAATCATTTATAACAGTGAAAATGATAAGAGTTATGTATCGTTAGATTAGTACTTTATAAAATCATTATTTTATCAACAATTGATTTACTAGCCATCATGTGGAAAAATAAATATCAAATTTGTTTTTATGCTTCTAGCATAAGTTTAATGTGAAAAAAATAATTATATGATAAAGGAGGAATTACAAGTGGATGAATTAGTAAAAAAACTTGCAGGATTTGGAATGCCTGCAATCATTTTGTTAGTTGCAATGAATGCTACAGGATTAGCAGGTGCGGCTGCATTAACCTCAGCTTTAGCAGCTTTGGGCCCATTTGGAATGATTGGAGGAATGGGTTTACTGCTATTGATAGGCCTTTCAGCAGATAAGATTACAGAAGTTGGATATGAAAAAATTACAAAATTGGTTGTAGAAGAACAATTAAAAACATTTTCAAAAGAAGAAATGATTAGTAAAATAAAAAAATACCCAATCTCTAAGGGAATGAAGTTAAAAGTTATTGATTTTGTAAATCATGTATAAAGTATATTAAATAAGAGCATTTAACAACTGTGTTAAGTGCTCTTTCTTAATGTATAGAGGAAAGAATACAGAATTACAAAATAGTCTTGAGTATGTATTTTAACAATTAAGAAGGAGTTTTTTTGAATGATTTTAAAAGAAAATTATGATTGTACTAGACCTAGGCGATCAGGAATTACAGGAAGTATAGCTAATGGTGATTCAACACGATTTGAGTATGCAGTAAGTGAAAAGGATATGTTTCAAAAATTTAATGACTCCTTTGAGAGGCAGGTAGATATGCTTCTATATTTGATAGATCAAGTGAATGACTTTTTAAAACAACTTAACGTTGAAACTTATTCAATTCAAGAAATTATAAAAGTAAATGGGGTACATTTTGATTTATCTGATAAAAAAAATATGAAAAATTTCTATGATAGTTTAAAAAATAAATATGATTTGAATGATGAGAGGCACTTGGTTTGGTTAAAGTTTACTAAAAGTGGATGCTTAGGTGTTGTTGCAGCAGGAGCAGATATAAATTTTAATTCTGAAAATACTTCTGGAAAAATCATTAACTATGTTCATGAAGAATGGGATGAGGAGTTAGTGTTAGTATTTCCCTTATCAAAAATAGGTTTTGGATTTAGAAGAGATATAGAATGTGGGGTAGGAAATTATTTATTAGATTTAAAAGTTCCTATATTAGATAAGTTCTCACATATGTATTGATATTTGTTATTTAATATATTTCCTACTTAGCCGTACAACCTGTATTGCTCTTGCTAATTTCTCTCAAGTCAGTATAATGAAATTAACATATAAATAGAGAGATTAAACGTTGATATAACAGTCTTTTCAGATATCGCAGTTGCAACTAACGCTGGTCAAATCAAAACTGGTTCTGCTAGCCGTACTGACCGTATTGCTAAATACAACCAATTATTACGTATTGAAGACCAATTAGGTGAAGTAGCTGAATATAAAGGCTTAGCTTCATTCTATAACTTAGCTAACAAATAATTACAAGTTTATATAAATGCTTATTCTAAGGGAATTAAAACTACTCGGACGTAACACTCTCTAGCTTGTGCTAGGGGGTGTTTTTTTGAGGTTGTACAATCGAAAGCAGTAGCTTTTTTGCTCAAAAAAAAGAAGGTATTAATCATAAATACCTTCTCCATCAGCAGCTACGCCGTCTTCAATTTGATCCTCGTCAAGAATGTGATCCCAATCCTCTATATTTCCGTCGTTTAAAGGGATAGTTGTATCTTCTCCCTCAGTGTAAGTTTCTTTAGTCCAAGATGTTTCTTGAGGAGATTGTTGCTTAACGACATCTCCTCTACCTTTTACAGTTCCGTCGTCTTTTGGCTCTGGTCTGTTTAGATCTTTTTCAATTTTGAATAAATATATAGCATTGCCGCCTTTTCGTATACTTCCATCCCTCGTTGAAAGCATTTCAAAACCCATCCCATTCTCTGGGTATACATACGAAATGGTCTCATCAAACTTAACGGTTACGTCTACAGACACAGTGCTATTTTCTTCGTCAAACCTTATATTTCTAAAGTTATCTCCTGTCTATTGGTATTAAACTCTACAAATTCGAAATTGATTTTATCAAAATTCGCCTGCTTTATTCTTTTAAAAACCACATCTGCATAACTTTCCTCCATAACACCTTCGAGTATTAAAAATTCCAAAGTTAAATTATCTCCATTTCTCAAAGTAGTTTCTTTTAGTTCAAAGTTCTCAGCCGCGCCATACCACTCTTTTTGAGTTTCTATAGAAATTATACTTTCTCCACTTTCTGTGAAAAGGCCTGTAGGAATAGATTCGTATTTATATTTCTCTTCCTTTAGCCGTTGTTGTTCTTGTTTAACTAAAAGCTCTGCTTTCTCATTTTCTTTTGCCCTCTCTTGTTCTTCCATTGTTGGAACTCTTCCAACAGTTAACATTATTATCGCATACAAGATAGCAACCATAATTCCCACCGCTTGTACCATACCCGAACTTTCTTTCATAATATTTCCCCTCGCTATGTATTTGTTAAATAAATAATACCGTACTATGGATAAAGAACCAATCGTTATTAATAGTTTAAATCACTTTTATGTATAATCGTACATTAAAAAAATAAGCAAGCACTCAGAAACAATCTCTGAGCACGTGCTTATTTTAAATTGTTGTAATAATTCTTCGCAAATTTAGCCAGCTCTAATTTGTTGTAATTTTTAGTGTTCCTTTTTTCGAATGTCTAAATCCGAATAGAGAACTTTTTTTAGACTTGCTAATGTCAATAGCGGTAGGTTCTTGAAATCCCGCTCGCTTCCAATTCCTTATTGGATAATGAAACTCTTTAACCTCTTTTGACTTCTTGTCGTATTTTGTAGTTCCTCTAAACACTTTGTATCCATCTGATAAAGATGTTATAACGACCACGGCGTTGTCATAAGGACAACCAGGACGTGATAAAAAACGTTTAGTCTGAAATACATCTAATAATTCGTCAATACCTTAGTTGTCGAATTTTTTTCCTCTTGACGTGATAAGACATTAGCGATTTTTGGTTCATTTTTATTCGTTACTTGAGCTCTGAGTCTCAGTGTTGTATAGCACGAAATGTAATTGAACTTATTCATGATTCGTCGTATGTTTCTCCTAGAAACAATGAATCTTTAATCGTTTAAATCATCTTTAATCCGTCTTGCTCCGTAGGAGTTGCGATTATTCGTAAATGACTCAATGACTACTTTTTCTAATACAGCCTCTGATTCTTTTCTTTTGACTTCATAATAATAAGCTCCACGAGAAATTTCTAATTTTCGGCACATCACTGATACATTGTACTTTTCTTTATTTTTTCTAACAACTTCTACTTTCATCCAAGTATCGGCGCTGCTTGCTTTAAAATATCATTCTCCATCATCAACTCTTTATTTAGTTTTCGTCATTCACGCAATTCTTTTTCTTCCAGCGTCAAATCATCTTTTTCTTTGAATGAACCTGACTGATTATATTGTTTGACCGATTTATCAAAAGTTGATGGTGTTAAATCATATTCTCTTAAAATATCTTTTCTAGGTTTTATTGATTGGTAAAGATCTACCATTTGTTGTTTAAATTCTTTTGTAAAAGTTTTTCTTGGTCTACGTTCTGATATGACATTTCCTTCAGTGTATTTTCTTATTTTTATCACACCTTATTTTTTCTGTCTAGTCAAATGTAGCCTATTCATACAAAAAACTCTTACACACATCGATAATTCAATTGGAGGGCATTAGATAATTGGACGTTTTATTTCTAAAATTGGAGACGAGGATAAAATTAAAATCAAAAAAGCGAGTGACTTTGTTTTAGGGTTTTGATATAAAGGGGATTAATTGACACTTATTCAAATTGATATTGCAAACATCAATCATTGTAAAGTATAATTAAAAAAATCATAGAGGCTTGTCAGAATTAAAAAGAATTTTTAGTTACTATACAATTAATTTGGAGGAATTTAAAATGAGGTACACAAGACTTTTCTTTTCAACGATTTTCGACACATTAGCCATTATCATTAGTATGTGGCTATTCTTTGCTATTATTATGATTGGAATATTTTATTTGTACTACAAAACGGGTTTTCTGATGAACCCATGGCTTCCGATAGGTCTGTTTTTTATATACGTTCTATTCAAGGAGGATGGTGTTATAGAAACTATAAACGAGGAAAAAAGATTAGAAAAAAGAAGAAAAGAAATGAATGAATAAAGAAATAACAAACGATGCTTGATATCTTTACTAGTTTTATGCTAGATTTATTGGTTCTTCGTCAAATCGTGTAGATGAGTTCCTAAATTGAATAAAATGAAAGTTAAAGCAGAGTGTAAAAACTCTGTTTTTTGTTATTTAATGATAAAAGCTAATCCTTGCTGTAAAAATATACGGCGTTTAAAGTTTAAGAAGTTACGATAGTAATGATTTTTAAAATCAAGGGAGAGAGAATCTTTTAATAAAAGCCGCCAGTATTTTTTTGCTTCTTCAGAAACACTGTATCTAAAGGTATTCATGACAGTGACTCTGAGTTGATTTAAGTTTCGATTAATATGTTGAATGGTATGGAATCGATCAATTATAATTTGAGCATTTGGAAAAACGGTTTTTAGTAACGCACCATAGTTGGCATTCATATCCATTACAATGAACTTTACTTGTAAACGAGCTTTTCTAGAATATTTAAAAAAGTTGGGTAACGATTAAAAGAAGGAAGTTGACTATTCGTAGTATACGTTCCATTTTTATGATGGACCCATTGTTGATTACACCACATTGTGGACAGAATTTTGGTGTATCTACTAGCTTTCCTTTAATAATTTGTCGTTCTCTTCCTTTTATTTTTTTAACCAATTTTCTTCAAAAACGAAGTTTTTATCTGTTAATCCTAATAAATTTCTAGTATTATTATCCATAGGGACATCCTCCTGTAAAATGGTTTTCATCGACTTTATTTTACCAAATAGGATGTCTCTTTTGTTATCCAAATAAAAAAATCGTATGAATAGATTTTTTCTATCCACACGATTTATTGTACAAACCTAAAAATAGGACTGATAAGAATTTTTAATTCTCTTCAGTCCTATTTATCATTGAGCGATGATATCAAATAATTAACTAATTAAAGGGGTTATAAAAGCTTCAATAAAGGCTGCCATAACCAATGCTGGTAAAGCTAAACAGCAATACATGAAAAAAAGTTGTTTAAGACTTTCAATAAATGTCAAATTGCTTGAACTTTTTTTGAATAATTTACTACGGATACTTTTATTTACATAATATACGCCACATGTAACAATCAAAAAACCGAAAACTTCTATGAACATATGGGGGATGATACCTAACACTATATTTACTAAAGATAACTTCCCTTCTAATTCAGGCATAAACGGGATGTAGAAAACAATTCCAGTAACTACTGCTGTTAAAAGTACCGGTAAGAAATAGAGTAATGGAATAGGGATAAGTGAAAGCAAGAATATTTGAAAAGGGACTTTAAAACCATTGTTAACAATATATTGTATTAATTTTTCAGTCCTATTTGATACAATCCCTAATTTATTATTGCTATCTGCTAAATTTAGAAAATCATTAACATTCGGTTTTAAAAAATAAGCAAGTAAAAAACTAGTCACGCTAATCCCAATAAATAAAAGTGTAAATTTTTTAAATAATTTCCAATCGATAGTCATTATATCCCTCCAATTTATTGATATATTTTATCATAGAAAAAGTAAAATTTGTGATTTGATTGGTTAATTTCAACAATTTTCACAAATAATTTAATATTTTTGCATAGGTTATACTTAATAAAAGATATAGGAAGTATTAGTACGTAGCTGAATATTTTTTTCAATACTGACATTTTCGTTTATATCTCTAAGATATTATTTTTTAGATACTTCATCATTCGGTGTTCTGTATTCTGGTAAAAATAACTAGTTATAATTTTAAAAAAGTATTTGAAAAGGAATTGATTAAAAGAGATAGTTAAGTTTAGTAAGTTATCGTGTATAATTAAATGTAGACTAGAACAAGATATTATATGGATTATCCATGGAAAGGATATTAGAGGTTGAAGAAAACAAAAATAAAAAAATATAAAAAAATTAGAAAAAAGTCAAATAGAGGGAAAAAAATTGTTTATTCAATTTTTATATTGCTTACTTGTTTGAGTTTGTATTTTTTCTTTAGCGCGTATCAGTATATTAGTAACATACCAGAGGCGAATAATATCACTCAGGAAGAAATATACGCTTTAACTAGAATTGACGAATCCAATATTAAACTAGTGCGTGCTTTGAAGAATGAGGCGTTTGATTCGTGGCTCTATGAAGCGAATGATACGAAAGTTAAGCAGTTACAAAATGCGAAAGATAATGTGTTAGATATTACCGAAGGAAAAGTTAAAATTTCAGATATTGATCATATGATAGCAGACTTAAAAGAAAGTGTTACTATTATCAATGAGGCTGATATTGAGGAATTATATGGTTTATATTATAAGAAAATGTTAGCCAAACAGCATAAAAAAGCGGATATTGCTTTTCAGGAATTAAGACTGGAACAGCCAGAGGAACATTATAAAGAAATCTTAACACTGCTTGATTTATTGAATAAAATATATACTCAAAAAGGGATGCATTCTGTTACGAGTGAACCAATATTTAAGAAATCAGTTAACTTATTGGAAGAAATAAATAATAATTTTATGGAAGTGAATCAGATTAAATCCATGTTTGTTAATTATGATAATCTCACAGAACCCATCCCTAGACCAGAAACGCGATTAGGATTGGAACTGGATGACTATGTGTACAAAGTTAACGATTATTTACAATCAAAGATAATGGTCACAGAATTTGAAGAAAAATACGAAGAACTTAAGTTCAATCTTTCTGAGAATAAAGAACAGATTGATAAATCGGTCGATGTACCTGATTTAGTGGGGATGACTGTTGAGCAAGCGAGAAACGAATTAACGAAACTTAAACTAAATATAAGTATCCAAGGTTACACTAATAAAAGGTATAGAAATGGTGATAGCGTTCCCGAAAGTCAGAGAAAAACAGAGGAATGGGATGATGATAAAGAAGGTAAAGTGATTCGTCAAGACCCCTCTCATTTAGAATATGATTACATTATTCAAGATTCTACGATTCAGATTACGGTGGAAAATAAACCGATAGAAAAAGAAGAAGAGTCATCGGATTCGAGTAGCAGCTCAATCTCGACTTCGTCAACGGATAGTTCTGATAGTACTAAGGAAACCTCAAGTACTACTGAAAAAAGAGTGACTAATTAGAGCGGAAAAGGAGTCTCCTGATGTTAAATAAGAAAAAAATGAAGAAACGTTTGAAAACTAAGAAACGGCGTCATAGGATACTGATGATTTTGAGTCTGATGGCTTTGACGATTATTTTATTGGTATCAATTGGTATGTTTATCATTAGCAAACAATACAGTCCTTATAGCTCTCTTCTTGAAATACAAAATATTGATCAAAAAATAACACAATCCTTTATTATTTTGGATAGAAATGATGAACCTTTAGATAAAAACACAGTAGTTGTTAAATTTGATCCTATTAAATATGAAAAAAATTGGAATGTTGATTCGTTGTATTTAGAGACACTTTTAGCTGTGGAGGACAGTTCCTTTTATACGAGAAAAACAAATGGTTATTCAATTAAAGGAACGATGGGAGCGGTCATATCTCAAGTTAAAAGGAAACTAGGGAAAGATGTTGTTTCCAGAGGAGGGTCTACCATAGAACAACAGCTAGTCAAGATTATGGTATTTGGTCACAACAATAAGAACTCAGTATCTGACAAAATTGTTCAATTAATAGATGCTAGGAAGTTGGCATTGAAATATGATCGCGAAGATATTTTAAAAGCTTACTTAAATGAATTGCGTTTAACTCCAAACACGGTAGGGGTTAAAGCTGCATCTATTGAATTGTTTGGTAATGATTTATCTAAAATTGATTCAAATGACCCGATGCAAGTTGCTCAAATCGCCTTTATGGCAGGTCTTGGTCAATCACCGTCGATTTATATCCAAGATTTTGATAAAGCTGGAAAAAACCGGACACAGATTGTTCTGTCGATTATGAAAGAGAATGAACTGATTAGTGAGGAAATCTACGATCAAGCTTCTACTGTTGTAAATGATGATAAAGGCGAGTTTTCACTAAAAAGTTATAATCAAAAAGGGACACCAAAAGAATACCAAGCCTATGTTTCAAAAGTGAAAGATGAATTAAGCCAATTAAATCTACCTAAAAATGTGACGATTGAAGTCAAGACCTATGCCGACAGCCAGCAACTAAAAGAATTGCATAAAATAGCTGTCGGGACCTATCCTCAAGATAATAGACTCCCTAATGGCTATATCGAACATAAGGAGAGTTTGACGGCGATATCTGTGGTTGATACACAAACTGGACATATTATTGGCTTAGCGACTAACTCGAATAATCCTTTAATTCCCTACACATCAACTAGGTCATCAGGCTCGACCATCAAACCGTTATTGGATTATGCTCCAGCTGTTGAATATGCTGGACTTACACCAAGTTCAATACAAAATGGGACCTCTTTCTCTGTCGGAAATTGGAAGGTAAAAAATTATGGTAATCAAAACTTTGGGAATGTTAGTGCCTCATTTGCACTGGGCTTGTCTTTAAATACAGCTGCTGTAGAAGCTTTTCAAATGACGAACGATCAACAAAAAAATAGCATGATGGAGCCAATGGGATTAAATTCTTATAATCCAAATGGAGCGAGATACAATCCAGAACAGGCGATTAATTATCCGACGAATGTTTTAGCTCTATCTTCAGCATTTAGTGTCTTTGGCAATGATGGTGTCCGAGTAGAACCAACAACAATTAAAAGTGTTCAGACGGATTCGGTACAAATAAAATTATCCGACCCAGAGGCTAGACGGACGATGAGTTCATCAACGGCTCAAACGATAGTTAGTATGTTGAAAGGGGTGACAGCGAGTAATGGTTCTGAACCTTATGCAGGACCTAGGTATACAGGTTTCAATCAAAATACCTATGTCATGAAATCAGGATCAAGTAACTTTGAAAGTTCCGTTCCAAATAGTCAAACTAAATCCCCCGACTCACTTCTCGCTATGGCGTCTTCTGAGTTATCGATTGCCACATGGATAGGTAGTCCTTCTTATGTTGATGCGACGTATGCACCAACGACATTTCCTCATGAGACAGCTAATCAGGGGAGAGTTTATTTAATGAATAGTGCTTTTAAAGTTATGATGCAAGGTAGAAAAGCTAGAACGTTTAAGTTTGGCAAAGAACAATTGCTCAGTGATCAATCAAAGGACCCAATTCCTAAGATTGAGGTGATCTCAGATATCGATATGGACGATGTATCGATTGATAAAGCAGAAATCGATGAAGCAGAAGTCGAGACCTATGATTCAATGGAAAAAGAATATAATAAAACACTTGAACGACTTGAGCGAACCTATCAAGAATAAAAAAAGAAAATAAATGAATGGTTGAGTAGAAAAACAGAAGCAAGTAGGACTAGGAATAATTGAGGAAGGTATTAAATATAACGGTAGGGAACTACTTAAATTGAAATGAATTTATAAAAAGGAATGATCGTTTTGTTAAAAGATGAGTGGTTTACAGTGACACAACTGAATGAAGATACCTTTGCGATTAGTGAATACGGCCATTGGGAAGAAGTTCACTCTTTCTTATTGTTAGGCTCAAAAAAAGCTGTTTTGATAGATACTGGCTTAGGAATTAAGGACATTTCAATAGTGACAAAACAGCTGACTAATTTACCGATTTTAGTGTTAACAACGCATGTTCATACGGATCATATTGGCTCACACGGTTCGTTTTCTGAGATAGCAGTTCATCCTCAAGATGCAGACTGGCTTGAAAATGGGATTAAAGGTCCTTCTTTAGCTCAAGTTAGAAAAGATTTATGCCGTGATTTGACACAACCTTTACCTAAAGAGTTTGATGTTGAAAAATTTGTACCGTATCAAGGAAAGCCAACTCTTCTTTTAAAAGATGGGATGGTTCTTTCGTTGGGGAATAGAGAGCTGGAAATCATTCATACACCAGGACATTCTCCAGGGCATATTTCCATCTTAGATAGGAAACATCGTTTTCTATTTACGGGTGATTTGTTGTATTGTGAGGCACCAATTTACGCGTTCTATCCATCAACGTCACCTCAAGACTTGCTAAACTCAATTTTAAAATTAGCTAAGTTAGAAAATATAAATCGAGTCTTTGGCTCGCATCATTTACTTGGGATGGAACCTGAGATACTTGAAAAAGCCAAAGTAGCAGCACTGATGTTGAGGAAGAAAGAGGATGATCAATTTGGTACAGGGTTACACGAATTTGGTGACTTATCTTTTCTCTTTTAAGATTGATTTTTTATCCTTTATTTTTTAGTTAAAAGACGAGTGGTATACATCTTTTGATGACTGTCGAATTAATAAAGTTAAGCATAGAAAAGCTTTTTTTAACAATATTCATTCAATAAACTGAAATTAACGATAGAAATAAGAGCGTAAAATTACGTTGTCGTGCTTTAAGTAATTTTACCCTCCTATTTATTAAAAGAATTTACATTCTTTCTTTAATTCCTTTTTTGATTAAAAGCCAATTCATTGGATAAGCGGTACAGAAACCAACTAACATGGCAATCTGCATCATGAACCAAAAAACAGGGGTGGTTGGTTCAATTCGACCACCAAACCAATGGGGAAAGAGCCAAAGTTGGCAAAAGGCAACAGTAGCGTACATTCCAACTTGCCAAGCCGTTAGTGAAAAGGTATCGGCTTTGATAGCTGCGATGATTCCTTCTTTACGACCGAGGTGTTTCATAGGTACAATTGCAAAATATTGAAAACTAACGCCAATGATATAGGCTAAGACAAAGGCCCAAACAAACCCGGCTTTTGATAGGCAAGAACCCAAATAAACGACCCAAAAAGAGTAGTTATCGGCCAAACGTAATTCATGACTTTCATACTCTGAGGGTGTTTTTTGATGTCATTTGCGACGTAGATAAATGAAAACAGGGCAAGGATTAAGCTTAAAATTGACAATATGCTAATCCATTCTGGAATGTTTAATGAGGGGTGCATTTTATCATCTCCTTTCTTTTTAATATACTTTAAACGAAATAAACGTTACACTAAGTAAAATAGAATCTCTTTTTAGTCATGAACTTTACAGATTTTCGCACGATTCGCTTTTTTTTGCAAATAATAACCTGTATATTAATTAGAGAGGTAAAAATTCAAAAAAGTTGATATAGGTAAGAGGAAAAAGGAGTGATTAAGGTGTCTAGAAAGAAGTTTATCTTCTTTTGTTTGGTTGTGATTGGTTTAGTATGTGTGAGTTTTTTTATTGAGCAGATGACTAAACTAGGAAAAAGTGAAGTAAAACATGAAATTATTCAAAAAGAAAAAAAGAAGCCAAAAACACAAAAAGTAAATAAGAAAACAGTTTTTGAAGAACAACAAGTAGTCGTAGAATCGGTGTATCCTTATTTAAATTTGGAAGAAAAAGCAGCATCGGAAAATCTTTTATAAAAGGGAGCGGTAGTTTCAGTTCGACCCGTTGAAGGGAGCGACGAGTGGGTTGAAATCGTGAGTGACCCAGCGAAAGGTTATATTCAAAAAAATAAATTAGAGCCTCGAAAAAAATATAAAGAAGCACGTGAACGTCACCGAGTAAAAAAATTAACGAAAAAAGAGTTTAAGCAAAAATTAGATAAAGAGTTACAACAATTTGTAAAGGAAAAAGGTGGCGAAATTAATCTCTTTGTTGAAACGGTTGATGAAAAGTTCACCTATAGTTTTTACGGAGATGAAATAAAACGAACAGCCAGCAGTATCAAGTTACCATTCATTGCTTATCTGATGGAATTAGTTGACGAAGATGAAGTTCAACTAGATACAAAATTAACTTATACAAGTCAATTTAAAATTGATGGAACTGGGATTATTCAGTTTGAACCTTTTGGAAAAGAATATACGATTAAAGAGTTAGCAGAGTTAACGATTCGCTATAGTGATAATGTCGCTTATCTCATGTTGTTAAATTATCTTGGTGAACAAAATTTTATTGATTATTTAGGTAGATTGGATGAGAAATCACCAAACAATCGGGCCTTCTCAAGTGCACGGATTTTAACGCAGTCAATGAAAATGGTTAATGAACTTAAAAAAGATAATCCAAATATGAAATTATTAGATCAATGGTTACAAGAAAGTATCTTTGATGATGGAGTAGCGATTGGAATACCCAGTGTTGATGTCAATCACAAAACAGGTTGGATGCCAATGTATACTGTAAGTACGGATGTGGCTCTAGTAAAAGACAAAAAAAATCCGTACTATTTGACGATTATGACGACAGGATATGATGTTTCTTACAGTGAGCAAGTTGTTGGTGATATTGCTGAAATTATTGATCGTAATATGTTAGAATTAGCTCTATAAATGTGAAAATTAAGAGAGTAGGAAATTAGATGGCTTTGATTGTACTGATTGGGGCTCAAGCGGTTGGAAAAATGACAGTGGGGCGAGAACTTGAAAAGAGAATCGATGGCAAGTTACTTTTTAACCACCAAACGATTGATTTGTTTGCAAATTTTTTAGGCTATACGGAAGATACCTTTGCTTTATCTGATGCGACTCGGATTGCTTTGTTTCAATCCTTTGTTAAAAATAAAAAACAAAATATGACGGATTCGATTATTTTTACCTTGTTGATTGCATTTGATCTTCAAGACAATCTTGATTATTTAGCTGAAATTGCAGCAATTTTTACAGAAGTAGATGAAGCGGTTTATTTTGTTGAATTAGTAGCTGATTTAGAAGAACGCTTAAAACGAAATTGCCATGAAACTCGACTTTTAGCGAAACCATCAAAACGTAATCTCTATTTTTCTGAGAAGGAGTTAGTCACAACGCATCAGAAACATCGTTTGGTTAGTTTAGAAGATGAAATGTTGACTTTATTTCCAGAAATCCCTTACCTAAAAATTGATAATACATTGTTAGCGCCGGAAGCTGTGAGCGAACAAATTGTAAAACAATTTGGTTTAAAATAAAACATAATCAAGTGGGGAAATTTTGAATGAACCTCAAATAATAAGAAGCACTTTCTACTGAATTTGATTAAAATCAATTCAGTAGAAAGTGCTTCTTTGGTAGATGAAATTTTTCATCGATATCAAAAGTGCTCCAATTATTTTTTATTGACCAATGACTTCGTTTTTTCCGGCTTTTAATCCTGTAAAAAGGAGCGCGATCGAAATAAGAAGTAATAAAACTAATGAAAATTGCCAATTTCCTGTTTGATCGTGCATTACACCAAAAAGGAAAGGACCAACGGCTGCTAGGATGTAACCCATTGATTGAGCCATCCCTGAAAGTTCAGCTGCTTCTTGAGCATTTCGTGTTCGTAAGTTGAAAAACATCATAGCGAGGCTAAAAGCTGCACCGCCACCGATACCAATACTCATACATGCTAGGATGACAATCAGAGAAGATTGACTACTCATGAGTCCTAACATACCTAGTGCAAAGAAAAGAGCTGTTCCCGCAACGAAAAGCCGCTGATTTTTAGCTTTCTGAGCAATAATCGGGACAATAAAAGTCGTTGGTAAAATGGTGAATTGCAGCAAGGACAACATTCCACCAGCTTGAATTCGTGAAAGTCCTTGCCCAACGAGCATCTCAGGTAACCAAGCGACAATGACATAAAAGATAAAGGATTGTAAACCCATAAAAGCAGTTACGCTCCAAGCAAGCGGCGAATGCCAAAGGGAAACTTTAACAATTTGTGTTTCATTTTCAGTAGGTTTGTCGTGACGCTTAAGCTGGGGTGACCAGCTGATAAGAGCAATAATTGCTAAAATAACCCAAATTCCTAGAGCTTTATTCCATGTAAGTCCAAAGTTTTCAACCATAGGAATGCTTAAACCAGAGGAGATGGCTCCAGTTAAGTTCATGCTTACAGAAAATAAACCAGTAACTAGGCCGCTTTTTTCTGAAAATTCTTTTTTAATAAGACTCGGAATGAGTACATTACAAATCGCAATGGCACACCCGACAATAATGGTTCCTGAAAATAATCCAGGGACAGTTGGGATTGTTCTTAAAAGTAACCCAATGATCAGTACTAATAAGGCTGTAAAAATAGTCCGTTCTGTTTGAAAACGATTAGCTAACTTGGGTGCCATTGGTGAAACAATAGCGAATGAAATCAAAGGAATCGTGGTAATTAAGCCAGATTGTCCTCCAGATAAGTTGAGATTTTCACTAATGATTCCGACTAAGGGGCCCACGGAGGTAATCGGTGCTCTTAAATTCATTGAAACAAAAATAATTCCTAACAAAAGAGCGATGTTCCATTTTTTGCTCATTCTTTTCTCTCCAATCAAAACATATATTAAAATAGGTGCTTACATATTATATTATATGTTTTGGTATTTAACAACAATGCTAATCAAAATTTCTTCTGAAGTTTCGTTAATATATTCATGTGGGAGACCTGAATTAAAATTAATGCTATCGTATTCATCGAGGTCATAACTATTATCTGCTACTTTTAAAATTAACTTTCCTTTCATTACAGTGATGATTTCAGTCGAATGTTTAAATTGAGTGGTCATCAAATAACTTGACTGCGCGCACAGTCGAACGCGGAATACATCAATATTATCTTCTTGAAAAACGGGTTGTACCAACCATCCTGACTCTAACTCACTAATAAAGGGTCGATCAGTGAGTCTAGAAATCGTCGCTTTAGGGCTTGTATAACCTAATAATTTAGATAAATTAATATTAAGTGTATCTGCAAGTTTCCATAAAATACTAACGGTTGGATTGGATTTACCGTTTTCAATATTACTAATGGTAATGCTGCTTACTTCTGATTGATTAGCGAGTTGTTCGATAGTTAAATTCTTTTTTTTTCGAGCGGCTCGTAAGGATTGCCCAAGTGCCATAACGATTTGTTTGTCATTATCTAGTGTCATAGTTAAAGTCTCCTTTATAAGAATAAAAGTCTCTTTATTATAATATAGGTACAGTGTAATTAATAGTCTGAAGTCACTCAAAGAAAAAGCGTTCCAATTTAAATCAAAACTACGGTATAATGAGTGAAATTACTTTGAAAGAAAAAGGAGAGAAGACCTTGAAAAATGAATTGCGTTCCGTTGACTTTTTGACAACATTAGCTGAAAATCCTAAAAATAAACGTCGAAGTCGTAATAAAATCGTGGTTGATAACGACAGCTTTGAATTGGTTTTCGATACGGTTGAGGAAGCATTTAAGATTGCTAAAAAAGATGATTTTTATTTTTCAATCATTCCTTACGATACCTCACGAAAGTACATTCAACTAGCGGTTTTTCTTTATTTAAAAGACCCTCAACAACTCGATGACTATTTAGAACGTCACCAAGCTAATCTATTAAGTTACCTTTTGGTTAGTCTTTATCAGGTAACAGGTGAAAACTTTGATGCTGAAAGCCTTGAGGTTGAGTATGAGATGGCTAAGTTGAAAACCAACCTTTATTTTAAAATCCAAGTCGTTGGCCGCTTGATGCAACATGATGAAACAGGACCGCTATCAGCAACACTTGCATATAAATTTTTATATGATTTGAATGAGAAAACGGGAATACATGGTTATATCGATGAGTTTATCAAATTTATTCAAAACGATTTAGCAGTACTTCCTTTGCAAATTGAAAGTCATTCTATTTATTTATTGGAGGATGCTTCACAAGAGCGAGTTCAGACGAGTAATCTCTCTTTGACTTCAGGAGTTTCTTTAACCAAGTTAAGAAAATCAGACTTAACGATGGGACAACATGATGAACTAAGTCAAATACGTAAGAATTACCGCGCGCAAAGTACTCCTCCTCAACAGCTTAAAAAATATTTTGTTAAAGCGAATACGAAACAGACGAGTGCTAAAATTAATGTGGTCTCTGATTTACATGCAACACGGGGTAAAATAGAATTAAAAAGCCCTCATTTTAATATTATAGCTGGAGATTTGTCAAACTCATATGCCACAGATGAGAGCTTAAATGGCATTGCAGTGATAGGCAATCATGATATTTTGGAATGTGCTTTAGAGGTTGAAAGTTGTCTATCGCCTGATTTTATTAAAGCCCTCACAGGTGGTGATGAGATTGATTATTCCGTTCTTCGAATTGAGGATGCTACTCTATATACGAGTTGTCAGCAACGTTTGACGGAACGTTATCCATCGCTTATTTTTTTGAACAATCAGAGCTACTATAAAGATGGAATTCGTTATATCGGCCTAAGCCTTCCTGTTTCTTTTGTCAAGCAGAAAAAAAGGGTACAAGCCTACTTAACGAATATCTTAAGTCAACTTTTCGAAACAGATCAAACAACACCGACCATTATTATTTCACATGCTCCTCTTTTTAGTGAATTGAGTTTACTATCACGTCGGCATAAAAAGTATCACCGTGATTTTATTTGCGTGAATGACGGTTTGAAAAATTTATTTAGAGAGTCTCCCATTATTGGAGTGATTCATGGTCACCATCATATCCCAGCTTCTTCTGGTGTTGTGAAAAGGACCTCGTTTGCGGGGAAAGAATTATTTGTCATTTGTTCGATCTATTCGGAGTTAAATCAAGGATTTGATTTACAACGTTACCTTAAAGAAGGTCACTATTTAGAAGGAGAACGAAGCGATTGATAGTGGAAACGTATTTATATTGAAGAATTTTTTTTTTAGTGTAAACTAAGATTAATGGCATTTTTGCTAAATCTTGTATTTTTTACAAAGGATCTAAAGGAGTTATTATGGAAAATAAACAAATAAATTCAAAAGATTGGCTTTTACGCTTTATTAAGGGCATGTTTATCGGCTCTGGTTTTATTTTACCTGGTGTCAGTGGGGGAGCGTTAGCTGCTATCTTTGGTATTTATGAACGAATTATTTCGTTTTTAGCACATATCACTAAAAATTTTAAAGAGAATGTTCTTTTCTTTATTCCTGTTGGCCTAGGTGGGTTAACTGGTGTCTTCCTACTATCATTTGGTGTCAGTTTCTTGTTAGGAAATTATGAAACGATCATTCTTTGGTTCTTTATTGGTTGTATTGTAGGAACAGTCCCTTCATTATGGAAAGAAGCCGGTAAAAAAGGACGTTCAAATGCTGACATTATGATGATGGTTGTGACGTTTATCTTGGGCTTTGCTTTTCTTTTTTATGGAAGTTCAATCTTTCAAGGAAATATTACGCAAAATTTCTGGACGTGGATGATTGCAGGAGCTTTGATTGGTTTAGGAATGATTGTCCCAGGCTTGAGCCCTTCTAATTTCTTAGTTTACATGGGCATGTATAAAGCGATGTCTGATGGTATTAAAAACGTGGATTTTAGCGTCTTAATTCCTTTAGCGATTGGTGGTCTTGCTTGTGTTTTAACTTTGTCTAAAGTGATGGACTATATTTTTAGTATCGCTTATGCAAAACTCTTTCATTTTATTTTAGGAATTGTCTTTGCCTCAACGATTATGATTATTCCAACAAGTTATACCGGTTTTACACTTTTAAATTATGTTGCTTGTGCTGTAATGATTATTTTAGGAGCATTATTAGGCAAGTGGATGAGTTCTTTAGAAGAAAAGTATAAATAATAAAAAAGAGGCTAACCTTTTGGGTCAGCCTCTTTTTGTCTGTTAAGTTAAAATAGGCGATGTTTTGATTTTAAGCTCGATTGACTTAAAATTCAATTTAAAATAATTCTAATCAAAATGTACAATAGCTTGGGTTTTAGATACCTAGATGATAATTACTATTAACAAAGGTGGCGAATAGCCATTTCAATCTAAAATAAAGCTTGTTAACGCTTTAAAAAAAGAGTAGAATATACTTATAAAACAAAACAAAAAGTTTAGTTTATAATAAGTTTAATTAAAGATTTTAGAGGTTTATTTTTTTGGAGCGACATGTGAATTTAATCACAATTAAACTTATATAGTGGGAGAAACCCAAATAAAAAAAAGTGAGGAAACTTGATATGACTAATAAGTATTTAGAAGAAATGGAAGCGTCTTATTCTATGTTGACTATCATGGAAGAAGCTGAGAGATGTTTACTTTGTTTAGATGCCCCTTGTTCAAAGGCGTGTCCAGCAGAAACGGATCCAGGATCATTCATTCGAAGCGTACGTTTTAGAAACTTTAAAGGTGCAGCAGAAACTATTCGAGAAAACAATGCGTTAGGAGCAATTTGTGCGGTGGTTTGTCCCACTGAAAAATACTGTGAAATGGAGTGTGCTCGAACTCAAATTGATCGCCCGATTAATATTGGTGGTATTCAAAAATTCGTGACTGATTTTGAGAGACAGACTGAAATGGAAATCCTTAAAAAAGGTGAATCAAACGGAAAAAGTATTGCGATTGTAGGAAGTGGACCTTCAGGATTACAAGCGGCAGCTTCACTCTTACAGTTAGGGTATGAGGTCACCATTTATGAAAAAAGTCAGCAGGCAGGTGGTTATTTACGCTATGGTATCCCTGAATATCGTTTGCCAAATGCCATTGTTAATCATGAAATCATGCAAATTGTTAACCTAGGAGCTGATATTATTTATAATACAACCATCGGTCAAGATATATCGATGGCGGAATTAAAAGAAAAATATGACGCGGTGATTCTTGCAATCGGTGCGAGCCAAGGAAAAATGCTCGAAATTTTTGAAGGCAATCCTAATGTAGAAACAGCGGTTTCCTTTTTAGCTAGAGCTCGTGCCAATCAAGGTAAGATTGAATTACCAAAAGATGCTCTTATTATTGGTGGTGGAGATGTAGCGATGGACGTGGTAACGTCGCTTAAATTATTAGGTGTGAAATATGTAACGGATGTTGTTTATGAGGAGTTTTGCGAATTTAAAGCATCTAAAAAAGAATTAGCGGGTGCTCAAAAAAATGAAGTAACGATTATTGATGGTTACTATCCGATTGCAGTTGAAGGCAAGACCGTAACTTTTAAACATCGTCATTTAAATAATGAATTAAAAATTGAAGCTGAAAAAATTATTTTAGCGGTTGGACAAGAAGTAGCTGCTGAAAACTTAAACATTGAAACTAAAAATAACCAAGTGTTAACAAGTGGTTATAAAACGGCCGATGAAAAAGTTTTTGTAACAGGTGATATTGTTCATGGTGATATGACTGTGGTTTGGGCAGTTAAAAAAGGAAAAGAAGTGGCAGCTGCAATTCATGATTATTTGGGAGGTAACAACTAATGATTAAAAAAGATTTATCAATAGAATTTTTAGGTGTAAAATTTGAAAACCCATTTTTATTATCTTCTTCACCAGTAGGTAATTGTTACGAGATGTGTGCAAAAGCTTACGATGAAGGTTGGGCTGGTGTTGTTTTTAAAACAATTGGACCTGAACATTTTGTCGTGGATGAAGTGTCCCCACGTTTTGATATTTTGACTAAAGAAAATACTCCATTTGTTGGCTTTAAAAATATGGAACAAATTGCTGAACATTCATTAGAAGAAAATTTAGCAGACTTACGCCGTTTGAAAGAAAATTATCCCACTAAAATTGTGATTGCTTCGATTATGGGAACCAATGAAGAGGATTGGGAAGAACTAGCTCATTTGGTTGAAGAAGCAGGAGCTGATATGATTGAGATGAATTTATCTTGTCCGCAAATGACTTCGCATGATATGGGATCTGATGTTGGAACAAATCCAGAGCTTTGTCGCAAATATTGTGCAGCTGTAAAACGTGGTTCTCAATTACCAATGCTGGCAAAAATGACACCTAATGTGACGGATATGGTTACAGTGGCGAAAGCTTCAATGGAAGGCGGAGCAGATGGAATTGCGACCATTAATACGATTAAATCAATTGCAAATATTGATTTAGATCGTAAAGTAGGTTTGCCTGCAATTAATGGCAAATCAGCGATTTCAGGTTATTCAGGTAAGGCTGTTAAACCAATTGCTTTACGGTTCATGCAACAATTACGTTCGGCTGAAGGGTTTGAAGAATTACCTATTTCTGGTATTGGTGGAATTGAAACTTGGGAAGATGCAGTTGAATTTATCTTACTTGGGGCATCGACAATTCAAGTGACAACAGGTATCATGCAGTATGGTTACCGAATTGTTGAAGATATGAAAAATGGCTTGATGCACTACATGGAGGAGCAAGGGGTGGATCGTTTAGCAGATCTAGTCGGCCTAGCGAATCAAAACTTTCTTCCAACTGAAGATTTAGACCGTAGTTTTAAAGTCTATCCAGTGATTGATTTAGATAAATGTATTTCATGTGGCCGTTGCTATATTTCATGTTTTGATGGTGCTCACCAAGCGATTGTCTGGGATGATGAAAACCGAATTCCACATTGTAATTTAGAAAAATGTGTCGGTTGCCATCTCTGTACGTTAGTTTGTCCAGTTGGTGCAATCAGCAAAGGCATCGTTGAAATGAAACCAGGTCGTGAGGGTAATCCAGCAGATAAAGTGATTATTTAAATTTAAATTGATAATAAATGTACCACTTATCTTAAAAGATGAGGGTACATTTTTTTATGTATCTTTTCAATCCATATTGTAGAATAGAATTAAAGGTAATGAAGTAGGAAAGGAAAATATCAATGAAAACATTTGTATTAGCTCCGGATTCATTTAAAGAGAGTTTAACAGCAAAAGAAGTTTGTATTGCAATGGAAAAGGGTTTAAAAAAAAGATTTCCTCATGAAAAATACCTACATGTTCCGATGGCAGATGGCGGTGAAGGGACGATGCAGGCTTTAGTAGATGCAACAAATGGAGAAATTAAAAAGGCAATCGTACAAGATCCTTTAGGGCGTGAGATTATTTCTTATTATGGGATTCTAGGCGATGGTAAAACAGGCGTTATTGAGATGTCCTTAGCCAGTGGTTTAGAATTATTAAGGCCAAGTGAGCGTGCCCCTTTAAAAACAACAACGTATGGTACGGGACAGTTAATTACTGCTTGTTTAGATGAAGGTCTTTCTAAAATCATTATTGGAATAGGTGGGAGTGCAACAAATGATGGTGGGGCTGGAATGGCACAAGCTGTAGGTGTTAAATTTTTAGATAAAGAGGCTCAGGAAGTTCCTCGTGGTGGAGGTCATTTAAACAAAATTGAAACGATTGATTTATCAGGATTAGACTTTCGGGTAGAAACCACTCTTTTTATTGTTGCAAGCGATGTTTCAAACCCTCTATGTGGCAGTCAGGGAGCATCTGTTATTTTTGGACCACAGAAAGGAGCGACATCTGAGATGGTTAAACAATTGGATCAAAACTTGGGCTATTATGCAACCCTTATTGAAGAACAGATAGGAGTGCAAGTTAAAGATATTCCTGGGGCAGGAGCTGCAGGAGGTTTAGGTGCTGGTTTATTAGCATTTACTGAAGCCACTTTAGAATCAGGTATTGATTTAATGATCCAAGCAACTCAACTGGAAGACAAAATAAGAGAAGCCGATTATGTTTTTACAGGTGAAGGAAGGATCGATCAACAAACTAAATTTGGTAAAGCGGCTCAAGGAATCGCTCAATTAGCCAAAAAAAATGATAAAAAAGTAATCGCTTTGGCTGGAACTGTAGGAAAAGAGATTGATGAGTTATATGATCAAGGATTTACTTCTATTTTTAGTATTCTACCAGGTGTGATGACATTAGAGAATGCCTTGAATAGTACGGCAGAAAATATAGAAAATACGTGTCGTAATCTAGCTTATTTACTTTGAAAAACAATTTTTCCTAGTTTGTAGGAAGAATAAGGAAACTATATGGCGTTTTTTCTATTCCTATGTTATAGTTTAGGAAAAGATAGGAAGAAGGAAGCTGGATGAAAAATATAATAAAAAATAATCGTAAATTTATAGTTTTAGTAAGTTTGACAGCAATACTTTCAAGTATAGTCTCTTTAATAGCTCCGATACTGCTTCAAAAAATTAAAACGCAAAATGACTTAACTTTGAAAAATATTTCCTATGTTTTCCTAACTATGGTTATTGGTTTTTTTGTTCAGTTTGTTTTAGTGCGGTATAAAGAAAATTTTGCAGTTAAATTTAATACGGAACATTTATTTCGATTACTCGATAAAATGAAACGTTTAAAATACGATGACTATGTTAAACGCGAACCGACCTATTTGATTAATCGTATTTTTAGTACCGTAGATGCCTTGTATTTATTTTTTATTTCTAGTCTAAGTACTTTAATACAATCTATCGTGATGCTTGGATTTTCGTTGATTTTAATTTATCAAATTTCAGCATCAGTTGCGTTGGTGATGATACTAATGATACCAATGAATTATTTTGGTTTTCGATTGATTAATCGGATTTTGAAAATCAAAATGGAAGTAATGCAACAAGAAGCGGCAACTGTAAATAAAAATTTAGTGGCGACATTTGCGAACCCAGATTCAGTGAAAACTGAGATGGCGACAGAAATTTTAGAGGATTTACTCTATAATAAAATAGAAGCAATGTACCAGTCGATTGCTCGAACGAACCAATTTGCTCAAGGTTCAAGTTATTTTATTTCTTTCATTAATCAAAGTCTTCAGACGTTTGTTTATCTTTGGTTGAGTATTTTGATACTTAAAGGTGAGTTAGCGATGACAAGTTTGATCGTTGTAAGTTTAATTTTACCTTTGTTTTTTAAATCGCTCAGTGAGTTGACGAAAGTTAATATTGATTTTAGTACATTGACGACGGCTAAGCGATTTGTTCATGAAGAATTAGAAGAAAATAGTGAAACTTCTGATGGTGAAAAGGTAGAGGAAATTAAAACTATTTCTTTTGACCATCCAGCATTTAAATTAGGTAATAAGCATTTTAAATATTATATCAAAGAGAAGATTGAAAAAGGCGATCGTATTTATATATCAGGAAAATCAGGAAGTGGAAAATCATCTTTGTTAAAAGTCCTTTTGAAGTTTAGAGTAGCAACAGGTGTAAAGGTCAATAGTTTGCCACTTGCCAGTTTAGAAAATGAAAGTTTACGTCAACGGATCAGTTATCTTAGTCAAACGACGACCATTTTAACGACGACAATTGAAGAAAATATCGGCTTAGGTAAAAAATTAAGTGAAGCACAAAAAGAGCAATTAAATGCGAGTCACCTATTGGATTCTCTTTGGAAAGATAAAGATTGGACGACTGTTTTAACTGAAAATGGCAGTAATTTATCCGGTGGCGAACGTCAACGAATAGCTGTTGCTCGTTTATTATTAACAGAGGCTGATGTTTATATTTTAGATGAAAGTACAAGTAGTATTGATGATGAATCAGCAATGCTCATTTTCGAAACCGTTTCAAAATTAGCAGAAGATAAAATTTTGATTTATACTTCTCATGATGTGCGACAAGAAGAATATGCAACAAAAATAATAAGAATTTAAAAGGAGAAGCCAATGAAAGAAATGTTTTCTGTCGAACAAGTTGCTCAAAAGCTTGAAGTAACCACCCGAACGATACGTAACTATTTAAAAGAAGGGAAACTTGAAGGGACTAAAGTAGGGGGACAATGGCGTTTTTCGCTTGCAAACATCTATGATTTTTTAGGGAAAAGAGAAGATGTGGTGCTGGAGAGTGAAATAAGTCAGCGTTTTCTAGTAGAACCGCCGCGAGAAGATCACTCGCTAATTGTTTTAACGTTTAAAATAACGGATATCTCAAAAATTGATGAGATTAAAGAAGCGATAGTCGAGCATTATAATACGATGTATGGTGGTTCTTCTCATCAAAGGATATTCCATTATCAACTTTTGGCAGATCAACTGATTAGAATCACTTTAAGTGGACCCACTCAATATGTTTTGAATTTTTCTAGTTGGATTAATCGGTTGATTGAATGGCGTAATGCATCGAGATAAAAAACCTATCCAATCTATAAAAAGAGTGAATAGGTTTTGTTATAGGAAAAGTAGATGTTGTATCAGTAGATTCGATTTTAACTTAGGTCATCTATTAAAGTTTCAATGACGGTACGTGCTTGAAGAGGTAAGGCATTATAACCTTTATTTTTTTCATCCAATTCTTTAAGAAAATCAACTCTTGCTAGTAACCTTGTATTTAACCGGTTTAAGTAATCAGGATTAGAAAAATTAGGTTCATAACCTTTAACGTCAAGATAATCAATGCTTTTTGTTTTTCCGAATGGTTTAAAAGTCGCTTTGTTTTCAACGATTTCCGCGATGCTATCTAGAGTGACTTCAGGCCCAATATCAATGCTGCCAAAAGCATCTGTATTAATAACGAAACACTGGGTTTCTAATTCATCAAATAAATTTAAAAAATCTTGGTAATCTTCAATGAGTGGATAGACACGAAATGGGTTGGCAAAGGGTTCATAGACCAGTTGATCAAAATTGGCGCCCACGATATTTTCTGCTGAAGACCTCTTCGTTGCAAGGGTTGCTCCAAAACTCGCGGCTAAGTATGGCTCTTTTATTTTAATTACAGGAGGAAGTGTGTCGTCTTTCATAATGAAAAAAACCATATCAATCGCGCTTGTTAATTTATTCACACGATTAGGTATAAGAAGACGAGATTTAACTGTTCTCCCGTTACCATTACGAATATCTTCAGTCACGAGGACTTTCTCTTGTTTTTCATTTAAGGTAACTCCAATATTTTGGCAAGTTAAAAAGTAGTCAACATCAGGATGACTTGATGGATAATCTTGTGTTTTATCAAAATAACTCGGTTCAAGAGCATAAGAACTTCCGTTTTTTTGATTAATAATAAAGGCATCATCGTGTAAAACTTTAATCATATAGGCCCCTTGATGATCAGATAAAGTAAGGGTAGATTTTCCGGAACCTGAAAGACCGAATGTTGCGATTGTTTTTGGTGCTTGATTTTTTAGAAGATATTGTTTCATGCCACCGTGACAGGCAGTATAACCATTCCGATGGGCAGAAGCCCAAGCAAGGGTTAAGGTAGCCTTTTTAAATTCACCAAAATAAGGTAAACCAAGTATTGCAGCGACATTATGTTCAGGATCAAAAATAGCTAAGCCTTGCGGATAATCCGGATGTGTCCAGTCTGGATCTCCATAAATGTAAAGATCAGGAACGTCATAGTGTTTTGAGTTAGTATATTCTTTTTTGATCTCTTCTGTTAAATACTGGAAGTTAAGATTATAGGAGTAGAGTGTTGCTTCATAACCCTTTGGTAGTATGAGATGAGACTGAAGCATAAAGTCTTGATCTAGTCCAACGACAACCTTTGTCTTGATAAAAGAGGTTGTTCTTCGATTAAAAAGGGCTGATCTTACTATTTTTAGCAGGTCCGTTTGATTGACACCTGGTTGGCCGATCACCCTTCTAGCGGCAGCTGTTCGACCAACAACGGCACCATCGTTATGCACTAAAACTTTTGCATTATGTGGCAATCCTAATTCTTCAGGAGACTCAATTTTTAAATCAGTCACGATTGTTCCTGATGCTTGAGCAGCCAATTTATAGGAATCGGTTAAAGATTGTAGCATTTCTACATTGTTACCATAGAAAAAAGTTTCAATCGTCGTTTTAAAATCAGAAAACATAGGATTATTTTTATTAATCTCTGCTTTCTTAAAAAATTGTGTGCTTGACATTTTCATCGCTCTCCTTAATTAAATTAAAAAACAATTAACTTTATATTTGTCAGATTGACGAGGTTTGTAACACCTTTATTATAACACTTTAGTTTATTTTGTGAATGATTAGGAGAACAATATCGTTTTTTACCGTTCATTTCGGTTCTGTTGCAAAGATTTTCATATCTTGCAAAGGGCTTATCTAAATCTGCAGTAGCTATTGCGAATCCGGATTTAACTATTGCCACATTAATTGATAGAAATGATAAAGTTAGAAATAATAAAGTTAGAAATAACGGTTGGATAGATTTTTAATAATAAGGAGAATAGCTTATGGGTGTATTAGAATTAATTTTAATTTTTTTTGAAGAGATATTTCTTTTCGTTTTGAAAATAAAAAATACAGTAATAAGAAATATAGTTGTAGCATTATTGGTAATTTTAATATCAATTTTTATTATATACTTGCTTTATATAACTATAATAATAAGTTTATCTAGTGCACCTTGGTATATAAAATTATTGTTAATAGGTATATGTATTCCTTGTATTTATATCGTCTTTTTAATTCTATCTAATGGTTATAAAGAATTAAAAGATTCAAAAATTAAATAAAGTCTTTTTTTGTTTTTAATTTTGCAATAGAACTGTTCTATCTACTTTTTTAACTGGAAATCAACTATCGCAAGGGTAATATAAGATGATCCCTTTTTACACTAAGTGAAAAAGAAAAACAATATTGTTCTTTATTTATGTTTTTATAAAAATAAGAAAGCCTTAATGATAGGCTTTCTTATTTTTATGTTTTTTTAAAGGTTAGTTTTTTAGGTAGATAGCAGATTGGAATTTTGCTAAATCTGTGAAAATTAGTAAGATAGTGTGTGTACAGGGGACGCCTTGGATAAAAAACTAAGTCTTAGGATGAAGAGAATGATTGAATTTAAAAAGGTTTCGAAAGAATTTTATCAAAAAGACAATCAAATTATAGCATTAGATAATGTTTCACTAACTATTCGAAAAAACGAGTTTTTTGGGTTAGTTGGTGCGAGTGGATCGGGTAAGTCAACGTTATTACGGCTTATTAATGGCCTTGAAAATCCAACTAAAGGTCAAATTTTGATTGCTGAACAAAGTGTTGGAGGTATTTCAACCAAAGAAAAACGAAAAATAATTCAAAAAATAGGGATGGTCTTTCAACAATTTAATTTATTGCAAAACATGACGGTTCAGAAAAATATTGAACTATCTCTTAAAATTCAAGGAAAGAAAAATTTCAATATTATCAATGACATGTTAGATTTTGTGGGAATGTCAGATCACAAAGATAAATATCCTAGCCAGTTGAGTGGGGGGCAAAAACAAAGAGTTGCGATTGCAAGAGCGTTGGCTACACAACCTAAAATTCTGCTTTGTGATGAACCCACGTCTGCTTTGGATGAGCACAATGGCGAAGATGTGATGGCATTGTTGAAGCAAACTCAAAAAGAATTTGAAACGACGATTGTTTTTGTGAGTCATGAATTAGAATTAATTAAACGTTGGTGTGATTGTGCTGCGATTATGGAAAATGGTCATTTATTGTCAGTGGTTGATGTGGCTAATGAAGAAGTTGTCGTTCGTGACGAATCTTATTATGAGAAAGCGTTGAGGTACCTATCATGACAGAAATAGTAACAAAGGTAAGTGCTTATCAAACTGAAATACTCTCTGCTTTGGGTCAAACGTTGGTGATGATTATTGTGTCAATGTTAGCCGCTTTATTAATTGGTTTACCAATGGGAACCATGATGTATTTAAAAACAATTAATTATTATCAAAGTAAACGGATGCAATTTGTCAGTAGCTTGATCAATCTATACGTGGATGTGATTCGTTCTTTTCCATTTCTACTGTTTGTTGTTTCGATTATCCCGTTAACACGTATTATTTTAGGAACATCTTTTGGAACGATGGCAGCTGCCTTTCCCTTATGTTTTGTTGCGATTGCGAACTACGCTCGAATGGTGGAACAAGCATTACTGGATGTTCCTCGAGAAACAGTTGAATTAGCAAAATCATTAGGAGCTTCAACCCGTCAATTGATTTTAAATTTTTTATATGTTGAATCACGCTCGAGTTTAGTTTTAGGTTTTACAACGGTCACAATAGGAATGGTTTCTTATTCAACGATAATGGGAGTTGTTGGTGGAGGAGGAATTGGTGATTTTGCCATTCGTTATGGTTATCAATCCTATGAGTATGAACTAATGTATGTCACGATTATTGTAATGATTATTAGTGTTATTTGTATTCAAAAAGGTGGGACAGCATTAGCCAATTATTTAGACAAACGAAAAATATTTTAGGAGTGGAATGAAAGATGAAAAAAATGAGTAAATTATTATTAGGTGTGGCAAGTTTAAGTTTATTATTAGCAGGATGTTCTTCTCAAAGCGCAAGCAAAGCAGCCAATAAAGAGGAAAAAAAAGAAGATAAAGTGATTACAGTTGCTTCAGCGCTAGATTCGACTGAAAAAATATTAAAAATTGCGGAAAAAGAAGCAGAAAAAGAAGGCTATAAAATTAAAATGGTTCGTGTGAATGACAATGTCCAATATAATAAACTTTTACAAGAAAAAGAAGTCGATGCAAACTTTTCACAACATGGTCCGTTTATGGAAGCTTACAATAAAGCAAATAAAGCAAACTTAGTTGTCGTTCAAAAAGTTTACGATGCTAAAGTTGGTTTTTATTCAAAAGATTATAAAACGATTGAGGAACTTCCGGATGGCGGAAAAGTGGCGATTCCAAATGATAAATCTAACCAAGGTCGTGCACTAGCTATCTTAGACGAAAAAGGATTAATCAAGCTTAAAGATGGCGTTGGTTATAATGGTACTGTTAAAGATGTGATAGAAAATCCTAAAAACTTTGAATTTGTAGAGTTGGATTTATTAAATTTAGCTTCAGCTTATGATGAAAAAGGCATGGTTTTAGTTTACAACTATCCAACTTACCTAACTAAAATTGGCTTAACACCGGCAGATGCAATCTTTTTAGAAAAACCATCTGAACAACCTTTTGCAATTAGTGTGGTAGCACGTGAAGATAATAAAGATTCTAAAAAAATTAAAGTTTTGAAAAAAGCAGTTGCTAGTGAACCTGTTCGTGAGTATTTTGAAAAAGAAGAAAAAGTTTCATTGATACCTTCTTTCTAAAAAAATAGTTTAAAAGACCTACATGATTAAGTAGATAATTTAATCATGAGGTTTTTTTCTTGTCTAAAAGTAGAAAACATGGTAGATTATAATTACTACGACAGACGTAGTATGACAGTCGTAGTAAAGATGAGGTGATGAAATGATAAGTAGCGATGTCATCCGAGGGTATAACGATCCCATCATTCTTTCAATTCTTGCAGAAGGAGATTCATACGGTTATGAGCTTTCAAAGAAAATTAGGGAAGGTTCAGAAGAAAAATATGTAATTAAAGAAACAACTCTTTACTCTGCGTTTACTCGGTTGAAAAAAGGTGGCTTGATTACGTCATATCCTGGTAATGAAACCAATGGAAAAAAAAGAACGTATTATCGAATTACTCGAGAAGGTCTCCAATTTTTAGAGGATAAAAAAAAGGAATGGAAAATCACGCAAGAAGTTGTCACTCAATTTTTAGGAGGAAATCAAAATGAATACAATTAAAAACTATGTAGAAACCATGTTTCTTCATTTACCTAAAACGGAAGAATTAAGGCAATTAAAAATTGATATTTTGGCTAACATGGAAGATAAATATCTTGAATTAATTAAAAAGGGTTCTACCGAGAATGAAGCTGTCGATCAAGTAATCTCAGAATTTGGTTCGATTGATGAAGTTTTAGAAGAACTTAATCTTGAAAGAAAAGCTGAGAGGGTTGATGAATATTATGATGGCGAATTCGAAGAAAATCAACCGAAATTGCCAGTATTAAATGAAGAAACAGTCTTAGATATTTTAGCAGAAAAACGTTCAGTCGCTATGAAAATCGGGTTAGGTGTGATTCTTTGTGCATTAGGTGTTGCGTCATTATTAGTGTTTCACCTTTTTTGGCTGACTTTTATAGGTTTAATTATTATGTTTATGTTTCTTGTATTAGGTGTTGTTTTTTTCATTATGGGAGGTTTTCAGAATAGCAAATTTGAATATTTGACGCATCCCTTTGTGTTAACACGAGAAGCACGCGAAGAAACTGCGAAGCTACAACAAGACTTTTCGAAAACATTTGCTTTTAGTATCACAGTCGGAGTGGTCCTTTGTCTTGTTTCAGTTTTTCCTTTATTATTTACACTCTACATTAGCACTAGTGGAGATGGCGTATTACTAGCGGTTGCTTTAATGTTAGCAATTGCTTCGTTTGGTGTTTGGCTATTCATTTATGCAGGGGTACACAATGGAACGTTTACTTTATTGCTAACACAAGGTTTGTCGCAACAACCAACAGAAGAAGAAGCAAAAAAAATGAAGCTAGTGCACAAAATAGATTCAATCTTTTGGCCATTGGTAACGCTAGTATTCTTTATTTGGGGGTTCTTCTTACCAGGAGGATTTGGTGTTTCCTGGTTAATCTTTCCGGTGGGCGGTATTTTGAGCCAGTTATGGGAGTCATAATATGATTGAGATTATAGAAAATATGACAGAAAAAGAGCGAGACGAATTAATGGAAATTTGGTTATATAGTAATCAAGAAGCGCATGATTTTATTTCTCCTGATTATTGGGAAATACATTTTGAAAGTGTTAAAGCGTCTTTGCCGTTGGCTAAAATAATTGTTTATAAAAGAAAAAATAAAATTAGCGGATTTTTAGGTTTATCTGACAATTATATTGCTGGCCTATTTGTAAGTTCTTCAGAGCGAGAGAAAGGAATAGGAACTCAATTATTAAATGAAGCGAAAAAGAAATCTTCTTTAATGTTACATGTCTATCAAAAGAATAAAGGAGCAGTCGCTTTTTATAACAAGCATGGTTTTAAGAAACAAGAAGAAAGTATAGATAGTGAAACAATGGAAATTGAAGAATATCTTGTTTGGAAAAGAAAATAAAAAACAGTTATGTTTATCTTAATTAAAAGATAAGCATAACTGTTTTTTTATTGACGGATAAGGTAATCAAAAGCTCCTAAGGAAGCAGTTGCACCAGAGCCCATAGAAATAATGATTTGTTTATAAGCACTATTGGTGCAATCGCCAGCAGAGAAGATGCCAGGTATATTAGTCATCCCTTGTGCATCGACGATAACTTCACCACGATTGTTGGTTTCAATTGTTTCAGGTAACCACTCTGTATTAGGTACTAATCCAATTAGAATAAAGACCCCCTCAACGTCAAGGGTGTGTGTTGTAGTAGACGAACGATCTTGGTAGACCAAACCATTAACTTGGTCTGTCCCTGTGATTTCTTGTGTGGCTGCATTTGTAATGACTGTTACGTTTTTAAGAGTATGTAATTTCTTTTGTAACACGTCGTCGGCCTTTAATTCTGGTAAGAATTCAATAACATATACATGCTTAACAAGACCAGCTAAATCAATAGCAGCTTCAATCCCTGAGTTACCGCCCCCAATGACAGCAACTTCTTTTCCAGCAAATAATGGTCCATCACAGTGAGGACAATAAGCGACCCCTTTGTTTTTTAACTCAGTTTCCCCAGGAACATTGATATTACGCCAACGAGCCCCCGTTGACAAAATAGCACTTTTAGTTTTAAGTGTTTGACCGTTTTCTAAAGTAACTTCAATGTATTCCTTTTTTTGAATATCTTTAGCACGCTGTCCTTTCATAATATCGACATCGTATTGTTGGACATGTTCTTCAACTTGACGCATTAATTGAGGACCTTCAGTATAAGGTGTCCCTACCATATTCTCGATTCCTAAAGTATCTAGAACTTGTCCTCCAAACGTATCAACAACCATGCCAGTGGCAATTCCTTTACGAGCAGCATAAATGGCAGCGCTAGCCCCAGCAGGACCTCCACCGACAACCAGAACATCAAAAACACCTCGGTCTGATACATCGTTTAGATTTTCAGATCCCCCTAATTTTTCGACAATTTCTTCTATTGTAATTCGACCGTTTGCAAAAGGTTCTTCATTTAAGTAAACTGCTGGAACGGCCATGATTTTTTTATTCTCAACTTCCTGTTGATACATACTGCCGTCAATCATAGTGTGAGTGATCTTCGGATTTAAAACAGCCATAATATTTAAGGCTTGGACAACATCAGGACAGTTATGACACGTTAAACTGATATAAGTTTCGAAATTTAAATTTTGTTTGATTGATTTAATCGCAGCGACTAAAGGTTTTTCAATTTTAGGTGGTCGACCACTTACTTGTAATAAAGCTAATATGAATGAAGAAAATTCGTGACCCATCGGTATTCCAGCGAAGCAAACACCGCTGTCTCCTTGGGGCTGTTGAATTTCGAAACTAGGTGTTCTCACTAGCTTTGTTTCAACTAAAGTTAAACGAGGAGAAAGTGCAACTACCTCCTCCAAGAAAGTTCTCACTTTTTTTGAAGATTCACTTTCATCTAAACTCGCCTTGAAAACAATATCTGATTCAAGTAAAGCAAGGTACTGATTTAATTGTTCTATGGTCTGTTTATCAAACATATTTTATTTAGCTCCTTAAATTTTTCCTACTAGGTCGAAACTTGGTTTTAATGTTTGTCCGCTTTCTTTCCATTTAGCAGGACAAACTTCACCTGGGTTTTCACGAACGTATTGTGCTGCACGAATTTTATCGATTAAAGCACTTGCGTCACGGCCAATACCGTCTGCATTAATTTCAACCATTTGAATAATTCCATCTGGATCAATGATAAAAGTACCACGTTGTGCCAAACCAGATTCTTCATCTAAAACTTCAAAGGAACGAGAAATATGATGAGAAGGGTCTCCAACCATAGTATATTGAATTTTGTTGATGGCTTCTGAAGAATCATGCCATGCTTTATGAGTAAAGTGTGTATCTGTTGAACATGAATAAACTTCCACACCTAAATCTTTTAAGGTAGGGTATTGTTCTTGTAAATCTTCCAATTCAGTTGGACAAACAAATGTAAAGTCAGCAGGATAGAAACAAACAATGCTCCATTGACCTTTAAAATCTTCACTTGAGATAGTGATGAACTTACCTTGACGATAAGCTTCTGCTTGAAACTCTACAACTTCTTTTCCAATTAATGACATAAAAAAACGACCTCCTAATATTTTAAAGCGAAATGATTCATCCGCTCTTTGCAATAATTATAAATAAATAATTGATATAAGTCAAATCTAAAAATAAATAAATAACGAAAATAAATTTAAAAAGGTTTTAAATGGCTTGATATATCAATTTTAAAATATAGTTAAGTAACGTTGTTTTAATTAAGTGTATTTAGAGCTGTTTAGTATCTATTGAGAATCAATACGAAGAGATTGTATTTAGTTTTTCACTGATATAGTTTATACTAATAGAAGAAATAGGGTATTTTATTTTAATAAAAAGAGGTGGAAAAATGAGAGGAAAAAGAATGCGTTTGTTTTTTTTAAGTGTTGTTATATTTTGTTTTTCGCAGTTTGATATCGCCGTAAAGGCAGAAGAAAACTCTAGCGAAAATACAAGTTCGTTACTTCAGACATTAGAAAACACAACAATGGAAACATCTTTAACAGCTGAGAGTTCGACTCTGTCAAGCAGTGAAACAACGACAGAAACAGAGTCAGAAAAAAGGATTGAAGTAGAAGTAGAAAATCGATTAGAAAACTTTGAAAAAGAAACTTATGCAACTGTTTTAAAAAAAGATTTTCCAATGTGGAAAGATTTTGACAAGGAAAAAACGGGAACGACGTCTGATTGGTATCAGCAAACGCTGTATGCAAAAGAACGGTTAGTCCACCAAGAAAAAAATTATATTGGATTGTATCAAGCGAGCGCCATTTTTATTGGTTACGTTGAGGAAAGTGCCCTGGCGCTTACGAATCAGCCAGAAGGAATGGCATTAAATTTTGATCGTTATATGTCTAAATTCACATCAGAGAATAAAGTCTATCTTAATTTTGATGAGAAAGATAAAATTAGTTTAAAAGAATTAGCGAATCAAACATTACACGCTCGTCAAAAGTTCAATCATAGTAATGGTAAAAGTTATTTATCGTTATTTAATAGACAAAATGAACTAATTGGTTATGTTCATGAAGAGAAAGCAGAATTTGCTGCAGGGCCACAAGGTCATTATTTATCATTTGGTAAATATGTAACCGTTACAAATGAGAATCACCATTCTTTTAATGATTTTAAAGGAAATTTAAGAAACAATACGGGGCAATTGTTTGGTAAAACATTAAAAGCTCAAGGCAAGTACTATCATTTTGACGGCAAAGTTTATTTTTCTTTATATGACTATCAAGGAAAATGGCAAGGGTATATGACCGAAGATGATTTAAATAGCGTGACTGGTCCGCAAGGGGTCTATCAACCTTTAAATCGTTATGTTACTGTAACCAACGGTAACTACACCACATGGTCTAATTTTTCATGGAAAGCTAAAGGAAAAAGCCAAGCATTTAAAAATAAAACACTCTTGGTTAAAGGGATGTATCGCCATTTTAATGGACCACTCTACTATTCTTTATATGATGGCAAAGGAAAATGGCAAGGATATATTAATGCGCAAGCGACTCAGTTAACGACAGGAGCTCAAGGAAGTTATCAACCCTTTTGGAAAGAGGTTAAAATAACGAATAAAAATTATCAGTTTTGGCAAGGGTTTGATTGGCAAAGTAAAGGCAAAACAAGTGAGGTTTATCAGCGTGTCTTAATGGCGCGTGGTAAATATCAACATTTTAATGGTTCTATTTATTATAGTGTTTATGACAATAAAGGAAAATGGTATGGTTATTTAAATACAGGTGCAACGATGATTTATACAGGTCAAGCAGAAAAAATGAAAAAAGTTCAAACTTTGTTAAATCAACGTTATTCATCAAGTAATCTAGGTGTTTATATTGTGAGTTTAGAAGATGGTTCAAGTGCTTCGCGATACAGTACGCGCCAAATGACGGCTGCAAGTACGGGCAAGTTACCAGCGATGTATTATACACAAAAAATGATCAATGAAAAACGACTTAATCCTTATCAAAAATTTCGGTATACGAATGCGATTAATCAAATGCCACTTTCTTATCAAAGTGGTGGCGCAGGTATCATGCAAGGAAAAGCTTTTGGAGGATATTATTCAATCGATCAAGTCATGAATTGGACGGCGAAGTACTCGGACAATCAAGGAGCGAATTTTTTAGCCTATTATGGTGCTGGAAAATATAATGCAACGATGCGTCAAGAAATTTCCGGAGTTATTGGCCGACAATGGCAAAGTCCATTCTTAATTTCACCTAAAGAAAACGGACTTCTAATGCGTAAAATGTATCAACAAGGTGGTCGTGTGATGGGCTATTTACAAAACACGGTATTTGACCAGCAACGTATTCCAAAATATTTACCAGTACAAGTAGCACATAAAATTGGTGATGTTGGCCATTATCGTCATGATGTAGGTGTTGTTTATAGTAAAAGCCCTTATGTTATTTCAGTGATGACTAAAAACAACACGAGCTATGAGGTTATTTCTAATCTTTCTCGTGATGTTTATCAAATTTTAAAATAAAGAGTAAGGATAAAATCAAAGAACAATGATTTTATCCTTTTTTTAACGCATCTTTTTTAAGTGAAAATAATAACAAACAATTCGCTTGACTTTATTTATAAACCGTTTACAATTCTAACTATACCAAAGATTGTAAAAATATGAGGAGGTCTTTATTGATGGAATTTGTAGACTTAGACAAAAAGTATGGTTTGTTTATTAACGGTGAGTGGACGCCAGGAAAAGGGAACGAACTGATTACAAGTTATGCACCAAGTAATAATCAAAAATTAGCCGAATTTGTAGATGCTGTTGATGAAGATGTAGATTTAGCAGTTGAAGCTGCTCAAGCTGCTTTACCAGAGTGGAAAAAAATGGCACTTGTTGAACGAAGTAATTTATTATTAAAAATAGCGGATGCAATAGATGCTAAGTTGGATCATTTGGCAATGGTTGAAACAATGGATAATGGGAAACCAATTCGTGAAACAACAACAGTCGATGTTCCTTTGGCTGCCGATCATTTTAGATATTTTGCAGGCGTGATTCGCAGTGAAGAAGGATCGGCTCAAGTTTTTGATGAAAATACGTTAAGTATCGTGATTCAAGAACCAGTGGGAGTTGTTGGTCAAATTATCCCTTGGAACTTTCCGATTTTGATGGCAGCTTGGAAGATAGCACCTGCATTGGCAGCTGGAAATACAATTGTGATCCATCCGTCATCTTCAACATCACTTAGTTTATTAGAAATGACTAAAATTATTGGTCCAATGTTGCCAAAAGGTGTTCTAAATGTGATTACTGGTAAGGGAGCAAAATCTGGAGAGTATATGTTGCATCATGAAGGTTTTAATAAACTAGCCTTTACAGGATCAACCGAAATTGGCTATAACGTTGCTAAAGCGGCGGCTAACCGATTAATTCCTGCAACGCTTGAATTGGGTGGTAAGTCAGCTAACATCTTCTTTGATGATATGCCATTTGATAAGGCAGTTGAAGGGGCTGAGCTGGGAATTTTATTTAACCAAGGTCAAGTATGTTGTGCAGGTTCTCGAATATTTGTACAAGAAGGAATCTATGACAAATTTGTCGCGAGATTAAAAGAAAAATTTGAAGCAGTTGTTGTGGGTGAAGCATGGAAACCAGAAACGCAAATGGGAGCTCAAGTTAATCAGCGTCAAGTGGATAAAATATTAGAAGCAGTCGAAGTAGGTCGCAAAGAAGGAGCGACAATCTTAACGGGCGGACATCAATTACAAGGTGAACTAGCAAATGGGTGTTTTGTTGCGCCAACATTGTTAACGGATGTGACTAATGATATGACGGTAGCGCAAGAAGAAATCTTTGGCCCAGTTGCTGTTGTCATTAAGTTTAAAACAATGGATGAAGTGATTAAATTGGCTAATGATTCTGATTATGGTCTAGGTGGTGGTGTTTGGACGACGAATTTAAATACTGCGCTGAAAGTCAGTCGTGGGATTGAAACAGGTCGTATTTGGGTAAATACTTATAATCAAATACCAGCTGGCTCGCCATTCGGTGGTTATAAAAAATCGGGAATTGGTCGTGAAACACACAAAGAAATTTTGGGAGCGTACACACAAACGAAAAACATCTATATTGATACAAGTGAAGATGGTTTCGGACTCTATTAAACTAACGATTTAAAATTTCTGAAAAAATACATGAAAAGTGTGATTTTGCTAGCAAAGTTTTTAATAATCTGTTAAAATAATCTTGTTAGTTAATAAGCATAACAAATGGATATCCAAAATTAGGAGGAAGTTAATTATGGCATTAGTATCTGCAACAGAAATGTTAAAAAAAGCTAGAGAAGGTAAATATGCAGTTGGAGCTTTCAACACAAACAACTTGGAATGGACAAAAGCAATTTTACAAGGTGCTCAAGAAGCGAAGGCACCAGTTATGATCCAAACATCTATGGGAGCAGCTAAATACATGGGTGGCTACCAAGTATGTTACGACATCGTAAAAGATTTAATCGACTCTATGGGAATCACAGTTCCAGTTGCTTTACACTTAGACCATGGTGAATATGAAGATGCATTAAAATGTATCGAAGTTGGTTATACTTCAGTAATGTTCGATGGTTCATACTTACCATTTGATGAAAACTTAGAAAAAGCAAAAGAAGTTGTAGCTAAAGCTCATGCTAAAGGCGTTTCAGTAGAATGTGAAGTAGGTAGCATTGGTGGAGAAGAAGACGGAATTATTGGTTCTGGTGAATTAGCAGATCCTGCAGAATGTAAAGCAATGTCAGATACTGGAATTGACTTCTTAGCTGCTGGTATTGGTAATATTCATGGTTCATATCCAGAAAACTGGACTGGCTTAAGTTTTGAAACACTTCAAGCAATTGCTGATGTAACTGATGGTAAACCATTAGTGTTACATGGTGGATCAGGTATTCCTTTAGATCAAATCCAAAAAGCAATCGCTCATGGCGTATCAAAAATTAATGTAAATACAGAGTGTCAAGAAGTATTTGCTGTAGCAACTCGTAAATATATTGAAGAAGGTAAAGACTTAGAAGGAAAAGGATTTGACCCTCGTAAATTATTAGCACCTGGTACTCAAGCCGTTGTTAACTTAGTTAAAGAACGTAGTGAGTGGTTTGGTTCTACAAACAAAGCATAATTAAACTCCTTACAATTTTAAAAATGATTTGAAAATTTCAGTAAATTTTCAAATCATTTTTTTTGCTTTCCTTAAGAAAGTAGAAACAGTTGATTTCTCTTTTTTTATAGCAGATATTATGATAAACTGATTGAGGATATTAAAATAAATGTAATCTAGCTGCTTGAGTTTTTAAGCGGCTTTTTCAACTGTAAAGTGAGGAAATTAAATTAATATGAAACGTATGATAATAAATGGTGGAAAAAAGTTAAAAGGTGAAGTAACAATAAGTGGTGCGAAAAACAGTGCTGTTGCTTTGATTCCAGCAGCTATCTTGGCTGATTCGCCAGTAACTTTGGAAGGCGTTCCTGATATTCAGGATGTGCACTCTCTGATGGAAATTCTTGAAATGATGGGAGTAAAAGTTACTTTTAAGGATAATACAATGGTTATCGACCCAACAGATATGGTATCTATTCCAATGCCAAGTGGTAAGATTAATAGCTTGCGGGCTTCGTATTATTTTATGGGAGCGTTGCTATCGAAATTTGGTGAAGGTGTTGTTGGTTTACCAGGTGGTTGTTATCTAGGTCCACGTCCGATTGATTTACATATTAAAGGTTTTGAATCTTTGGGTGCAACTGTGACAACTGAGCATGGCGCAACTTACTTGAAAACAAAAGAAGAAGGACTAAAAGGAACCCGTATTTTTATGGATATGGTTTCAATCGGAGCGACAATTAATGTGATGTTAGCATCTGTTAAAGCAGAGGGACGTACCGTGATTGAAAATGCGGCTCGAGAGCCTGAGATTATTGATGTGGCGACTTTACTTAATAATATGGGAGCTCAAATTAGAGGAGCGGGAACGAACGAAATTAGAATTGACGGTGTCCAAGAATTACACGGCTGTCGTCATGCAATGATACCCGATCGTATCGAAGCAGGAACATATCTTTCGTTAGCGGCTGCTTATGGTGATGGAATTAAAGTTAACAATGTTATTTACGAACATCTTGAAAGCTTCTTATCTAAATTAGAAGAAATGGGTGTGAAAATGGTGATTGAGGAAGACAATATTACAATTTTGCCTTCTCATCCATTAAAACCAATAAAAGTAACGACAGTACCTTATCCTGGTTTTGCCACCGATCTTCAACAACCAATTACGCCTTTACTTTTGACAGCAACTGGGAAGAGTCTTGTGATGGATACTATTTATGAAAAAAGAATCAATCATATTGCTGAATTAGCGCGAATGGGTGCCGATGCGACTGTTGAAGGGAATATGATTATTTTAAATGGAACAAAAGATTTACAGTTAGAAGGAGCAGAAGTAACGGCTAGTGACTTACGTGCGGGTGCTTGCTTAGTGATTGCAGGTATTATGGCGAAAGGAACAACTAAGATTTCAAATGTTGGTAATATATTAAGAGGGTACGATCATATCATTGAAAAACTGACAGCATTAGGAGCAGATGTTTCAATGGAAGAAACCTCAAGTGAAGAGGGATAGCAATGGGCGATTACTTAACGATGGCTGAATTGGAAAGCAAAACATTAAAAGATATTTATGCATATGCTAAGTCTTTTAAAATTCCATATTATAGCCAAATGAATAAAAAAGAACTGTCATTGGCCGTTATTCGTGCGCAGGCTGAAAAACAAGGCTTTTTCATGATGGAAGGCGTTCTAGACATTGTTTCTCAAGATGGGTATGGTTTTTTAAGACCGATTAACTATATGCCAAGTAAGGAAGATATCTATATATCTTCTTCTCAAATTCGTCGTTTTGGCTTGAGAAATGGGGATAAAGTATCTGGTAAAGCGAGACCACCAAAAGAATCAGAACGTTATTATGGTTTAATGCATGTTGAATCAGTCAACGGAAAAAATCCGGAAGAAGCTAAAGAACGTCCGCATTTTCCAGCGTTAACAGCTTTATATCCTGAAAAAACAATTCTTTTAGAAACGACAAAAAATAGAATGTCCACTCGAATGATTGATCTAGTTGCGCCAGTTGGTTTTGGACAACGTGGCTTGATAGTTGCACCTCCCAAAGCGGGTAAAACGAGTGTCATTAAAGAGATTGCCAATGGAATTAGTGAGAACTATCCTGAGGTTGAGCTCATTATTTTATTGATTGATGAGCGCCCAGAGGAAGTAACGGATATTGAACGTAGTGTGAAAGGTGAGGTTGTCTCTTCTACTTTTGACCAGATGCCTGACAATCATACGCGTGTTTCTGAGCTCGTTTTAGAACGTGCGCTACGTTTGGTTGAAGATAAACGTGATGTTGTCATTTTGATGGACAGTATTACTCGTTTAGCTCGTGCTTATAACCTAGTAATCCCGCCAAGTGGTCGAACTCTAAGTGGAGGAATTGACCCTGCGGCCTTCTATAAACCGAAACGTTTCTTTGGAGCGGCTCGTAATATTGAAGAAGGTGGTAGCCTAACGATTCTTGCGACAGCTTTGATTGATACAGGGAGTCGTATGGATGACGTTATCTATGAAGAATTCAAAGGAACGGGTAACATGGAACTTCATCTATCACGTGAGCTATCAGAACGCCGTGTGTTCCCAGCAATTGATATCAAACGTTCAGGTACACGTCGTGAAGATTTGTTAATGCCACAAGAGCAATTAGAAGAAATCTGGAAAATTAGAAAAAATATGCGTGGTGATTCAATTGAAGTGACTAATCAGTTGTTAAACTTCTTAAGAAAAACGAACTCGAACAAAGATTTTTTCAAAGCATTTAAAGATGTCTCTTTTTCTAAAAAATAAATTGCTAACTTCAGTAATTCGTGCTAAAATATGAATTGGTTTAAATTAAACTCTGTTTCAGCAAATGATTCAGGGCAAAGGAGAGAAAATAATGAAACAAGGAATTCATCCAGAGTACCATCCAGTAGTGTTTATGGACTCAACAACAGGTTTTAAATTTTTATCAGGTTCAACTAAACATTCTGAAGATACAGTAGAATGGGAAGACGGAAAAACATATCCATTAATTCGTGTGGAAATCACTTCTGACTCACATCCATTTTATACTGGACGTCAAAAATTCACTCAAGCAGATGGCCGTGTCGACCGTTTCAACAAAAAATACGGTATCAAAGATACAAACGCTGCAGAATAATGACAGTTTCTGGCTTCTCTTTTTACAGAGGAGCCTTTTTTGTTTATAATTTATGTAACTAAAAAAAGTTGAGGTGACTAATCATGAATGAAAAACAGACAAAAATTATTAAAGCATTGCATGTTAAACCGCAAGTTAATCCTGAAGAGGAAGTTGTAAGACGAGTGTCCTTTTTGAAAAACTATTTAAAAAAACATCCTTTTATTAAGAGTTTAGTTTTAGGGATTAGTGGTGGGCAAGATTCGACTTTAGCTGGTAAAATAGCGCAACTTGCTATTACCGAACTTCGTGAAGAAACTGGAGATACTAGTTATCAATTTATAGCGGTACGCTTGCCTTACGGTATTCAAAACGATGAAGTGGATGCGTTAAAAGCGATTGAATTTATTCAACCAGATGTGTCGCTTGTTGTAAATATAAAAACAATGGTCGATGCCTTACAGTCAGAATTGTTAGAGCAATCTAATATTATTGTGCACGATTACAATAAGGGTAACGTTAAAGCTCGAGCGCGAATGATTGCTCAATATGCAGTGGCAGGTGAGCGATTAGGGATTGTGCTAGGAACGGACCATGCAGCAGAAAATTTAACAGGTTTTTATACCAAGTTTGGTGATGGAGCGGCTGATTTATTACCTTTATTCGGTTTAAATAAACGTCAAGGACGTCAAGTTTTGGCGTATTTAGGCGCTGATTCCTCTTTGTATTTAAAAGTACCAACCGCTGATTTAGAAGAAGATCGGCCAATGATAGCTGATGAAACAGCTTTAGGTGTAAAGTATGAAGCAATCGATGATTATTTAGAAGGTAGAGAAGTTAGTGAAGAAGACCGCCAAACAATCGAAGGTTGGTATGATATTACAGAGCACAAACGTCAGTTGCCGATTTCGATGTATACAAAATTTTGGAAACAGGGCAAAGGTAACTAATTTATTATGAGAGTCGATCGTTTTAAAAAAAATAAAAAGAATTATCATACTTTAATTTGGAGCTTGTTAACGTTAGTTACTGTGTTAGTTAGCCATCTTCATCTCCAATTGAGTCAAAATAACTATTCCTTTGAATTAGTTTTTAAATTTGCGACTAGTTGGCATACAGAAAAATTTTTACTAGGAACGTGCGTTTTACTTTTGATTGACATTATTTTTATTACTGTTTCGGGTTCTTATTTTTGGGGTAATTTATTGTATTTAATTAGTACGACTATTTTAGCGATTGTTAATTATTATAAAATGAGCTTAAGAATCGAACCTGTTTATCCAGAAGATTTTAAAATGTTAACTGAATTTAAAATGTTTAAAGATATTATGGGCTTAGCTTATATGGTTATTTTTCTCTTGGTCGTCGTATTTGTTATCTCGTTGCTGGTTTATTCAATCTATCAATCGAGAAAGTTAAGTCGGAATAAACAAATAGCGCGCATTAGCATGTTCGTTTTATCTGGCATCGCATTATTTTACATTGGACATTTTAATCAACCGGGTAATCTTTTAAAAAAAGCTTATACACGCACTGCAAAGTGGATTCCGTATAGCCAAAAAATGAATTACTATAATGTTGGTTTTGTCGGCGGTTTTCTTTATAATCTGCCGGTCGACCCGATGGATGAACCTAAAGATTACTCTAAAGAAGAAATTGAAAAAATTGTTAAAAAATACAACAAAGTAGCGAGTGAAAAAAACAAAAGTAAAAAACTGACAGAACAACCGAATGTGATTTACGTAATGTCTGAAAGCTTTTCTAATTCGAATCAATTAAAAGGAGTTGAAGTCAAGCCGGACCCATTAAAAGATTATTGGGATGTTGCGAACAAAAGTCAGATAAAAGGACAAATGCTTTCGCAAGGGTACGGTGGTGGCACAGCTAACATTGAATTCGAAGCTTTAACAGGCTTTTCGATGGAGCGTTTTAATCCACAACTTTCAACGCCTTATACAATGTTGTTGCCTAAAAAGAAAAAATTTCCTTCGCTTGTGTCACAATTAGCTGAACAAGGTTATTATTCAACCGCGATACATCCATATAACACTTCGATGTACAAACGTAATCAAGTTTATGACGTTTTAGGCTTTGATAAATTTCTATCAGAAGATACGATGAAATACCAAGATGCCCTGTCAGATGGTGGTTTTATCTCAGATGAATCGGCATTCAATGAAGTCCTTGATATTTTAGATAATCCTAAGAAGCCTCAATTTGTTCATTTGGTGACGATGCAAACGCATATGCCTTATAATCTTAAGTACGCAGAAACAGACTATGCTGTTAATTTAAATGAAAATGAAGCTAGCCTTGTTAATTATGCGCAAGATTTGGCTTACACTTCAGATGCTCTGAAACAGTTCACCAACGAGTTAGGGAAGTTGGAGCGACCTAGCATTTTAGTGTTTTGGGGCGATCATTTGCCATCAATTTATCCAGATAGTATTCTTAAACAAAATTCTCAACAGACAATGCATTTAACAGAATACTTTGTTTTAGCAACAACAGGTCTTCAAAAACAACAGGTTCCAATAGTGAGTCCAGTTTATTTTCCAGCCTTGGTTAGTGAACAAGAGGGAGTTAAAACAACAGGATTTAATGAGTTATTACAAACTTTGCGACCGATTTTACCAGCATTTGAAAAAGAAAGTTATTATATCAATAAGAATTGGTCTTCAAAAATGAAGTTATCTTCTCATGATGAAGAAATCTTTCGTGAATATGCTTTGATTCAATATGATATGGTTTCTGGTGAAAAATATAGCCAAGCTTTATTTGAGTGAGAAGAGGAAGAACAATGAGCTTTAAAAACCAAGAAAATAAAAATTATTATAACCCCGTTCGTCGTGCCATTTTAAATTATGAGATGATTTTACCTCATGATAAGGTGGCTGTTGGGATGAGTGGTGGCAAAGATAGTATTAGTTTGTTTACATTTCTCGATACTTTGTCGAAGCAAGAACGTTTAGGTTATCCATTTGAAATCGTACCGATTACTTTAGATATGGGATTTGGAATGGATTTAACGCCAATGAAAGAGTTTGTCGAGCAACGAGGTTATGAATTAGAAATTGTACCCACCAAGATAGCTAAGGTCGTTTTTGATATAAAAAAAGAAAAAAATCCTTGCTCTCTTTGTGCTAAACTACGTCGAGGAATACTATATAAACGTGGTAAAGAGTTGGGGTGTTCTAAGGTAGCGTTAGGCCATCATTTAGATGACGCTCTTGAAACCTATTTTATGAATTTTTTCTATCACGGTCTTTTAGAGAGTTTCGAACCTATCAGCTTTTTATCAGAGGCCGAGCTTCATATTATTCGTCCCATGCTTTATTTAGAGGAAAAAGAGATTATTCGTTGGGTGGATTACCACCAACTACCAGTCATTGCTAATCCGTGTCCCGTTGATAAAAAGACGAAACGCGAAGAAACCAAAAGATTTGTAGCACGTTTAACAGAGGATTATCCTTTAGTAAAAAAAAGGTTTGTTCAAGGTATGGAGCATGAGGTTGGTAATGAGTGGTCTATTCTGAGAAAGACTTAAGGTAAAGTATAATTTATTTGTAATGTGTGTTATACTACTTTTATCGAACATGTCGTAAGGGAGTAACTAGCAGTTTCAATACTGTGACAACATCAACAACTCTGATTTTTCTTATTATGGTGTTGTCTTAAATAGTGAGACTTATGCTTGCCTTGCGAAAAGGTAAGTATAAGTCTTTTTTCTTTTTGACTGGCGATAAAGAATTAAGGAGGAAGATAGATGGAACAACAGAAGAAAGAACAAGGACGTTTGTATTATCTTGATTCGGAAGATACAATTCTTGCGGAGTTAGAAACTACAGACAAAGGGTTATCTAGCGAAGAAGTCGGTCAAAGGTTAGAAAAATATGGTCACAATCAACTAGATGAGGGGCAGAAAAAAACATTACTTAGCAAATTTTTAGATCAATTTAAAGATGTCATGATTGTCATTCTGTTAATTGCTGCTATTATTTCATTTTTTATGGGTGATTCAATTGAGGCCATTATGATTGTGGTGGTTGTTTTTATTATGGCTGTTTTTGGGGTTGTGCAAGAAGCAAAAGCTGAAGAAGCCATTGAAGCATTGAAAGATATGTCAACGCCAAATGCACATGTTCGTCGTGATGGAATGACGGAGACTGTAAAAAGTACTGATTTAGTGCCAGGCGATATTGTGCTACTTGAAGCTGGAGACGTAGTACCAGCTGATTTACGTTTAATTGAGGTTGCCTCATTAAAAATCGAAGAAGCAGCATTGACAGGAGAATCTGTTCCTGTTGAGAAAGAATTAACCACTCTAACTGAAACAGATACTGGTATTGGCGATCGAATCAATATGTGTTTTATGAACAGTAATGTCACATATGGTCGTGGTGCGGGTGTTGTTGTTGGCACAGGGATGTCAACGGAAGTCGGGAAAATAGCAAATATGTTAGCTCAAGCCGATGAAACAAATACGCCGTTAAAAGAAAATTTAAATAAGTTAGGTAAAATTTTATCTTTAGCAATTATTGTAATTTGTGTCATTATGTTTGCTGTTGGTATGTTGCGTGGAGGACATACGTGGATTGAAATGTTATTAACCTCTGTTTCATTAGCAGTTGCGGCTATTCCAGAAGGGTTGCCAGCGATTGTGACGATTATTTTAGCACTTGGTACACAGAAAATGGCGAAAAGAAATGCGTTAGTTAGAAAACTACCAGCAGTTGAAACGTTGGGAAGTACTGATATTATTTGTTCTGATAAAACAGGGACATTAACATTAAATAAAATGACTGTCGAAGCGATTTATACGAAAAATGAGTTGTTTGAAGAATTTCAAAATTTACCATTGAGTGATCGTACGTTGAAAATTATGAACTACTGTAATGATAGTAAGTTTGCTAACGATGGAACATTAATTGGTGATCCGACAGAAACAGCACTGGTTAAATTTGGTTTAGATGTTGGCTTTGATTTGAAAGAAAGCCTAACTTTAGAGCCTCGTGTTGGTGAATTACCTTTTGATTCAGATCGTAAGTTAATGACGACGGTTCATGAATTAGCAGATGGACAATATCTTGTTGCTGTAAAAGGGGCACCAGATGTTTTATTGAAACGTTGTGCTCAATTTGAGATGCCCGAGGGTGTCGTAACAATGACAGATGAAGAGTTGCAATTGATTTTAGCAATGAATACACAATTAGCTAAGCAAGCGTTACGTGTTTTAGCGATGGCTTACAAGATTGTTCCTGAATTACCAAACGAATTAACGCCAGATGTTTTAGAAAATGATTTAGTTTTTGCTGGTTTAGTAGGAATGATTGATCCAGAGCGTGCGGAAGCGAAAGAGGCTGTTCGAGTAGCGAAAGAAGCTGGTATTCGCCCGGTTATGATTACTGGTGATCATCGTGATACGGCTGAAGCAATTGCCATTCGTTTAGGGATTATTACAGAGAATGAGCATGCTGCAGTAATTACTGGTAGTGAGCTGAATGAAATGTCGGATGAACAGTTATCTGCGAATATTGAAAACTATTCTGTTTATGCTCGTGTTTCACCTGAACACAAGGTAAGAATTGTCAAAGCTTGGCAAAAAGATAATAAGGTAGTCGCAATGACGGGTGATGGTGTTAATGATGCTCCTGCACTAAAACAAGCGGATATTGGAATTGGTATGGGGATTACCGGGACAGAAGTATCTAAAGGTGCGAGTGATATGGTACTTGCCGATGATAATTTTTCAACGATTATTGTTGCTGTTGAAGAAGGCCGTAAAGTATTTTCTAACATTCAAAAAACAGTTCAATATTTATTAGCTGCTAACTTAGGTGAAGTTTTAACTTTATTTATTGCAACACTAATGGGTTGGGATACGTTACTACCCGTTCATTTGTTATGGATTAACGTCGTGACCGATACATTCCCAGCGATTGCGCTAGGTTTAGAACTTGCCGAGAAAAATGTAATGAAGCAAAAACCTAGAGGACGTGATTCAGATTTATTCTCTGGAGGGGTTTTTAGTAGTATCATTTATCAAGGTGTTTTAGAAGCAGCGATCACATTAGGTGTTTATTATTTGGCTATTGTTAACCCTGTTCATGTAGGAGATAACCTAGCGATTCACGCAGATGCACTAACGATGTCTTATGCGACGTTGGGATTGATTCAATTATTCCACGCTTTTAATGTAAAATCAGTTCACGACTCACTCTTTACTGTAGGTGCTTTTAGAAATAAAATTTTTAATTATGCTATTCTATTATCCTTTACGTTACTAGCAATAACAATTGTGATACCAGGATTTAATGACGTCTTTCGTGTGGCGCATTTAGATATGCACCAATGGGCAATTGTTTTGGGGGCGTCATTCTCAATCATTCCAATTGTTGAAGTGGTTAAATTTTTCCAAAGAAAAGCAATAAAAAATCAATAAAAAAGAGCCGTCTCCCTTAAGTTTTGGGAGGCGGCTTTTTTTATTGATAAGGTAATAATTCGATTGTCTTTGTTGCGACTTGTTCAATGAAAGTTTGGTCATGTTCAATAAATAAAAGAGTAGGAGCATCGTTTAAAATAGTAGTCATGATTTGCTCGTGGTTATAAAGGTCAAGATAGTTTAAAGGCTCATCCCAAATATAAAAATGACTGGGAGTAATTAGCGATTTAACAAGTTCGACTTTCTTTTGTTGTCCCATGCTCATATTTTCAATTGGTTGCTCAAAAACATGTCGTTCAATTCCGAGTTTTCTCAAATTGTTTAAACAATCTTCTAAACTTAATTGATGAGTTTCACAAAAGTCTTGGAGGCTCCCGTGGTTTAATGTTTCAAACTTTTGTTGTAGAAAGCTCCACTTTTTTTGAGAATAAACTATAATTTCACCAGAGATAGTCCCCTCAAAACTTCCTTTAATCGCATCGATTAAGGATGATTTTCCAATCCCATTTTCACCAGTAATGGCGACTCGATCTCCGCGATTCAACTGGAATGAAATTGGCTTAAATAAAGGAACTCCATCATAAGATAGTGTGACATTTTCAAGAGTTAAGACAATTGGATGATTATCAGTTATGACATTCATAGTTAAAGGGCTGATTGTTTCTTGATTTTTTAATAATTTTTCTTTGTCACTAATTTGTTGATTCATTCGTTCGTTTAATTGTTTTGATTTTTTCATGACACGTGCTGCTCTAGCACCAATAAATCCGGTATCGCCAACCGCACCACTATTTTTTACTTTTGAGTCTCCGTACTTGTCTTTCTCACGATTTCCAGCCCATTCAGCTTTTTTACGCGCGGTTTGCTTTAAACGATCAATTTCTTTTTTTAGTTTTTCGTTTTCTTGTTCTTCTGTAAGATCTTCAATTTCCTTTTGTTCTAGAAAAGTAGCATAATTTCCTTGGTAAAGTACTATTTTCGCTTTATCAAGGGCAAGAATATGATCGACTGTTTGGTCAATAAAATGTTGATCATGACTAATGACGATAAATCCTTGTTTTTTATTTTGTAAATAAGAAGCCACTTGTTGGCGTCCTTTATGATCTAGATGGTTTGTGGGTTCATCGATGAGAGGAAAACAGTCAGGATTGGCAAATTGCAAAGCTAATAAAACTTTGGTTTGTTCACCGCCTGAAAGCGAACTAAAAGGACGCCATAGACAGTCCAAAGAAGTTCCAAGTAAAGTTAATTCTCTTTCAACTTGCCATTGATCGACTGTTGTTAATTCATCGATTAAGAGATAGGTTAAACTATCTATATTTTCAACATGCTGTGGAAAATAAGAAAAGGGAAGTTGTGTTTCTATAGTTCCACTAAACTCATGTTTTTTTTGTAGAAGGGATAGGAACGTTGTTTTTCCTCGTCCGTTACGACCCACTAAACCTAATTTCCAATTAGCATCTAGGTTTAAAGAAACATCTTGAAAAAGAGGTTCAGTTGAGCCGTCGTGTGTAAATGTTAAGTGATCAATTTTTATAATACTCATTTTTAAGTTCACCTTTCTTTGTTTAAAACAACTCAAAAAGACCGATTCTGTTTTAAGAATCGGTCTTGAAAATATATAATAAGAATCAATAAAAAGGCTATTTTGATTTTATTAATTTGACCAATTCTAAAAAATGCAGATTCGTACCTCTAATGGCTAGAGTTGTTAATATTGCATTTATTATTTGTTTGAATTGGTTTATAAAATCAATGGATGATCCCTCCGTTTTTTGTAATAAATACAGACTAACATGGATAATTTTAAAAGTCAAAAGGATTCCTTTGACTAAAATAACTAAGATAATTGAAAAGCAAGTCGAAATGTGATACAATTTAAAAGTATTAGATAACCGGAAAAGAGTGAGCGTTTGACGCTCACTCTTTTTGATGAATTTTGATAGATAATTAAAGGAGGCGAAAACGCTTGGCAAATGTTGTGGAGGTTGTAACAGGTTTAGTTCAACCCATTACGAATCACTATTCTTTTGAATTAGTAGATATCGAGTATGTCAAAGAGGGAAAAAATTGGTTTTTAAGAGTTTTTATTGATAAAGATGGAGGTATCGATATCAATGAGTGTGCTCTTATTAGTGAAAAAGTGGGTGAAAAGTTAGACACCATCAATCCTGACCCGATTCCTCATGCGTATTTTTTAGAAGTTTCATCTCCTGGGGCAGAACGACCTTTAAAAAAAGAAAGCGATTATGAAAATGCGTTAAATGAATATATTAATGTTTCGCTTTATCAATCAGTTGAAGGTGAAAAACAGTATCAAGGTTACTTAAAAGCATTAGATGCGGATCATTTAACATTGACTGTGACGATTAAAACACAACAAAAAGAGATTATTTTTGATCGAAAAAACATTGCAAAAGCTCGCTTAGCAATTAAATTTTAAACTGGAGGTAAAGTTAGAAGATGAACAAAGATATGTTGGGCGCACTAGATGCTCTAGAAAAAGAAAAAGGAATTTCGAAAGAGATTGTCATAGAAGCTCTTGATGCAGCCTTAGTTTCTGCTTATAAGAAGCATTATGGACAAGCACAAAATGTTGAAATTAAATTTGATGAAAAAAAGGGGGATGTTCATATCTATTCAGTTAAAGAAGTAACTGAAGAGGTGATGGACTCTCAACTTGAAGTGAGTTTAAAAGAAGCTCTAACCATCAATCCGGCTTATGAAATAGGTGATATGATTCACTTTGAAGTAACACCTAAAGATTTTGGTCGAATTGCTGCACAAACAGCAAAACAAGTCATTCTACAACGTGTCCGTGAAGCAGAACGTTCTATTATTTATAATGAGTTTAGTGCTTATGAAAATGATATCATGCAAGGCATTGTTGAAAGACAAGATAAACGATATATTTATGTTAATTTAGGTAAACTTGAGGCGGTATTATCGAAACAAGATCAAATTCCAAATGAAATTTACCAACCTCATGATCGAATAAAAGTTTATATCTACAAAGTTGAAAATACTTCAAAAGGACCTCAAGTTTATGTTAGTCGAAGTCACCCAGACTTGCTTAAACGCTTGTTTGAACAAGAAATACCAGAAGTATATAATGGTGAAGTAGAAATCGTAAGTATCGCTCGTGAAGCTGGTGATCGTTCAAAAGTTGCGGTGAAATCAGAAAACCCTGATATCGATCCAGTTGGAACGTGTGTGGGACCTAAAGGACAACGAGTTCAAGCGATTGTTAATGAACTTAAGGGTGAAAATATGGACATTGTCGAATGGAATGCTGATCCGGCAGTCTTTATTGCTAATGCTTTGAATCCTGCTCAAGTAGTTGAGGTTATGTTTGATGAGATTCAACGCTCTTGTACCGTTATTGTACCGGACTTCCAATTATCTCTAGCAATTGGTAAAAGAGGGCAAAATGCCCGTTTAGCGGCACGGTTAACAAACTATAAAATTGATATTAAACCTGAATCAGAGTTTGAAGAAATATTAGCTGAACAAAAAGCAATTAAAGAAGAACAAGCGCTTAAAATGGCCGAAAAAATAGCGGAAAAAGCAGTAGAAGCTGAAGAATTAGCCAATGAGATTGCTGATATTGAATTAGCTAATATTTTTGAAACTGTTGAAGAGGCTGTTGAAGAATTGGATGAAGCCGTGGAGACAGTCGAAGAACTAGCTGAAAGTGCAGTCGAAGAAGTATTAGAAGAAGCAACAGTTGAAGAAGAAGCGGTTGAAAAAGACGACTAAGTAAACTATGGGGGCGAGATAGATGAAAAAAAGAAAAATCCCAATGCGTAAATGTGTCGTTTCTAATGAAATGAAACCTAAAAAAGAAATGATACGCATCGTTCGTTCTAAAGAAGGCGAGGTTTCTATTGATCCGAGTGGTAAAATGCCAGGTAGGGGAGCGTATCTATCTATGGAACCAGATGTTGTGCAGTCTAGTTGGGATAAGCAGATCCTAGATCGTTTATTAAATGTAAAATTATCAGATGAGTTTTATGAAGAATTACTAGGCTATGTAAAACATCAAAAAGCCAGAAGAGAGCTATTTGCGAATGAATAATCAACAAAAAGTTTTAAATCTGCTTGGATTAGCTATGAGAGCAGGAAAACTAGTTTCTGGAGAAGAAACAACCCTGCAAGCTGTTCGTGCAGGAGAACTTAATTTGGTCATTATAGGTAATGATCTGAGTCAAAATACTACAAAAAAAATGAATGATAAATGTCATTCATATGATACGCCACTCTTATCCTTTTGTACGCAGGCTGAGTTAGGTCATGCGATAGGAAAAAAACGAGGTATCGTTGGAATAAAAGATAGAGGATTTTCTCGAAAGATGAGTGAACTAATGAAAGAATAAATAAAAAGAATAGGATGGTGATTGCATGAGTAAAAAACGCGTGTACGAATTAGCGAAAGAATTAGATGTTACTAGTAAAGATTTAGTTGAAAAAGCTCATACCATAGGAATTGATGTCAAAAACCATATGAGTACTGTTTCACCTAATGATGAAGTGAAAATTCGTAAACAATTAGTAGATAAGGCGTCACCTGAAAAAAAAATCATGCCAAAAAAAGACAACAAGCCTACTACTAAGCAAGGTCATTCTAGCCAAAAATCAGAAAATACAAAACAAAGTAAGGATGTTCATGTGAATAAACAGAATCCAAATAATCGCACTCAATCAGATAATAAAAAAACGCAAGGTGCGAAAACAAACCAAACGCAAAAAAATAACCAAGGGACTAAAAACACACCACCAGTAAAAAGTACGCAAAAACCGACAACTCAGTCGAATACAAAACCGACTCAAGGGACAACAAATAGTGCTCAGGGTGCTAAAACGGGTCAACAATCAAATAATCAACCGGCTAAAGGCAGTAAAAATCGTCCACAAGGAAATCAACCTAACAATCGTTATAACAAACGAAATAATCGTAATCACCGAGGACGTAAGGGTAAATATAACCCATCAACAAAACCGGCAGTACCACCACGTAAATTTAAAGAATTGCCAGAAGTGTTAATCTATACTGAAGGTATGAATGTAGCAGATATTGCTAAGAAAATTTATCGTGAACCAGCAGAAATTATTAAAAAATTATTTATGTTAGGTGTTATGGTTAACCAAAATCAAGCGCTTGATAAAGATACAATTGAATTATTAGCGACTGATTATGGAATGGAAGCTCAAGAAAAAATTCAAGAAGATGTAGCTGATATTGATAAATTCTTTGAAGTTGAGGCCATCGATGAGGATAAATTAGTTTCTCGACCACCGGTTGTTACTATTATGGGGCACGTTGACCATGGTAAAACAACACTTTTAGATACATTACGTGATGCACGTGTGACATTGGGTGAAGCGGGTGGAATTACGCAACATATTGGAGCGTATCAAATTGAAGTCCAAGGAAAACCAATTACTTTCCTTGATACTCCAGGACATGCGGCATTTACAAGTATGCGTGCTCGTGGCGCAAGTATTACAGATATTACTATTTTAGTCGTTGCAGCTGATGATGGTGTAATGCCTCAAACGGTTGAAGCGATCAATCATGCTAAAGCAGCAGGAGTTCCAATTATTGTTGCAGTCAATAAAATTGATAAACCAGCAGCGAATGCTGATCGTGTCATGCAAGAATTAAGTGAACATGGCTTGATCCCAGAAGCTTGGGGTGGCGATACTATTTTTGTACCTATCTCTGCTAAATTTGGCGATAATATTGAAGAACTATTAGAGATGATTTTACTAGTTGCTGAAGTTGAAGACTATCAAGCGAATCCAGAACAGCGTGCAATTGGTAGTGTTATTGAAGCACGTCTTGATAAGAGTAAAGGACCGATTGTTACTTTATTAGTTCAACAAGGAACTTTAAAAATTGGTGATCCAATTGTTGTTGGTAATACGCACGGACGTGTTCGTGTGATGACAAACGATATTGGTCGCCGTGATAAAACAGCGGGGCCTGCAACACCAGTTGAAATCACTGGTTTAAATGATGTTCCTCAAGCGGGTGATCGTTTTGTAACCTTTGATGATGAAAAAACAGCTCGTGCAGCCGGAGAAGAACGTGCAAAACGTGCTTTAATGGAACATCGTACTGTGAATAGTCGTGTTACTTTGGATAACCTATTTGAAAGCTTGAAAGATGGTGAAATCAAAGAAGTTAACGTGATTATCAAAGCAGATGTTCAAGGAACTGCTGAAGCGTTAGCAGCAAGTTTAAATAAGATTGATGTTGAGGGTGTTCGAGTTAAAATCGTCCATTCAGCTGTAGGAGCAATTAACGAGAGTGATATTACATTAGCTTCAGCAAGTAATGCAATTATTGTTGGATTTAACGTTCGACCAACTCCACAAGCTCGTGTCCAAGCCGATCAAGAAAAAGTAGATATTCGTTTACATCGTATTATTTATAAAGTAATTGAAGAGATTGAAACAGCAATGAAAGGGATGTTAGATCCTGAATTTGTTGAAAAAATCACAGGTCAAATGCAAGTTCGTGAAACTTATAAGGTTTCTAAAGTTGGAACGATTGCTGGTTGTTATGTAACGGAAGGTTATATTCGTCGAGATAGCGGTATTCGTTTAATTCGTGATGGTATCGTGATTTTCGAAGGCGATTTAGCTAGTTTGAAACGCTTTAAAGATGATGCTAAAGAAGTGAAACTAGGTTTTGAATGTGGTGTAACAATTGAGAACTTCAATGATGTAAAAGTGGATGATGTTATCGAAGGATTCATCATGGAAGAAATTAAACCAAAATAAATTTTTAGGAGGGCAAATCAATGGCTAACTATCGTAATCGTCGTGTCGCACAAGAAATCATGCGTGAAGTGAACGATATTTTACAAAAGAAAGTTCGCGATCCTCGAATAGAAAATGTAACTATTACTGAAGTAAGTGTTACAGGTGATTTGCAGCAAGCAACAATTTATTATAGTTCGTTAGCTGAAAAAGCTTCTGAAAAGGAGAAAGTTCAAAAAGGGCTTGAAAAAGCAACGGGGTTGATTCGTCGAGAATTAGGCCAACGTTTACAAATTTATAAAACTCCTGAGATTGCCTTTGAGGTAGATCAATCGGTTGCTTATGGTAATCACATTGATGAATTAATTAATAAATTGAATAAACAAGATTAAAAGTAACCTAGACTTTTTGAAAGTCTAGGTTTTTTTTATGCTCTGGGTTATGCTAGAATGAAAGTAGGTAACTAGGAAGGATTTGATAAAATGGTTAAAACAATAGGTGTGGTTGGGACTGGCTCGATTGCCCATGAATTTTTAAAAATGATTGATCGTACTCAATACGATGTAAAAGCAGTTTTTAATCCGAATCCCGTTTCACTTTCTCGTTTTGCAGAAGAGTATGCAATTGATAAAAAATTTAGTCGTTATAATGACTTTCTCTTAGAGGATTTAGATATGATTTACATTGGTTCACCTAATCAAACTCATTATACTTATATCAAAGAGGCACTTTTGGCGAATAAGCATGTATTATGTGAGAAAGTCATGGTCTTGCAAGGGAGTGAAGCTCGCGAATTATTTAGTTTAGCGAAAGATAGGGATTTAGTATTACTTGAAGCGATGAGTCTTTTTTATATGCCTTTATATCGAGAAGTTGAAAAATTAATTCATTCTAAAAAGCTTGGTAAAATGAGTGGACTTAATATAACGTTTGGTAGTTGCAAAGAATATGATCCAGAAAATCGTTTTTTCTCACTAGCAAAAGGAGGCGGAGCTTTATTTGATATTGGGACCTATGCATTATCTGCAGCAGTTTTTATATTAGGACAGCAAACCGAACTACTAGCAACAAAAGTAATTATGGCTGATACTGGCGTGGATGAAAAATCATTAACTTTATTAACGAATGAAGAGCAAGTATTAGCAAGTGTTTCTTTTTCTTTCAGAGGAAGAATGCCTAAGCAAATCATTCTATCTGGAGATGAAGGCTATTTAACGATTGAAGAGTTTCCACGTGCTGAGGAAGGCACCGTGATTTATAATACAGGTGAAAAAGAAAAGTTGAACGTAGGATCACATCGTGAACTATTCAATTATGAATTAGAACGAATGAATGCCTATATTTCAGGTGAAATTGAAGGGCAAGATGTGAGAGAAACGACATTAAAAGTAATTGAAATTATGGATGAAATGCGTGAGCAATGGGGTTGGAACTTAGAGTAGTTTAGAACTGTTGTATTAAAGCTGATAAGAATGAGCAATCAAATCGCTAGATTGCTCATTTTTATTTGTTCAATAGTTGATAAAAAAGAAATGGCATTTAATTTTATCAGGTGATAAAAGCTTACGTCATCTCTTAACTATGTTATAATGTTAAAGATATTTTAGATTAGGAGAAGTTGATATGGAAGGAATTATTCCCTTATGGAAACCGCGTGGTATGACAAGCCATGATTGTGTTTTTCAGCTAAGAAAAATTTTGCAAACAAGAAAAGTCGGGCACAGTGGAACTTTGGATCCAGATGTTGATGGAGTTCTTCCTATTTGTGTTGGGCGTGCGACAAAAGTTGTTGAATACTTACAAGATTCAGATAAAGTTTATCAAGGAGAAATCACGTTGGGTTTTTCTACTGAAACCGAAGATAAATCGGGAGCTGTTGTTGAAACAACGTTCATTGATCAGCCTTTTTTAGCGGAAGAAATTGATGCGGCTATGGCGTCTTTTATGGGTGAGATAAAGCAACAACCCCCGATGTATTCTGCAGTTAAAGTTAATGGCCGTCGTTTGTATGATTATGCGAGAGCGGGCGAAGAAGTTGAACGTCCAATTCGTGTTGCGCAAATCAAAGATTATCGTCGAACAAGTGATGTAGTGTATCATCCAGAAAATAAAACACAAACCTGGCGATTTGAAGTAACTTGTGGCAAAGGGACGTATGTTCGGACATTAGCGGTTGATACCGGTAAAGCTTTGGGCGTCGCAGCACATATGTCTGATTTGACACGTCTTAAAAGTGGTGGCTTTTCAGTCGCCGAGGCCGTAACGATTGAAACACTACGCAAATCAATGGAAGAGAATGATGCAGAAAAGCATTTTTTTCCTTTAGAATATGGGGTTCGTTCGTTTCAAAGCTTAGAGTTATCCGATAACCAATATCAAGAGATCAAAAATGGGTTGGTTGTTCCAGAGAGTTATTTCGGAACAACGTCAAAGGAATGGCCGCTTCTTTTAGTTTATGGTGAACAGGCGATTTCAATTTATGGTCTCCATCCGACTAAAAAAGGAATGTTAAAACCAGTAAAAGTTTTTCGAAATGATTAGGAGTGTTTAATATGCAAACAATTCAGATCCACCATCCCTACCGAAAAAATCAAATTCCGACAGAGGAAGTGGTGATGGCTTTAGGATTTTTTGATGGTGTTCATCGAGGGCATCAAAAAGTGATTAAAACAGCAAAAAAAACGGCAGATGCTAGAGGGTTAAAATTAGCGGTCATGACATTTAATCATCACCCTTCTGTTGTTTTTAAAAAAAATGCCGTTCAATCATTGCGCTATCTGACAACAATTGATCAAAAGAAAAAGCAAATGGAGCATTTGGGAGTGGATTATTTATATGTGATTGAATTTACATCGTCATTTGCCAATCTTTCTCCTCAAGCATTTGTTGATCAGTATTTAGTGGAGTTACATGTGAAAATTGCCGTCGCAGGATTTGATTACACCTATGGTAAAAGAGAGGTAGCGAATATGGCAACCTTACCTGATTACGCTAAAGGACGATTTGAAATTGTCGAGGTCCCGAAGGAAGTTGATAAGGTCGAAAAAATAAGTTCAACTCGAATTCGTGAATTGATGGCACAAGGAAATATGGAAGAAGCAAATCTTTGTCTTGGCTATCCTTATCAGATTAGCGGTTTGGTTGTCCATGGAGATAAACGGGGACGTACCTTGGGTTTTCCAACGGCTAATGTTGCTCCCCATGCAAATTCGTTATTACCCCGAGGCGGTGTCTATGCAGTCAAAATAAAAGTGGCTAACAAGTGGCATCTTGGTATGGCGCAAATCGGTTATAATATTACCTTTGAAGCTGACCGACCAATGACAATTGAAGTTAATATCTTAGATTTTGATCAAGATATTTATGGAGAACATGTTTCTGTTGCTTGGTATCACTTTATTCGTAATGAATTAAAATTCGATGGCGTAGAAGGACTAGTTGAACAATTAAAACAGGATCAACAAGATACTGAAGGTTATTTTAACCAGTTAGGAGAATAAAATGACATCAGCATATATTCATATTCCTTTTTGTGAGCACATTTGTTTTTATTGTGATTTTAATAAGGTTTTTATTGAAGGGCAACCTGTAGACGAATATATTGAGGCTCTGATTAAAGAAATAAAATTAACGAAAGAAGTTTATCCTTCAAATAAAACAGAAACTATTTATATTGGAGGTGGAACACCGACTTCTTTGTCTGCAAAACAATTGGATCGTCTGCTAGAAGGAGTTCGTCGTTATTTGCCTTTTGATGATCAAGATGAATTTACAGTAGAGGCAAATCCTGGAGATTTAACGCTAGATAAATTAAAAGTTTTACAAGACCATGGTGTTAATCGTGTGTCCATGGGGGTTCAAACTTTTGATGATCGACTATTGAAAAAAATTGGTCGAAAACATACAGCGCAAGATGTGTTTGATACGATGAAAATTTTTGAACAAGCGGATTTTAGAAACGTTAGTGTCGATTTAATTTATGCTTTGCCTAATCAGACAATCGAAAGTTTTGAGGATACTCTAACTAAAGCGATTGCTTTAGATTTACCTCACTACTCAATGTATTCATTGATTTTAGAAAATAAAACAATGTTTTATAATTGGGCTCGTCAGGGGCGGTTGCATTTGCCTGGCATTGACGTGGAAGGTGATATGTTTGAGTTAGCCATTAAAAAGATGGAACAAGCAGGTCGCTATCAGTATGAAATTAGTAATTTTGCGTTACCAGGTTATGAGAGTCAACACAATCTAGTTTATTGGAATAATGAGCATTATTATGGATTGGGTGCTGGAGCAAGTGGCTATCTTGGAAATATTCGCTATAAAAATCATGGACCGATTCAACATTATCTAGAACCATTGCGTCAAAATAAGCGTCCGGTTATTCAGGTTGAAGATTTAACATTAGAAAATCGAATGGAAGAAGAGATGTTTTTAGGGCTAAGAAAATTAAAAGGTGTGTCACTTTCTCATTTCGAGCAAAAGTTTGGTTGTCGCTATGATGATGTCTATGGAAAAATTACTCAAGAAATGATTGCAAAAGAGTTGATGAAAAAAGAAGATGACTTTGTTTCTTTGTCTGATAAAGGGCTGATACTTGGAAATGAAGTTTTTGAAAAGTTTTTATTATCAACTTAAAATAAATTTCGTTAAGACTAGGATCTGACTTAGTCTTGACGATTTTTTACTAAAAAGAAGCTTTAATAAAAAATTAAAAAATAAAAGAGCGAGCATGTCTTACTAAATGTTGATATACCAATGGTTTACAATCGTTTTTAGCAGTTAGTTCAGTCGAGTGCTAAAAAAAGAAGGTTTTTCATTGACATGTGATTTAATAGTTGGTATATTATTAACTGTAGTTAGCACTTGCTTTAAAAGAGTGCTAAAGAGAAGGTGATAGAGATGCTCAGTGAAAGACAACTGAATATTTTTAGTTTATTGGTTCATCTATACACAGAAACGGGTGTTCCGGTTGGATCAAATACGTTAATGAATGGCGGGATTAAAGCTAGCTCAGCAACAATTAGGAACGATTTAGTAAAATTGGAAGAGTTAGAGTTAATTCAAAAAGTGCATTCTTCATCAGGACGTGTCCCCTCAGCAGAAGGCTATCGATTTTATATTGACCATTTAATGAAACCATCACATGTTTCATTAAATGAAATTGATCGAATACGTCAATCGTTTAATCGAAAGTATAGTGCCACAAATGAAATTATCGAAGTATCTGCTAAAATTTTATCTGATTTAACAAACTATACTGCTTTTTCTCTTGGACCAGAGGTTAAAGAAAGAAAGTTAACAAGTTTTAAAATTATCCCTCTGAATAGTCATCAGTTAATTGCTGTGATTGTGACAGATAAAGGATATGTTAAAAGTCAGGTTTTTACTGTTCCTGAAGAAGTTTCATCAAGTGACATTGAAAAAATGATAAATATCATTAATGATCGCTTGATAGGAAAAAGCCTGTTGACGGTTTATCATCAATTAAGAACAGAAATCCCTTTGATTCTACAACGGTATTTTACTAATTCATCGCATATGTTACTTTTGTTCGAAGATGTTTTTCATCAAGTGTTTGATGAACAAATTTATGTAAGTGGTGGAATGAATTTATTGAATTCAGATATTTTTTCTGATATTTCTGAGTTTAAATCTGTCTATTCTTTATTTACAGATACTGAACGATTGAGTAAATTGATAGTACCTAGCGAAGCCGGAGTTGAGATTAGAATTGGTAATGAAATGAATAATAAACTCTTATCAAACTTAAGTTTAATTACAGCATCTTATGATGTTTCCGAGCATGGAAATGGTGTTATTGCTTTACTAGGTCCCACGAGTATGTCATATTCTAAGGTGACGGGATTGGTTAATGTCTTTAAAAATGAATTATCCGAACATTTAGAATCACATTACCGTAGTCTAGGTAATTCAAATAGTAGTAGTTAGGAAGGAGAGGTTTGATTTTGAACAATGAAGAATCGAAACAAGAAGAAGTTCTAGAGGAAAAAGCAATAAATGAGGAAATAACAGATCAAGTTGTTGAGGAAACAGCGACTGACTTGACTGAACAAGATCAGAAAATTCAAGAATTAGAAAAAGCTTTAAATGAAATGGAAGATAAATTTTTAAGAGCGCAAGCTGAATTAGCTAACATGCGTAATCGTAATAAGAAAGAACGTGAAGAAGCAGCCAAATATCGTTCACAAGATCTAGGTAAAGCTTTATTACCGGCATTGGATAATCTTGACCGGGCTTTATCAATCGAACCAACGGATGAACATGGGGATAATATGCGTAAAGGAATTGAGATGGTTCGTGAAAGTTTATTGCATGCACTTAAAGAAGTGGGCATAGAAGAAATCGAAGCGAAGGGCCAAATTTTTGATCCTAATCTACATCAAGCAGTTCAAACAATGCCAGCTGAAGGCGATCAAACAGCAGATGAAATTATTCAAGTGTTACAAAAAGGTTATCGATTGCACGATCGGATCTTAAGACCTACAATGGTTGTAGTAGCACAATAAAAATTAAAATTTAAAACTTAAATTATAAGGAGAGATTTATAATGAGTAAAATTATTGGAATCGATTTAGGAACAACAAACTCTGCAGTATCAGTATTAGAAGGCGGAGAAGCGAAAATTATTACAAACCCTGAAGGAAATCGTACGACACCATCAGTTGTTGCTTTTAAAAATGGAGAAATCCAAGTTGGTGAAGTTGCTAAACGTCAAGCAGTAACGAATCCAAATACAGTTGCTTCTATTAAACGTTACATGGGCGAGTCTGGATATAAAGTAGATATCGAAGGAAAATCATATACACCACAAGAAATTTCAGCAATGGTTTTACAATATCTAAAAGGTTTTGCTGAAGACTATTTAGGTGAAAAAGTGGATAAAGCTGTCATCACTGTTCCCGCTTACTTTAATGACGCACAACGTCAAGCGACAAAAGACGCTGGTAAAGTAGCTGGCTTAGAAGTTGAGCGTATCGTTAACGAGCCAACTGCAGCAGCTTTAGCTTATGGTTTAGATAAAACAGATAAAGAAGAAAAAGTTTTAGTATTTGACCTTGGTGGTGGTACATTTGACGTGTCAATCCTTGAATTAGGCGATGGCGTTTTTGATGTATTATCAACAGCTGGTGATAATAGTTTAGGTGGGGATGATTTTGATGAAAAAATCATTAACTACTTAGCAGAAGAATTTAAAAAAGAAAATGGCATTGATTTATCTAAAGATAAAATGGCTGTTCAACGCTTGAAAGATGCTGCTGAAAAAGCTAAAAAAGATTTATCTGGTGTAACAAGTACACAAATTAGCTTGCCATTTATTACTGCTGGCGAAGCTGGACCACTTCACTTAGAAGTAACGTTAACTCGTGCTAAATTTGATGAATTAACAGCTGATTTAGTCGAAAGAACTAAAACACCAGTTCGTCAAGCAATTAAAGATGCTGGCGTAAGTACTTCAGAAATTGATGAAGTAATCTTAGTAGGTGGATCAACTCGTATTCCTGCAGTGGTTGAAGCTGTTCGTAAAGAAACAAACAAAGAACCTAATAAATCAGTGAACCCTGATGAAGTGGTAGCAATGGGTGCTGCTATTCAAGGTGGAGTTATCTCAGGTGACGTGAAGGACGTAGTATTACTTGACGTTACACCGTTATCATTAGGTATTGAAACAATGGGTAGTGTCTTTACTAAATTAATTGACCGTAACACAACTATCCCAACAAGTAAATCACAAGTCTTCTCAACAGCAGCAGACAACCAACCAGCTGTAGATATTCATGTATTGCAAGGTGAACGTCCAATGGCATCAGATAATAAAACATTAGGTCGTTTCCAATTAACTGATATTCCAGCAGCACCACGTGGTATCCCTCAAATCGAAGTAACATTTGATATTGATAAAAACGGTATTGTTAACGTAAGTGCGAAAGACTTAGGAACACAAAAAGAACAAACAATTACAATCAAATCATCTTCAGGTTTAACAGATGAAGAAATTGATAAAATGATGAAAGATGCAGAAGCAAATGCGGAAGCTGATAAAGCTCGTAAAGAAGAAGTTGATTTACGTAATGATGTTGATGCATTGTTATTCTCAGTGGATAAAACATTGAAAGAATTAGAAGGTAAAGTCGATGCTGATGAAGTAGCTAAAGCAGAAGCAGCTCGTGATGAGTTGAAAGCTGCTGTTGAAGCAAACAACATTGAAGAAATGAAAACAAAACGTGATGAGTTAAGCGAAATCGTTCAAAACTTAACGGTTAAACTTTATGAACAAGCAGCGCAACAACAAGCAGCTGAAAATCCAGAACAAGCAGCTGAAGGTGGCGACGATGTTGTCGATGCAGATTTTGAAGAAATCAACGACAATGATAAATAACATTTTTCATTAAAATTAGAGAAGCCAAAGCAATGTGCTTTTGGCTTTTCTTTCTTGAAAGATGGTAAATGTAGTACCTAAAGGTCTGATTTTATGTTATGATTTAACAGATATTTAAGGAACAAAAAAGATGGAGGATGACGTCCAATGGCAAAAAGAGATTTTTATGAAATCTTAGGCGTTTCTAAAACGGCAACAGATGTTGAAATTAAGAAAGCCTACCGCAAGTTATCAAAAAAATATCATCCCGATATTAATAAAGAGCCTGATGCAGAAGATAAATTTAAAGAAGTTTCTGAGGCATTTGAAATTTTGAGTGATCCTCAAAAGCGTGCGGCGTATGATCAATATGGTCATTCTAGTACAGATCCAAACTTCGGTGCTGGAGGCGGCGGTTTTGGTGGTTTCCAAGATTTTGGAGGCGGCGGTTTTGGTGGTTTTGAAGATATATTTGAATCTTTCTTTGGAGGCGGTGGTGGAGGGCGTTCAAACGCTTCTAATGCACCTCGTCAAGGGGCAGATTTACAATATACGTTAGATTTAAGTTTTAATGAAGCAATTTTTGGTTTAGAGAAAAACATTCGTTTTAATCGTGAAGATGAGTGTTCAACGTGTCATGGTAGCGGAGCTAAACCAGGAACACATCCGGAAACGTGTACGAAATGTCATGGTTCAGGTACAATTAATGTTGAACGTCAAACCCCACTTGGTCGGATGATGAGTCGTCAAACGTGTGATGAATGTCAAGGTACGGGTAAGATGATTAAAGAGAAATGTGGGACTTGTTCTGGTTCTGGTCGAATGATGAAATCACATGCCGTTAAAGTAAATGTGCCTGCTGGAGTTGAAAATGGACAACAAATGCGTTTAGCAGGTCAAGGTGAAGCTGGCTATAACGGTGGTCCTTATGGCGATTTATATGTTATTTTTAGGGTCGAAGATAGCCCAATATTTGAACGTGAAGGTTCTGAAATTTATTATAAAGAAACAATTTCAATTGTTCAGGCCGCATTAGGTGATGAAATTGAAGTTCCAACAGTTCACGGTCGTGTTAAACTTCGTATTCCTGCTGGTACTCAAACGGGGACTACATTCCGTTTAAGAGGTAAAGGAGCACCTAAATTACGTACTAATACAAATGGCGATCAACATGTTACAGTTGTTGTTGAAACGCCTGTAAACCTATCAGAAGATCAAAAAGAGGTTTTACGCCAATTTGGTACGTTAACTGGCGGTAAAGCGGTGGTTGAACAAGAAGAAGGTTTTTTTGATAAAGTAAAAGATGCTTTTTCTTCTGGAAATAAAAAAAAACGTAAATAAAAACAGAAATAACTTTAGAAGTTGAAAAACTTTTGAAGTTATTTTATTTTTTTAGTTGCTTTTTTTAATCGTATCTATTACAATTTGTTAGTACTGTTAAGAGTAATCATTACGAATTAGAAAGTCGGGGGATATGAAAATGAAAAAAATAGTTATTGCTTTAGTTGGTTTATTAATACTAGCGGGTTGTACTTCAAAGACAAATGAAAAAGAAAAACCCAAAAATAAAAATGAGTTATCAATTGTTACTAGTTTTTACCCAATGTATGATTTCACTAAAAAGGTTGTAGGTGACCAAGCAGATGTCCATTTACTAATTGAAGCAGGTGTTGAGCCTCATGATTACGAGCCAAGTGCCAAAGATATGGCCAAGATTCAGGAGGCGGATGTTTTTATCTATAATTCAAATGAAATGGAAACATGGGTCAAAGATGTTCTAAAGGGAATTGATACAAAAAAAGTAAAAGTTATTGAAGCAAGCAAAGGTATTCCGTTGCTTGAGTCCAATGAAACTGATGAAGAGCATTCTGAAGAAGGTCATGAACACACGCATGCTTATGATCCGCATGTTTGGTTAAGTCCAGTCCTAGCTAAAAAAGAAGTTGAGACTATCGAACAAGGAATTAGCAGCATTGATGAAAAAAATAAAGAGTTATATGAAAAAAATCGCAAAACATACACTGATAAGTTAGAACAACTGAATCAGGAATATGTAAAAGCGACAAAAGAGGCAACACAAAGAAAATTTGTCACTCAGCATCAAGCCTTTTCTTACCTTGCTGCGCAATATAATCTGATTCAAGTTCCAATTTCAGGAATTTCACCAGAACAAGAACCAACGCCTAAAGAGTTGAAAAAAATTCAAGATGTTGTAACGAAAGAAAAAATTGACGTTATTTACACTGAAAGTTCGGCATCATCGAAAGTCGCAAAAACAATTGCTGATGCAACCGGAGCGAAATTAGTCGAGCTCAATCCATTGGAAAGTTTATCAAGTCAAGAGAAAAAAGCGGGAGCTGATTATATTTCAATTATGTCAGATAACCTATCTGCGTTGAAAGAAAGTATTCACTAATATTATGTTTGTTAAATTACCTTTCTAGGTTGGTAATAATTAGGAAAGAATGATTTAGTTTTCATGAAAAATAGGCTATAATGAGTGAGATAACTTTTTATCGGAGTAACTTTAGGAGGTCAATTGATGAGTAAACAACAAATCGGTGTCGTAGGTATGGGTGTAATGGGTAGAAACTTAGCCCTAAATATTGAAAGTAGAGGTTACAGTGTTTCTATTTATAATCGCTCAGAAGCGAGAATTAACAATGTTATCAATGCTAATCCAGGGAAAAAACTATTTCCAGCATACACTATTGAAGAACTCGTTGATTCATTAGAGAAACCAAGACGAATTATGTTGATGGTGAAAGCAGGAGAAGCTACAGATATGACGATTCAAAATTTATTACCACATTTAGATAAAGGTGATATTCTAATTGATGGTGGTAATACATTCTTTAAAGATACGATAAGAAGAAATGAAGAGTTAGCGAGTTCTGGAATTAATTTTATCGGGACTGGTGTGTCTGGCGGAGAAGAAGGAGCTTTAAAAGGACCTTCAATGATGCCAGGAGGTCAAAAAGAAGCGTATGAATTAGTAAAACCTATCTTTGAAGAAATGGCAGCAAAAGCGAATGACGGGGCTCCGTGTGTGACTTATATCGGGCCAAATGGTGCGGGACATTTTGTTAAGATGGTACATAATGGCATTGAATACGGTGATATGCAATTGATTGCTGAAGCTTATGATATTTTAACACGTGTCTTAGGTTTGTCAGTTGAGGAAGTTGCTGCTATATTTACAGAATGGAATAAAGGTGAGTTAGACAGTTACTTAATTGAAATCACTTCAGATATTTTAACTAGAAAAGATGACTTGGGAACAGGAAAACCAATTGTTGATGTTATTTTAGACGCTGCTGGAAATAAAGGAACAGGTAAATGGACAAGTCAAAATGCCTTAGATTTAGGAACACCATTACCGTTAATTACGGAATCAGTATTTGCACGTTATATCTCTGCGTTAAAAGAAGAACGTGTGGCAGCTAGTAAAATCATACCACAACCTAAAGTGGTTCCTTTTTCAGGTAACAAACAAGAAATGATTGAAAAAATTAGAAAAGCCTTATATTTTAGTAAAATTATGAGTTACGCTCAAGGGTTTGCGCAAATGAGAACGGCAAGTGAAGAATTTGAATGGGATTTAAATTATGGTGAGATAGCCAAAATATTCCGTGCAGGCTGTATCATTAGAGCACAATTCTTACAAAAAATTACTGAAGCGTATGAAAAAAATCCTGAATTGAAAAATTTAGTACTGGATGATTATTTCTTAGAAATTACCTCAGACTATCAAGAAGCTGTGAGAGAAGTTGTTTCATTAGCTGTTCAAACAGGAGTCCCTAGTCCGACGTTTTCTTCGGCGATTGCTTATTATGATTCATATCGTACAGAAAACTTGCCTGCAAATATTATTCAAGCGCAAAGAGATTATTTTGGAGCACACACTTACCTTCGTAAAGATCGTGAAGGCGTCTTCCATTATGATTGGTATGGTAAAGAATAGATTAAAAAATAAACTGAGGGCTTCTTCTTAAAAAGAGGAAACCTCAGTTTTTTAATTGTTCAATAAAATTTAGAGTAATTTGATCCAAATAACGCTCCTTGAGGCTGATTAAATGATAATGAGTAACGGGTGTACTGGGAGTGATAGGATAATAATAATTATTTATTTTTAAGGAAGTCTCCAACATAGATTCTGGTAAAATGCTATTGACTAATTGAGTAGCAACGAGTTCTTGAATTAATAAATAATTAGAGCAGTAAGAAATAATAAAGTCATTTGGTTGTTTAGTGACAATTTTTTTAAAAAAAGTATTGTTTTTAGAAAAAACTTGGAAATTCGGAAGTAATAATGGTTTTTGATAAAAATCAGAAAAACTCATTTTCTTAGATTCGAGAGGTTCGGAAGTTACGAAAAAAAGTTTCTCAGAAAACGAAAAATGACTAATGAATAAATCCTTATCAAACGACCCTTGAATAAAGGCTAAATCTAGAGCACCGGATTTTAATTTATTTTTTAATAGTTTAGCTTCGCTCTGTTCGATTATTAGAGAAACATTAGGGAAGTTCTTGAAAAAATGAACAAGTGCTGGTTTTAATTGGTTAAGAGCAATATCTGTGCTTCCAATTTTAAGTTGACCGGTTAAACCAAGACTATTTTGTTGGATTTTGCCTTGCATATCTCCTAATTGTTTTACAATATTTAAAGCTTCTTGATAAAGAATTTCACCACTCTTGGTGAGTTGATGTTTTTTCTTACTTCGTTTGATGAGCTTAGTTCCTAATTCTAGTTCCAAATTTTTTAACATTTGACTAAGTGGTGGTTGAGCCATTTCGAGTTTTTTAGCAGCTTCAGAAATCGTGTTTGATTCGGATAAAACGATAAAATAATTTAGTTGTCTGATATCCATAGAATACCTCCTTCTCAGAACATTAGAATTAAATGAAATAAAATATATTTTTTTAATTATTATTTAACTTTTATAATATCAAAAAAATACGATATCGTCATTCTTTTTTTAAAAAAGTTATTTTTAGCTAGAGGATAGATAAGTTTTTTCAAAAATGATATAATAAAAGAGTCCTATTAAAAGCTCATTATTTTTTAATAAATCTATTGTATTTAAAGATGAGCGTTTGCATAGTTGTTTAAAACAAGTTATCATGATTAGATGACTGTTTAGAAATAAAGAGTGTCTTTTTATTAGTGACTCGTCAATAATAAATCGTTTGTAAAAGAAATAAAAAGAATGACAGAAAGGCATGTGACAGTATGTCAAATAAAATTTTGATAATTGAAGATGAAAAAAACCTAGCTAGGTTTGTTGAGCTAGAACTAAAGCATGAGGGTTATGAAACAGAAGTTCATTATAATGGACGGATGGGGTTAGAGGCAGCTATTGAAGGTGACTGGGAAGCGATTTTATTAGATTTGATGTTACCTGAATTGAATGGACTTGAAGTTTGTCGTCGTATTCGCCAAGTGAAGAATACACCGATTATTATGATGACAGCTAGAGATTCAGTGATTGATCGTGTATCTGGACTTGACCATGGTGCAGATGACTATATTGTTAAGCCATTTGCTATTGAAGAACTGTTAGCACGATTACGAGCATTGCTTCGCCGAATTGATATTGAAGGCGATAAGAACATTACTAAGCAAACTACGATAACTTATCGTGATTTGACGATTGAAAAAGAAAATCGTGTCGTTCGTCGTGGCGAACAAATGATAGAATTAACCAAACGTGAATATGAACTGTTATTAATTTTAATGGAAAATATAAATGTTGTCTTATCTAGAGATGTTTTATTGAATAAAGTATGGGGTTATGAAATTGAAGTCGAAACGAATGTTGTCGATGTTTATATTCGTTACTTAAGAAATAAAATAGATGTACCTGGTGAAGATAGTTATATTCAAACCGTTCGTGGTACTGGGTATGTTATGAGATCGTAATGAAAAGTTTAAAAGAGAAAAATAAACTAAGACAATTTTCTTGGAAATCAATTTCTTTTAAGTGGACTCTTTTAACGGCTCTATCAATTACCATCTTATTTTTATCATTTGGTTTTGTGACCTATCAAATTAGTATTAGGAATGTTTACGAACAAGAAGAAAAAGATTTTAATCGAACGATGAAAGAAATCAATTCTCGTCTTTCGCGATCAGAGGATCCTTTAACGTTGCATAGTACAGTTTCTTACTTAAAAGAAGCCTCTAGCCGTTATGTGGGCGATGTTTATTATGATCGAAGTAGTTTAGAAGCAAGTTTAATGAATTTAAATAGTTTTATTTCTGAACTATCACAACCTGAATTAAATGTTAAAATTTATGGGGTTGATCAACGTTTAGTCTTTGAAACGAGAGGATTATATCTTCCTTTTGATGATTCTGAACAAGGAAAAATAACAATCCAAACACATAATAATATTACTGGATTAATCGCGTTAGAGCCGATTAAGTCGAATGAAACAGGTAAAGTAATTGGGTATGCACAAGGTTTTCTCGAATTAAATAGTTTTATTAGTGTTCGAGATAAAATGTTCAAAACGTTAGTTGTTTTGGAAATTGTCGGTGTAATCATTAGTATCATTGTCGGTGTTTTATTATCAACGTATTTTACAGCGCCGTTACGAAAAATGGCAAATTCTTTAAATAGTATTAATGAAGCGTATAAAACAGAGGTTAGAATGCCTGTTCCTAAGTCGAATGATGAAATTTCTGATTTAGCGCGAGCCTTTAATGATATGTTGGAAAGAATGCAGTTATTTATTCAACAACAACAGCAATTTGTCGAAGATGTTTCACATGAGTTACGAACACCAGTTGCTGTAATCGAAGGTCATATTAATTTGTTAAATCGTTGGGGGAAAGACGATCCTGAAGTTTTAGAAGAATCTTTACAAGCTTCTTTACAAGAAATTGTTCGAATGAAAAGTTTGGTGCAAGAAATGTTAGATTTATCTCGTGCAGAACAATCAGAATTTCATTATGAAGATAAAGTTTCCAGTGTGGTTGATGTTTTAAAGACAACAGTGGGAAATTTTAGTATGTTGTATCCTGACTTTCATTTTAACTTGGATATTGATTTAGCTAAAAGTGCACAAATTAAAATTTATCGAAATCATTTAGAACAGTTGTTAATTATACTAATGGATAATGCCGTTAAGTATTCAGGTGAGCGAAAGGAAGTTTTAGTTTCTGCTTCATCCTCTTATCGAACGGTTGATATTCTAGTCCAAGACTTTGGCGAGGGTGTCTCTGAAGAAGATTTAGCCCGAATTTTTAGTCGTTTTTATCGAGTTGATAAAGCACGAGCACGTCATACAGGTGGAAATGGATTGGGTCTTTCGATTGCCGCTCAATTAGTTAATAATTATAATGGTCATATCAGTGTGAAAAGTGTTTTGAATCATGGGTCTTCTTTTAAGGTATCCTTACCTTTAGTAATAGAGGAACCAGAAGAAATAGCAAAAATAATAAAAAGAACCTAATTTTAGGTTCTTTTTTTTGTAATCATAAAAAAATCAAAGGATTTGTGATATAATGTCATAGACTTGCGTAATGGCAGAGGAGGGGAATAATATGGAAATTGATAAAACGAATCGAATGAACGCTTTATTCGAATTTTATTCGACTCTCTTAACTGAAAAACAAATGAATTATATTGAACTTTATTATGCAGATGACTATTCTTTGGGTGAAATTGCTGAGGATTTTGAAATTAGTCGCCAAGCAGTATATGATAATATCAAACGAACTGAAAAGATTTTAGAAAATTATGAAAAAAAGTTACATCTCTATTCAAATTATGTCGTTCGTAATGAAATTATCAGTGAAATTAAGCAGCTCATCGCTAATGATAAGGCTGATCATCAAGAAAAAATTAACCAATTATTAGATAAAATTCAAGAAATAGAAGAAGAGTAGGAGTAAATAAAATGGCTTTTGAAAGTTTAACTGACCGCTTACAGGTCGCAATGAGTAAATTAAAGAAAAAAGGAACCGTGAAAGAAGAAGACGTTAAAGAGATGATGCGTGAGATACGTCTAGCTTTATTAGAAGCTGATGTCAACTTACAAGTTGTTAGAGGGTTTACTAAACGTGTCGGTGAACGTGCTGTCGGAGTTGAAATTTTAGAATCGTTAAATCCAACGCAACAGATTGTTAAAGTGGTTGATGAAGAGTTGACGAAAGTTTTAGGTTCGGAAGCAGTTGCTCTGAATAAATCACCTAAAATTCCAACAACCATAATGATGGTTGGTTTGCAAGGGGCAGGTAAAACAACATTTGTCGGCAAACTTTCTAATTTTTTAAAGAAAAATGAAAAAGCTCGTCCATTATTGATTGCGGGAGACGTATATCGTCCAGCAGCAATTGATCAGTTGAAAGTGATTGGTCAACAATTAGATATTCCAGTTTTTGAAATGGGAACAGATGTTGATCCGGTTGAAATTGTAAAACAAGGGTTAGCGCATGCTAAAGAAAATAAAAATGATTATGTTTTTATTGATACCGCGGGACGGTTACATATAGATGAAGTTCTAATGGGTGAGTTACAACGGATTAAGGAGTATGCTCAACCGAATGATATTTTGTTAACAGTTGATGCGATGACTGGACAAGATGCTGTAACTGTTGCTCAGAGCTTTAATGAGCAGCTCGATGTTACCGGAGTAGTTTTAACTAAATTGGATGGAGATACTCGTGGTGGTGCAGCCTTATCTATTCGTGCAGTCACTGGTAAACCTATTAAATTTATAGGGACGGGTGAAAAACTAACCGATATTGAAGTTTTCCATCCAGACCGTATGTCTAGCCGTATTTTAGGTATGGGGGACATGTTGACGCTAATTGAAAGAGCGCAACAAGAATATGATGATCAAAAAGCTGAAGAATTAACTAAAAAAATGCGTGAAAATAGTTTTGATTTTAATGATTTTATTGAACAACTTGATCAAATCATGGGTATGGGACCTCTAGAAGATTTGCTTAAAATGATTCCTGGAATGAATAATGTACCAGGTTTAGAAAATATTCAAGTAGATCCTAAAGATATTGCACGTAAAAAAGCCATTGTCTATTCGATGACACCTGCAGAACGTGAAAATCCAGATTTATTAAATCCGAGTCGACGACGACGTATTGCTGCTGGTTCAGGAAACAACGTCGTTGAAGTCAATCGAATGATTAAACAATTTAATGAATCGCGTAAAATGATGCAACAAATGACTAAAGGAAATATGCCAGCTGGTATGGACAACATGTTTGGTACCGGGGTTCAAGGCAAACTTGGGAAAATGGCCATGAATCGAATGGTTAAGAAAAATAAAAAGAAAAAAAATAAAAAGAATAAGAAAAACAAAAAGAGATAATGATCAACCTTTGAGAAGGCTGTTTACCCAGCCTTCTTTTTACTTTTTTTGGGGAGGAAGAAAGATGAAAATTGCTATTTTAGGTTTTAGTGGGAGCGGTAAATCAACGTTGGCTAAAAAATTGGGTACTGATTTTTCATTGTCCATATTGCATTTAGATACGATTCAGTTTTTACCAGAATGGGAAATACGTCCTATTGAAGAATCAAAAGTACTCGTGCGTCGTTTTATGGATGAGCATTCAAATTGGATAATTGATGGTAATTATTCAAGCTTTTTACAAGAAGAACGTCTTGAAAAAGCCGATTTAATAATCTATATGAACTTTCCTCGTCGGGTTTGTTTACCGCGTGTTGTTCAACGTTATATTCAGAATAAAAATCAAACACGGGCAGACATGGCTATTGGCTGTTTAGAAAAAATTGATTTACCCTTTATTTGGTGGGTTTTGCATGAAGGTAGAACGCGAGAGCATTATAAACATTACCGTGAATTAGCTAAAGAGTATTCGAATAAATGGATTGAATTAAAAACACCAGAAGAAGTAGAAACATTTTTGAAAAAACAAAATTGTTCCAAAATTGCAAGTTAAAGCGGATGAAAATTGATTAGTTTGTGAAAAACACCAGAAGAAGTCGCAATAATTCTCTATCTTAGCTAGAATAAATTAAACAATAGTTTTTATTTAAGGAGAGAAAAAAATGAAAGATGCCTTTGGTTTAGCGAAACAAATAAAAAATAAAGAAATATCACCAATTGAGATATTAGATGAACTGGAAAAAAAGATTGAAACGCATTATGAATTAAATGCTTTTGTTGAATTAAATTTTGAAGAAGCGAGAAAAATGGTCGAACAGGCAACGCCAGAGCAGAGGGAAGCTCCCTTCTTTGGCGTTCCTTTTGCATTAAAAGATTTAGGGCAAGCGAAAGAAGGGTTTAAACAAACGTCTGGTTCACGTTTATTTCGTAATCATCGTGCGCCTGAAACGAATAACTATGTAAAAAAAATTGAAGCGATGGGATTGATTCCTTTTGCTGTGACGACTGCGCCAGAATTTGGTTTTAAAAACATAACGGATGCCGTTATTAATGGACCTACATTAAATCCATGGGATATGGAGCGTTTTTCTGGAGGAAGTAGTGGGGGAGCAGCGTCAATTGTTGCTGCCGATATTGTTCCGATTGCTGGTGCAAGTGACGGTGGAGGCTCCATTCGAATTCCGGCAAGTTTTTCTGGTTTGGTTGGCTTGAAGCCTAGTCGTGGGAAAATCATAACCGGACCTGCTGGTTGGCGCGATTGGCAGGGGGCTTCTGTTAATTTTATATTGGGAAAATCGATTAGAGATGCAAAAATAATTTTAAAAGGCTTAAAACCAGATCATCAGATTTCGCCTTTTAGTGAACCTCATTCGACCTTTAAAAAAGCTGAGAAATATCGGATTGCTGCTTGCTTAGATTCTCCCGTTGGAAACAAAGTGAGTTCAGAGGCTCAACAAGCATTCAGAGAGGCCATTGAATTCTTAGTTTCTTTAGGACATGAAGTAGTAGAAGTTCCTTATCCTATCAAAGGAAGAGCGTTAATAGAAAGCTATTACCAAATGAATGGTGGGGAAACAGCACATATGATGCAAGGGATAAGTCATATGTTGCAACGTCCTTTAACCTATCGTGATATGGAGCCAATGTCATGGGCGCTCTATCAATATGGACAACAATTATCAGCAGCAGATTACTCAGCCTCTTTTGGAGCTTGGGATGAAGCAACAGCGGTCATGGAAGGTTTGTTTACCAAATTTGATTTGTTTTTATCACCAACTGCGACGACTGTGGCACCAAAAGTTTCAGACGATTTACAGAGCGATATTATTCGAGCGAAGATGAAACAAGCCTCTGAATTAAATAAAGAAGAACTAAAAGAATTGGTCTATGAGATGTTTGAAAAAAGCTTACATATTACACCCTATACACAGTTGGCTAATCTGACGGGACAACCAGCCATCAGTTTACCGACATTTGTAACCGACGATTTTTTACCAATTGGGGTTCAAATGATGGCTGCTAAAGGAAATGATGAGCTGTTATTGGAAATAGGTCAGCTGTTTGAGCTGGGAAATCAATTCAAGATTTTAAAAAAAAGTAAGCTGTAAAGAAAAAACACTTTACATGTCATTTAATATCTGTTAAACTATGTCTTGTGTTAATAAAAGAAATATGGAGGTGCCTCATTAATGGCAGTTAAAATTCGTTTAAAACGTATGGGTTCTAAAAAGAAACCTTTTTATCGTATGGTAGTAGCAGATTCTCGTTCACCTCGTGATGGACGTTATATTGAAATCGTGGGAACATATAACCCATTGTTAAATCCAGCTGAAGTTAAAGTTAAAGAAGAAGTAATTCTAGATTGGTTATCTAAAGGTGCACAACCTTCTGATACAGTTCGCAATATTTTATCTCGCGAAGGAATCATGAAAAAACATCACGAAGCTAAATATACTAAAAAATAAGGTGGGATATTGAATGACTGATGTTAGAGAATTGGTTTTAACCATTGTTCGTCCGTTAGTTAGTCACCCAGATAAAGTATTTTTAGAAGTTACAGAGTCAGATCAATTCATGGAATATAATCTTTCTGTTGATGAATCTGATATTGGGCGAATCATTGGAAAACAGGGACGTGTCATTAAAGCGATTCGTACTCTTGTGTATAACATTCGTACCGAAGAACCAAAACGTGTTCGTCTGAATATTTTAGACGACGAAACAAAATAATAGATTAAGATTATTTACTAGCCTAAGGTTACTTAGTTTAGCAAATAATCTTTTTTATTTCTTGGTTGTTGATCTTAAAGATGGTACAATCATCAAGGAATAATATGGAAAGGTGTGATGTAAAATGACTGATTATCTAAATGTTGGTAAAATCGTCAATACACAAGGTATTAAAGGTGAAGTACGGGTCATTTCTAATACGGATTTTGCTGATGAGCGCTATCAAGTAGGGAATGAATTACTTTTATTTCAAGAAGGACAGCCAGAAAAAAAATTAAAAATTCGTTCTTATCGTAAACACAAAAATTTTGATATTCTTAGTTTTGAAAATCATCCAACAATCAATGATATTGAAAAATATCGTGACGGGGTTTTAAAAATCGCGAAAGACGATTTATCTGAATTAGAAACAAATGCTTTTTATTATCATGAAATCGTTGGTTTAACTGTCTATGATGAAAATGAAACATGTTATGGAACAATTCGGGAAATTCTATCACCAGGTGCCAATGATGTTTGGGTGATTCAACCAAAAGAAAAAGGGAAAAAAGATATTCTAATCCCTTATATTGATTCGGTTGTTCTATCAGTCGATTTAGAAAACGAACGAGTGATTGTTGAAATTCCAGAAGGGCTGATAGACGATGCGAATTGATGTTTTAACTTTATTTCCAAGAATGTTTGAAGGACCTATGACAGAATCTATTTTAGGTAAAGCTATTGACAAAGGACTTTTAAATGTTCAAGTGACTAATTTTCGTGATTTTTCTTTAAATAAACATCAACAAGTGGACGATTATCCTTACGGTGGAGGCGCTGGCATGCTTTTAAAGGTTCAACCAATTGCCGATGCTCTTTCATCTATTAAAGCGTCAGAACCCAATAAAAAGCAACGTATTATACTCTTAGATCCAGCGGGTAAACAATTTAATCAATCTATGGCAGAAGATTTTGCAACGGAAGAGCATCTCGTTTTTATTTGTGGTCATTATGAAGGGTATGATGAAAGAATTCGTTCTTTGGTAACAGATGAAGTATCTTTGGGTGATTATGTTTTAACTGGAGGCGAACTAGGTGCAATGGTGATGATTGATGCAACTGTTCGTTTATTGCCAGATGTTTTAGGGAATGAAGATTCAGCGAAAGGTGATTCTCATTCAACTGGCCTTTTAGAACACCCACAATATACTCGACCACAAAATTATGAAGGTTTAGAAGTGCCGTCCGTTTTGACAAATGGAAACCATAAACTAATTGAAGATTGGAAGCTAAAAGAATCATTACGTCGAACTTTTTTAAGGCGTCCAGATATGCTAGAAAAACTAGAATTAACTGAAGAAATGAAAAAAATATTACTTGAAATTAGACAAGAAGAACAAGAGTTGTAAAGAAAAAAGACTTTACATCATTAATTAGATGTGTTAATATTATTTGGTGAGTAAATATTACTCATAATTACGACATTCCGCTATGGCGATTAAGCCCATAAGAGTGTTCTGGAATAAGGAGAATGTGGAAAATGAATCCATTAATCGAAGCAATTACAAACGAACAATTACGTTCTGACATCCCAGCATTTAGAACAGGGGATACTGTCCGTGTCCACGCTAAAGTTGTTGAAGGTACTCGTGAACGTATCCAGTTATTTGAAGGTGTTGTTATCAAACGCCGTGGAGCTGGAGTTAGCGAAACTTATACAGTGCGTAAAATTTCAAATGGTGTTGGTGTGGAACGTACATTCCCAATTCATACACCTCGTGTTGCTCAAATTGAAGTTATTCGTTTTGGTAAAGTTCGTCGTGCGAAACTTTATTACTTACGTGATCGTCATGGTAAAGCAGCTAGAATTAAAGAAATGCGTCGTTAATCTTTTAATATTAACGTTTGAAGAAGCCTTGAAAAATAGGCTTCTTTTTTTATTTTTAGAATGAAGAGTTTTTTTGAATAAAGGTAAAAAACAATATTGGTTTGCTTAGAATACAGAAAACTTACGTTAAATCTTTATTTTATTTTTAACTTAGGTTTTTTATGTTGATAACTAAAATAGTTTAAGTGATAATTGGGGTAGTGATCTTTTGAAATAAGAAAGGAGGCTCATCATGAGTTATTTATGGAATAGTCCAGAAAGTTACCTCCAAGGGAGAGACGTTTTGTTAACAGCCATTCCAAAAATTAAAGAAATGGGTCAAAGTTTATTGCTGATAACCGATTCTCTCGTTTATAATTTAGTAGGTAAGCCGTGGATTGAGGAGTTAGTTTCTCAAGAGTTATATGTACTTCCGATTTTTTTTAAGGGTGAATCTTCAGAAGAAGAAATTCAACGAATTATTGATCATGCTTGTTTGGAAAAGAGTGATGTTCTAATTGGTTTAGGAGGAGGAAAGGTGATTGATGCGGCGAAGGCGATAGCTGATAGACTAGATATACCAGTTGTTGTTGTACCAACCTCAGCTTCAACTGATGCCCCAACCTCGGCTTTGTCTGCTATTTATAGAGAAGATGGAGCTTTTGATAAGTATCTCTTGTATCAAAAAAATCCAGAATTGGTTTTAGTCGATAGTGGTATTATTTCTAAAGCGCCAAGTCACTTATTAGCTAGTGGAATAGCTGACGCGCTTTCAACTTGGGTGGAAGTCGAATCGATTGTTAAAGCGGGCGGGAAAAATCTAAGAGGCCAGTCACCAACTATCGCAGCCATTGCGATTGCTAAACAGTGTGAAGAAACTCTTTTCGAATATGGTTTTCAAGCCATGGTTGCAACTAAAGCGAAAGTAGTAACACCAGCATTAGAAGCTGTAATTGAAGCAAATACCTTGCTTAGTGGGATTGGATTTGAAAGTGGTGGTTTAGCTGCAGCTCATTCTATTCATAATGGTTTTACGGCTTTGCATGAAGAAACCAACCATCTTTCTCATGGTGAAAAGGTAGCTTATGGGACATTGACCCAACTTGTTTTAGACAATCAGCCTCACGAGCGATTAGAGCGTTTTATTGCGTTTTATCAATTATTAAATTTACCAACGACATTGAAAGAACTTAGATTAGATCAGTGTTCATACGATGAACTACTTAGTGTGGGAAGATTAGCTGTTCAGCCTGGAGAGAGCATCCATCAAATGGGGAGAACTTTTGATGAATATGATATAGCCGATGCCTTACTTGCTGTTGACAGTTATGTGAATGAATTAAAAAAATAAAGAATTGAAAGAAGGAAAAAAGATGATTAATTTAGCTGATACATTCAAGAGTGCTGGAATTTATTTTGAATTATACGATCATAGAGCAATTTATACTAATGAAGATGCTGTAATTATCAAAGAAGAACAAGGATTTGTGGGAACAGAAACAAAAAGTTTGTTTTTGAAAAATAAAAAAGATGATCATTTTATCTTTTTTACGTTTACAACTAAATCGACGGATTTTAAAAAAATAAAACAGCTTGTTGGTCAAAGGCTATCGGTTGTAAAGCCAGAGGAAATGGAAGCATTAACTGGACAAAAACCAGGAGCTGTTTCACCATTTGGTTATGAAGAAAAAGTTCCAATGATCATTGATGCTGAGCTATTGTTACAAGAAAAACTCGTCTTTGCTCCGGGACGTCCTGATCAAACGATGGTTGTATTAGTCAAAGATTTATCTAAAATAGTCGAATTGTTATCGATAGAAACGTATGATTATCCGCTTTCTAAAAGCGAGGATAACTAGGTGGAAATAACAGAAGGCTATCTTCCTTATCTAGGCTATCAGACATATTATCGGACTATTGGTGCTTCCGATTCTCAAAAAGCACCGCTGATTCTCATTCACGGAGGACCAGGCTCAACGCATAACTATTTTGAATTATTAGATGAGTTAGCGAATGATGGTAGACAAGTTATTATGTATGATCAGCTGGGGTGTGGTAAATCTAGTATGCCTGATGCTCCAGAGCTTTGGACTTTAGAAAATTGGCTGAATGAATTAAAGGCTTTAAAAGCCCATTTAAAAATCGAGCATTGTCACTTGTTAGGGCAGTCTTGGGGTGGAATGTTAGTAATAGCTTACCTTTGCGATGACCAGCCTCAATCAGTCCTTAGTGCTATTTTTTCAAGCACGTTGTCATCAGCAAAATTATGGGCAATGGAACAGCATCGTTTGATCAAATTTCTACCCATTGAAGAACAAAAAGCGATTGAGATCGCTGAACCAGCGTTTTGCTTTACAGAACCAGCCTATTTAGCAGCAAATCAGCATTTTATGAGTCGTCATGTAGCTGACGAACCTACGGAGTGTTCGCCAGAACCGTTATCTCGACCTAAAAAAATAGGGACGCTTGCTTATGAGACTGCTTGGGGGCCTAATGAATATTGCCCGAGTGGGACGTTGAAGACCTTTGATTATACGGATAAATTGAAAGAAGTGAATCAACCGGTTTTAATTACAAGTGGAATTAACGATTTATGTACTCCGCTCATTGCTAAAACGATGTTTGATGAGTTACCCAATGCAAAATGGGAACTGTTTGCTAAGAGTCGTCATATGCCATTTGTTGATGAAAACAAGAAATATCTTTCTGTATTAAAAAAATGGTTAAACCAAAATGACCATATTTAAAAAAGCAAAAAAGTTGACAGTCTTAAAATAAATATGAGATATTTTAAAAAGAAAAGGACTGATCAAATGTTGGATAAATATAAATATGTTTTAACTAAGATTGTTGATTTATTTCTAGTCATATTATCACTTTTGATTATTATTTACATGGCTCAAGATTTATTCAGTTTAAGAAAAGTAATTGTTTTGCCAGAGGGAAAGCGTAGTATTGAAATCGTAGCAGATTATATTTTATCTTTTTTCATGCTTTTTGAGTTCATTATGATGATTTTAAAGTATATTGAAGATTCGCATCATATTCCGATTAAGTATTTAATTTGGATTAGTATGACAGCAATTTTAAGACAATTATTAGTCGTTCATGACAATGGATTACAAACATTAATGTTAACTATTTCAATTTTTGTTTTAATTTTAGTGGTTTATATTTTTGAAGTGATAAAAAGAAATGATGAAATTAAAAAAAAGAAAGATAATGACAAGTAAGTTGTCACATCTTTCTTTTTTTATAAGGAAATTGCCAGTTGTTCTTCTTCTTGTTGTTTTTTATCGTGTGCACTGATATTAAGAACTAGCCCGATCATTAATGAAAGTGTTAAGAGATTTGAACCACCGTAACTAAAAAATGGAAAAGGGACACCAGTTAAAGGGATAATGGTTAATAATCCCCCTAAGTTGATAAAGGTTTGGATTAAGATAGCAGAACCAATTCCAATCGCAATGAGTGAATGAAAGGTAGATTGCGTTCGCATTCCAATTGTAAAAATCCTTAAAATTAAGAACAATAAAAGAAGCAAAATCAGAATACTGCACCCAATCCCCAATTCTTCAGTCGTAATTGAAAAAATGAAATCAGTCTCTGCTACAGGTAAAAAGCCTTTTTTTTGAACACTATTCCCAAGTCCTTTACCTAACCAACCACCATTGTAAATAGCAAAGTAAGAATTAACTAGTTGAAGTCCGTTTCCTTGTTGAAACGCAAAGGGATCTTTTAGAATCAGAAAACGATCAAAAATATAATGGTATTTCTGAGGTAAAAGAGCCCCATCATTAAATAAAATTAATTTAGAAACAACAAAGTTTAGAATGAAAATCGAACTAAAGCCACCGATAATATATAAGTAAGAAATCCCACTTGCAGATAAGAGAATGAGATAAATTAATGATAATATCGTTGCCCCTCCAACGTTAGGTTGAATTAAAGTTAACCCAATTAAACTAAAAACAATCAGAGATGGTTTTAAAACAGCTTTTAAAAAAGAATGTTGGATAAGATGTTCTTTTTTTGAAAAAGCATAGGCAGAGTATAAAATAATCGTTAACATGACGAGTTCAGAAGGCTGAAGACTTAAAGGACCAATTTGAAGCCATCGTTGAGCACCACCAGCTACTGTTCCTAACCCGAGCACTGAAGTACAAATGAGAAGGATTAGAGTCACGAGATAGATCAGAAGTTGAAACTGGGATGACTGATAAATAGAAAGGTTAGTTTTGTAAACAATTCCGATTAGAAACAACGAGATGATGAAAAAAAGGAGTTGTTTTTCTCCGTTAAGTGCAGGGTTTTTTCCTAATTCTGTTAAATGATAGGAACTTGCACTTAAAATCATAATGATACCGATAATATTTAGTAATAAATATGGAATAAGAATTTTAAAATCTAGATATTGAAATTTTTTGAACATTCATCCACTTCCCCAAACTTAAAGATGTTTTTAATTATACGTTAAAAAAAATAAAGAGTTGTTGTTTTTTTAGAAAGGTTATAAAAAAATTAATAATCTAGTATTTATTTTACTTTTATAGTATGATTGAAAATAGTTTGACTTAAAATAAGTTGAGCTACTAAAGAATTTTTTTAGAAAGAAGTGATATTATGAATTTTTATGAATGGATAAAAATCATGATCCCTCCATTTCCCTTCAAGAGATGTTTTTTCCCAGTAAAATAAAGAATTAGGAGAATTTTTATGGAAAAAAACATCGAAACAAAACAAAATAAAAAAATTAGTCTGGCTTTGCTGGTTTGCTTAGTTGGTTTTCCGCAAATCAGTGAAACCATTTATACACCATCATTAACAGAAATAGCAAAGAGTTATCAAGTCTCTTTAAATTTGGCGCAGATGACATTAAGTATTTATTTTTTGTCATTTGCTATTGGTGTGTTTGTTTGGGGAATTAGCTCGGATTATATTGGTCGACGCAAAGCGATGAACCTTGGTATTTTATTTTATATATTAGGTAGCATTTTTTGTTTGCTTTCTAAGAGTATTACCGGTCTTTTTATTGGCCGTTTTATTCAGGCCTTTGGTGCTAGTACGGGTTCGGTAACAACGCAAACTATTTTACGAGATCATTATCAAGGAAACGAGCGACATCAACTATTTGCTAAGATTTCTGTTGCACTTGCTTTTTCTCCTGCAATTGGTCCTTTGATAGGTGGAATCTTAGGACAATATTATGGATTTCGTGCTGTCTTTTTAGTGTTGATCGTGATTGGCCTTGTGATGCTTACGTGGAGTTTGAAAAAATTACCAGAAACAAGAAAAGGGATGGCAGCATCTGTTTCTATTTTTGATGTGTTAACGATTGGTAAAAAAATGTTGAGAGACCCATATACAATTTCTTTTGGAATACTTATTGGTATTTTTAATGGTCTTTTATTTAGTTACTATTCAGAAGCTCCCTCTATCTTTTTAGAGACATTTCATCTCTCGCAAAGTCAATATGGTTTGATGGGCTGTGTCGTTGCTTCGGCTACAATGTTAGGGGCATGGCTATCTAACAAGTCACTAAATAATAAGGAGCCACTGTTGATTATTCAAGGAGGGATTAAGCTAGCCTTAACGGGGACGCTTATACTCAGTAGTGTGGCGTACTTAGTTTTACCTTTATCTCTACGAATGATTTTTTATATTGTGGGTATTTTTATTATTTTGACAGGTATCAGTATGGCACTGCCTAACTGTTTGAGCTTAGCTTTAGCAAAGTATCCTAGTTATACAGGAACAGCGGGTGCCTTTCTAAGTTTAGGTTACTATATAATCGTGAGTCTCTGCACTTTTTTAATTGGTATTTTACACACAGGTTCTCTTTTAGTTTTCCCTATTTTTAGTTTTGTCTTTTTATGTCTTTCTTTTATATGTGTTAAATCAATTAAGTGATAAAATTAGGAATATGTTTATTGAGTTTTAAAATATAAAAAATCGCATGAAATCGGGTGTTTAAATACAGATTTCATGCGATTTCTATTATACTTAACGTTTGAGTTAGCTTCTCTTTTATAAAGAGAGATCAACTAGGGTTATTTTAACGAGAGCTTAAAATAAAAAACGGATTTATCTAGCTTAATATGAGAAATGAAATTATAATAGGGGATGAATAATGATAAAAATTAGTGAGGTGACACATGAAAAAAGTATTGATTTTACACACAGGTGGAACAATTTCTATGGTTCAGCAAGCAGCAGGCGTCACGGTTACAGACCGACATCCATTAAGTGAAACGCTCGATGTTTTACCAGATGATATTGAGGTTAAGGTGGAAGAAATTTTTAATTTACCCTCACCGCATATTCGTCCACAAGAAATGCTCCAATTGAAGAGAAGAATAACGGGTGCACAAGAGGAAGGTTTTGATGGTGTTGTTATTACACATGGAACAGATACTCTTGAGGAGACTGCCTATTTTCTTGATTTAACGTTATCAAAAAAGTTAGCAGTGGTTATTACTGGGGCTATGCGTTCAAGTAATGAAATCGGTGCGGATGGGTTGTATAACTATGTTCAATCGATTATCACAGCTGCAGATGATGAATCAAAGAATCAGGGAGTGCTTGTTGTGATGAATGACGAAATTCATGCAGCAAGGTTTGTGACGAAAACGCATACTACAAGTGTTGACACTTTTAGAACCCCGACTTTTGGACCCATTGGTATTTTATCAAAACAAAAAGTTATTTTTATTAAAGAAGTTGTAGAACATCATGTTTTTGATATAAATAAAGTTGCGGGTAATATTCAATTAGTTAAAGCTTATGCTGGCATGGATGAGTTTATTTTTAATTTAATAGCAGAGCAATCGGTTGATGGGGTTATTATTGAAGCATTAGGTGCGGGTAATCTACCGCCACAAACATTACCAGGTATAAAGAAAATACTAGATAAAAAGATCCCAATAGCATTGGTTTCACGGTGTTCTAACGGAATTGCTCAAGATATTTATGATTATCCAGGTGGAGGCGTACAATTAAGCAAATTAGGAATTTCGTTTGTTAGAGGGTTGTCAGGGCAAAAAGCTCGTTTAAGAATGCTCGTTGGAATCAATGCAGGATTGTCTGGTCAAGAATTAGCAAAATTTATGATAGGTTAATCGAAATAAAACCTATTGAATCAAAGGTTTCTCTTGCAAGGAGCGTTTGTATCGGATAAACTACATAAGGACACATGTTAGTATATATTAATAGGAGGTGACCTACATGGCAAAACCAACATTAGCAATAGTCGGCCGTCCCAATGTCGGAAAATCGACCGTTTTCAACCGGATTGCAGGGGAACGAATCTCAATCGTTGAAGATGAGCCTGGTGTAACGCGAGATCGAATTTATGCTCAGGGTGAGTGGTTAGGACGAGAATTTAATATTATCGATACTGGTGGTATTGATATGAGTGATGAACCATTTATGGAACAAATTAAAAATCAGGCTGAGATTGCGATAGAAGAAGCAGATGTGATTTTTTTAATTGTCAGTGGTCGTGAAGGTGTAACGGATGCGGATGAATATGTTTCTCGTATTCTTTATAAAAGTGATAAACCAGTTGTTTTATTAGTAAATAAAGTGGATAATCCAGAGATGCGTAGTGATGTTTATGAGTTTTACTCATTAGGCTTAGGTGAGCCTTATCCAGTATCTGGTGCTCATGGTATCGGTTTAGGTGATGTTTTAGATCAAGCCTGTCAACATTTTTCGATTGAAAATGAAGAAGAAGAAGATGACATTATTCGTTTTAGTTTGATTGGGCGTCCTAACGTAGGTAAATCATCATTGATTAACGCTATCTTAGGAGAAGAGCGAGTTATTGTATCGAACATTGCTGGAACGACCCGTGACGCGATTGATACATCGTTTATTTCAGAGTCTGGTCAAGAGTTTATTATGATTGATACAGCTGGGATGCGTAAAAAAGGTAAAGTCTATGAAAACACTGAAAAATACAGTGTGATGCGAGCGATGCGAGCCATTGAACGTTCTGATGTTGCTTTAGTTGTTTTAAATGCAGAAGAAGGTATTCGAGAGTATGATAAAAGAATCGCAGGCTTTGCTCATGAAGCAGGTAAAGGGATTATTATCGTTGTTAACAAATGGGATACTCTTGATAAAGATAATCATACGATGAAAGAATTTGAAGAAGATATCCGTAAAGAGTTTCGTTATCTAGACTATGCACCAATTGTCTATGTTTCTGCTAAAACAAAACAACGTTTACACTTATTACCAACGATGATTGAAGAAGTGAGTCAAAATCAAACGTTGCGTATCCCATCATCGATTTTAAATGATGTTATTATGGATGCCGTTGCTATTAATCCGACACCGACAGATAAAGGTAAACGTCTAAAGATTTTCTATGCAACGCAAGTCGCGGTTAAGCCTCCGACATTTGTAGTTTTTGTAAATGAGGAAGAGTTAATGCATTTTTCTTATGCTCGCTTTTTAGAGAATCAAATAAGAAAAGCTTTTGAATTTGAAGGAACACCAATTCGGATTATTTCACGTCGTAGAAAGTAATTGGGCATTTTAACATAGATTTTTAAATTAAGCAATAAGATGTTAGAGAATAAAAAAAACTCCATAGAAAACGGTGAAAACCCTTGATATCGCTTGTTTCATATGGTATCTTGATTAAAGAAATATTGAAAACAATATTTTGAAATGTCATTTTTGGACCACTCAAAAGTGATCACTTCTATGATGATTAAAACATCAATTTATTTTGAGGAGGTGAAATTTAACATGGCTAATAAAGCAGAATTAATCGAAAAAGTTGCAGATGCAACAGGTTTAACTAAAAAAGATGCTACTGCATCTGTTGATGCTGTTTTTGCATCAATCCAAGAGTTCTTATCTGAAGGTGAAAAAGTACAATTAATCGGTTTTGGTAACTTTGAAGTTCGTGAACGTGCGGCACGTAAAGGTCGTAACCCACAAACTGGTGAAGAAATCCAAATCGCTGCAAGTAAAGTACCTGCGTTTAAACCAGGTAAAGCACTAAAAGATGCAGTTAAATAATAATAAAAACTCTAAAGATTTTATTCTTTAGAGTTTTTTATTGGCTAAAAAAACCTCCCCAAATCGCCATTCTAAAGAATGCATTTGGGGAGGTTTTTAGATTTGTGGGTTAGTCTATTTGAAGATTATTTAGTATCTTGTTCTTTCTTAACAATAAAAATTTCAACACGTCTATTTTCTGCTCTATTTTTTTCTGTATTATTTGGTTTTTTAGGTCTAAACTCTCCGTAAGCTTGGATAGAAACCCGTTTTTCATTGATCGCCTTCTGTTTTACTAGCTCGTCCATCACGCTAATCGCTCGTGACGCGCTTAGCTCCCAATTTGAAGAGGTTGGGTTAGGAACGCTATCAGTATAACCAGCAATAATAATTTCATTATCAACTTTTTTTAAAGAATTTCCAATTTTTTTGGTAACGTTACCGACTGAAGGAGCCAATGTTGAGCTCCCAGGAGAAAATAATAACCCGCTGTTAATGACGATACGAACGCCATCTTTTTCTTCATTCACTTCAACATCGGAACCGTGTCCGTCTTTTGTAAGTTCTTCTTTAATATCTTTACCAGCCTGACTAATTTGTTTTGTATCTTTTTCTTCGTTTTCTTTTTCTTTCTTTTTATCCGAAGGTTTTTTTATTTTAGGGTACGCTGGTAAAATACCGCCATTGCCAGAACTAGTTTGCCCAGAAAGGATAATGTTGAATTGATCACTTAGTTCATTAAGTTTTCCGCTATCTGTTTTTGCCATTGCAAACATCACAATAAATAAAGCAAGTAATAAGGTTAACATATCAGAATAAGGGAGAAGCCATCCTTCATCGACGTGATGCTCTTCTTTTTTTCTTCTTTTCATGAATTTTCACCTCGCTAATTATTACTTAAATTATTTCGCTTATTTGGATCAATCATTCCGTTTAGTTTTCTTTCAATTGTATTTGGGTTTTGTCCAGCTTGAATGGCTAAGACACCTTCGATAGCAATCATCATATATTCTACTTCTTCAGACGATTTACGATTGAGACGATTTCCAAAAGGTATGAAAACAACGTAACCAAGGAAGATACCATATAAGGTTGCAACGAATGCTGCTGAAATCATGTGACCAAGTGCGTCAACGTCATTTAAATTACCTAAAGCCCCAATCAGACCGATAACAGCACCAAGGACCCCTAATGTAGGTGAAGAAGAACCTGCTGTTTTCATCATGTTTGCTGCAGTTGCATGTCGAGCTTCTAAAGAGATGACTTCATTCTCTAATACTTCTTTAATTTGATCAGGATTCATTCCATCAACAACCATCTCCATTCCATTTTTTAAAAATGGGTTGCTAAGTGAATTGACCTCGTTTTCGAGTGCGAGCACTCCTTCGCGTCGAGCTTTTTGAGCCAAGCTTAAAATTGTATCTACTAATTCTTTAGAATCGAAGCTTTGATTTTTAAAAAGAACACCAAAAATTTTCGGTAGTCTTTTTATATCACTTGAAGGGTACGAATTAATCAATGCAGCTAGTGTACCTATAAATATAATGATTGCTGCAGCTGGATTTAATAACACAGCAATGTTTGCGCCCTTTACAATCATTCCAACAATGACAGAAAAAAGCCCTAAAAATATACCAATCAATAAAAAAATATCCATTTCTACTCTCCTAATCCATTTTTACTTGAAACCTTTAAAAAAACTAAAGTTACAAACTAAATATTAAGCGGTTTTATCAAATAAAGCAAGCTAATATACAAAATTAAAGTCATTATAAAATTGTAATTTATGTTTAGTATACAATAAAAGGGGGGTTAAACAATCTTATATAAAATAACACAAATCTTTTTTGATAAATATACTCAGCTATATTAACATGTAATAAGGGATTCTAAGTTGTGTAAATATTTAATTACGCAAAAAATGACATTCCACTAACTAATGTCTATTTGTATACAATGAGTATATGAAGTTTGTGGCTTAGGCTGTTTTGTTGAAATACGAAAAATAAAGAGGAGAAAAAAGCAATGTCAATAAACACTGATTTTTTACATGTTGGGTTGAATGCAGCGAGTTTAAGGCAAAAGACAATTTCTAATAATATTGCCAATATCAATACACCTAATTACAAAGTTGAAAGAGTGGAATTTGAAGATTCATTAAAAAAAATGATGAATTCATCAGAAGGAGTAAGTTTAGTTAGAACGCATGAAAAACATCTTTTGGCTGATGGAGAAAATTCTTTGGAACCTAGAGTTTTAAAAAGAACAAATACGATGGCAAGAGAAGATGGGAATAATGTTGATATTGAGATGGAAATGGCGGAGAAGGCAACGAACGAATTATATTACAATTCGTTAATTCGTCAACTCAATGGGCAGTTTTCAATGTTAAATCAAGTAATTAATCATTAATTTGGAGGAATGAGAGATGTCTTTGTTTGATTCATTTAATATAAATACGAGTGGTTTAGCTTTAGAACGACTAAAATTAGATACAATTTCAACCAATATAGCCAACGTAAATACGACTAGAGGGGAAAATGGAGAACCGTATCGTAAGAAAACCGTGTTGTTTTCAGAAAGCTTAAAAAATTCAGAAAACAATTTGAGGTCTAATTCGATTAATAATAACGAAACGAAAAGTTATGGAGTGCGTGTGACTGGGATAGAGGAAAGTCAATCAGAATTTGACCAAGTTTACAACCCTGGCCATCCAGACTCTGATGAGAACGGTTACATTTCGATGCCGAATGTTAATATGAGCGATGAAATGATTGATTTGATGAAAACGGTAAGAACATATGAGGCTAATACGGCTGCTTTTGAGAGTAGTAAAAATATAATGAAAAGAGCTTTAGAAATTTCTAAAGACTAGACTAGGAGTGTAGAATAATGAATATTATACAACAAAATCCTTTAATTGATTACCAAGAGCAATTAAAAGGACTTCAACCTAATGTTTTAAATGAACCTAAACAAGAACAGATAAATCAAAAGTTTTCTAATGTTTTTGATGATGCATTAGGGAAGTTAGAAGAAAAAGTTAATAAAACTGAAACTAATATCCCCGATTCAATGACTGGAAAAGCAGAAAACATGCACGATATTATGATTGATATGACCGAAGCTCAATTAAGTGTACAAACAGCAGTTCAAATTAGAAATAAGCTAATTGATTCAGTTAATGAATTAAAAAATATGCAGTTTTAGAGATGTTAAAGGGGAAAATAAAGGATGATGGATAAGTTACAAAATTTTGGTCAGCAGTTTTTAGCCAGTTGGAGAAAATTGGCAATAATCAAAAAGGTAATTATATTAACATCGTTAGTGAGCTTTTTTATAGTATTAGGTGCGACGTTATACTTCTCACAACGTACGAATTATACAACCCTATTTCAAGGGCTAACGGAAGCAGAATCTGGAGTCATTGTTGAAGATTTGGAAACAAAGGGCATTAAATATAAGATGGAAAATAATGGGACCAAATTGTTAGTCGATGAAAAAGAAGTTGATAAATTTAGAATTGAACTAGCGGTAGACAACAAGATGCCTAAATCTTCGACAGGATTTGAAATTTTTGATGATACTGGAATGATGACCACCGATGAAGATCGGAAAATTATGTATCAACGAGCGGTTACAGGAGAATTAGAACGTTCAATTGCTTCACTTGAGAGTGTTGAAAAAGCAAAAGTAATGTTAGTTTTACCTGATCGAAGTATTTTTGAAGAAAAAGATAAGGAAGCAACAGCATCAATTGTTTTAAATCTAAGTAGTACGGGGAGCATTGATGACAGTACAATAAAAGGAATCGCATCGTTAACATCTGGTGCAGTTGAAAATCTACCTATAAAAAACGTGAAAATAGTTGATGGAAAAGGGATCGTGTTGTCAGATAGCTTAGTGGAAGATAATAATAAGCAAGCAACAGATTTGGTTAGTAAATATCAAGGAATAAAAAGAGAGTATGAAACTTCACTAGAAAAAAAGACTGCAACTTTGTTAGAAGCAGTTTTTGATCCTGAAAAGGTAAAGTTATCAATTAATGCGGATCTTGATTTTGATTCAATTGAAAAAACAAGCGTCACTTATGGAGATACTAAAGTAAGAAGTGAGAGTGTTAATGCCTCTGGGGATCGAATTAATCAACAACAAGTTCAAGGTGGTAATATTCAAGACAATGTCGCTAATGTTGTTGGAAATAATAATAATAATGGTAATAAAGGGTATCAAAGAAATATTAATAATGAAGTTGATACGGAAACAACAAAAATTTTAAGTGCTCCTGGAGTCGTGAAACGCTTGAGTGCTTCAGTTTTGATTAATCAAAACTTATCAAATGCTGAAAAAGATCGTCTTGAGCAAGCTGTTAGAAGCGCGATTGGCTATGACGCTAAACGTGGAGATGCAATTAGTATTCAAGGTATGAGTTTTTCAAATGAAGAACCACAAGAAGAAACATCAGCAAAAGAGGGTGGCTTAATGAATGCTCTTCAGAAAAAAGGAAGCTGGTTAGTTATTGGTATTATTGTAATCGTCCTATTAACAATCGCAATCTTACTTTTACGTAAGAAAGCTAAAACGCCTGAGTTATCAACTGAAGAAGAAGTAATAGATGTTAGTCAGGATGAAGAAGTTGTAGATATTATTCAAACCATAAAAGAAGAACCAGAAATAATCAAACCAGAACAACCGGTTGTTCAAGAAAAACCTTCAATATCTAAAATAGTTGAGGAAAAAGAAAAACAACTTAAAAAAGATGATATTCGATTAAATGAAGAAAACGAAAAAGAAAATGAATTTATAAAAAATGAAGAGTCTGCTAAAAAATATGCAAAAGAAAATCCAGAAGTTGCAGCAGAATTAATCAAATTATGGATGAAAGAAAAATAGGTGAAGGAAATAATGGAAACAGTCGATGGAACAAAAAAAGCTGCACTTTTATTAATTTCGCTAGGCTCCGAAACAGCAGCTCAAGTCATGAGGTTATTGCCTGAGCCATATATTCAAAAAGTGAGTTATGAAATTGCTAATATAGACCATGTCAACGCTGATGAAAGACGAGAAGTAATTGCTGAGTTTGTCACAACATCAACAGCTAGAAAGTATGTTGTTGATGGAGGAATCGATTATGCAGTTGAAATCTTAAATAAAGCGTTAGGATCTCAAAAGGCAAAAGAAGTAATTGGTATATTGAATCAAATACAATTAAGGGAAAGACCTTTTAATATTGCCCGTAAAGCGGATACGCAACAATTATCTAATCTCTTGTTAGGAGAACATCCGCAAACCGTTGCGCTAGTTTTATGCTATATGCAACCAGATAAAGCTGCTCAAATATTGTCACAATTTCCAAGCGAAAGACAAGCTGAGGTTGCAGAAAGAATTGGGACAATATCAAATACATTACCAATTGTTATTGAAAAAATAGAAAAAGTTATTGAAAATAAATTCTCAAATCTTGTAGAAAATAGAACTGAAAATGTAGGGGGAGTAAATACCCTAGTTGAAATATTAAACTCTGTTGGACGTAGTACTGAGAAAAATATTATTAGTGATTTAGAGAAAACGCAACCTGAATTATCAGAAGAAATTAAATCAAATCTATTTACTTTTGAAGATATTATTGGTTTGGGTCGCTCTGATGTCCAAAAAGTTTTACGTGAAGTTAATCATGATGTTCTTGTATTGGCACTTAAAGGTGCGGCAGATACAATTAAAGACTTTATTTATAGTAATCAAAGTTCTCGATCAGTTGAGATGCTCAAGGAAGACTTGCAATTCTTAGGGCCAGCTCGTTTGTCAGCTGTTGAAGAAGCGCAACAAAAAATTGTATCGGTTATTCGACGCCTAGATGAACAAGGAGAAATTTACATTGGGCGAGGTGACCAAGATGCTGTTATCTCATAAAGTTGTTAAGGCAACTCAAATTGACTACGAGCTTGAAATGAAAAAAATAGAAGTTAAAGAAAAATTAATAAAGCCACTAGAAAAAAAAATGTGGATAAAGAAGACAAAGAAGTCGTTTCAATCGCTCGACAAAAAAATAATGAACGTTTGTTTTTTGATGATGTTGCTAAAATGGAGCATCGTTTAAAAGAAGAAAGAAAACAACGACAAGCAGAATTAGAGGAATGGTTCACTGAACAACGCGAAAAACAAAAAGAACAATTGCAAGAAGATCAAGAACTTCTCAATCAAGAAATACAAATAAAAAGAGAACAAATGATTGCGGAAATCGAAAAGGAATTGATCGAGTTAAGAAACGATGCTTTTAATGAAGGTCATCAAGCTGGTTACGATGAAGGATTTGTTGAAGGACATCAAGCGGGTGAACATCAAGCACAAGAAGCGAATCAAGAATTGAAAAAGAAAGCAATTTTAACCTTGAAGGATGCTGAAAAACAAGCACATGCTTATTTTATTGAAAAAAAAGAAGAAGTGCTAAAGTTATCAGTTCAAATGGCAGAAAATATATTGCAATCCGAACTTAGTCAGTCTTTAAAAGGTCTGTTTGGTTTAGTGGAACCCTTATTAAATAAAATGGAAATACAAGATAATTATTTGTTGTTATTTGTTAACAAAAATAATATCGATAAGATGAGAAAAGAATTGCAATATATTCAAACAAATCAACCTAATTTTAAATACTCAATAATTTTAGATGACTCTTTAGAAGATGATGCGTGTCTTTTAGAAACGAATTCTGAAGTGATTGATTTAACGATTGGTAAACAGTTAAATCGTATTTTAAGTGATTTTTTAAGTGAGGTTGAAAAAGATGCTTGATTTAAATTTTCAATCCTATAAGAAAAAATTATCTAAAAAAAAATACTTTTTAAAGCTAGGGAAAGTTTCGCAAGTTGTTGGGTTAATTATTAAAGTAGAAGGTTTAGATGTTTTCATTGGTGAAATATGTGAAGTAACGATTACTAAGACACAAAAAAAAGTGTTAACAGAAGTTGTTGGCTTTATTGATAAAACAGTATTATTAATGCCACTAGATGAAATTACTGGAATAGGACCTGGATGTTTAGTCAAACCAACAGGAGATACGCTTCAAATCGATATTAGTGAAAATTTATTAGGTTGTACTCTAGATGGACTTGGTCGAGTATTAACCAAAAGTAATCATCAAGAGGGAGAAGATTTTGATGTCAATCGAGATGCCCCTAATCCATTTACTAGAAGAAAAATAGAAGATGTGATGAGTACTGGAGTTCGTGCTATTGATGGCGTTTTGACTGTTGGAGAAGGCCAAAGAATGGGTATTTTTGCTGGTAGTGGAGTGGGTAAAAGTACGTTACTCGGAATGATTGCTCGCTACTGTGAAGCAGATGTTATTGTGATTGGATTAATCGGTGAACGTGGTCGAGAGGTGACAGAATTCATTGAAAATGATTTAGGGCAAGAAGGTTATCAAAAATCTGTTGTTGTTTGTGCAACTTCAGATCAACCCCCATTGGTTCGTCTAAAAGGTGCTTATGTTGCTACAGCTATTGCTGAATATTTTAGAGATCAAGGAAAAAAAGTGGTCTTGATGATGGACTCTGTGACAAGATTTGCCATGGCACAACGTGAAATCGGTCTAGCAACAGGCGAGCCACCCACCTCTAAAGGTTATACGCCTTCGGTTTTTACACAGTTACCCAAATTATTAGAACGAAGTGGTATGAGTGACAAAGGCTCGATTACAGCTTTTTATACTGTTTTGGTTGAAGGTGATGATATGAACGAGCCGATAGCGGATGCAGTCAGAGGGATCCTAGATGGACATATTGTTTTATCTAGAAAAATAGCGTCTGAAAATCATTATCCAGCGATTGATATTCAACAAAGTTTAAGTCGGTTGATGAAAAGTATTGTTTCTAGAGAGCACAGTGATTTAGCGGGTCGTTTAAAAGAAAATTTAGCGGTTTATGCGGAATCTAAAGACTTAATTGATATAGGTGCCTATCAATTGGGTAGTAACCCTAAAATTGATCAGGCAATCGAATTAAATGATAGTATCAAGAAATTTTTAAAACAAGCAATAGATGAACCAACGCCATATGAGCAATCCTTTAGTTTATTGCATCAAATTTTTAATAATACAAGAGCATGGTAACTAAATTAGAGGAGACTTTTAAGATGAAAAAATATCATTTTTCGATGGAAAAAGTTCTTAATTTAAGACAATCAGAAGAAGATTATGCAAAGAAAGATTTTTTAGAAAAAAAAGCATTGCAAGTTAAAGAAGAAGTGAAATTAAACGATATGATTCAAGCGAGGGAAGATTTACAACAATCTACGGATACTTTGAAAAACATTAATGATTTACGACAACAATTTTTATATAAAAATTATTTAGAGGAACAAATTGGTTATCAAAGAATTGAAGTGGCTCAAGCAGAAGAAGTGGCAAAAGAAGAATTAGATAAGTTAGTTGAAAAACAAAAAAAACGAAAAATGTTAGAAATATTAAAAGAAAAAAAAATGAATTTATTCGTAGAAGAACAGAAAAAAGAAGAACAGAAAGAAATAGATGAGATGGCAGTACTTAGATATAATCCCGTTAAAATTTAGATAGGAGGGAAAAAGTGGAACTCGCTCAAGTAAACAGCTTATCAAAAATAGCATCCGGATCGCAGATACCAGCAGAAAAAACAGACAGCTCGTTGTTTGCTAGTTTGCTAACAAATCAGTTAAGTGCAGATGCTGAGACAATGTCTAATCAGGGATTTTCAGGGTCTGATTTAGAAACAGAACCTGCCTCTGAGATTAAGGAAGCTATTGATGTGAAGCTATCGGATGTGCAATTGGAAACATTGGTTTCCGTACAAAATGCTCCTGAATTAGTGATTGAAGAAGGACAAACAACACTTGATTTATCAAAAGTATTACAAAAATTTAATGGTTTATTAAAAGATGGAACAAAAATAAATTTATGGCTAGAAGCCCCAGTCGACAATCAAGTTGAACAACCGTTGATGGATGCAGATTCAGTTGAAAATATTACGATAAATACTTTGGATGACTTAATACAAGAAGCAAGTAAAATGTCACAAAACAATGTGGTCACGGTAAAGGAAGCGGAATTGAAACAACCCATTAAGTTAGAAAATGGGTTGAGTTTGCCAGAAGAAAAAAAAGTTTTACTATTATCTATTCCAATAACTGAGAAAGAAATGTCAACAGTTTTGATTGTTCCGAGTGAAAATGAAGCAACAGTGATTGGTGAAGTAAAGCCATTAAATGTTGATATTGATAATTTGACTTCAAATCAAGTGAAACAAGAGCAAGTATCAACGAAAACACCTATAAACATTTTGGGCGGTTTTGCTAAGCAACCAACACTAGCAATTGATGAAAGCAGTCAATTTGTGACCAAAGAAGCAAATGTTACTCATCAGCGTTTAACGCAACAAGCTTTTCAAAGAGATAATTTGAAAACAATTGAAAAAAATATTGTAGAAGTTTTAACAACGATAAAAAATGGTCAAACTACTGAATTTAAAGTGACGCTTAGACCAGAAAAATTAGGGAAAATAAATATTACTCTTCAAAAGAATGAAGGACAAATTACTGCGAAATTTATGGTTGGCTCAGAACAAGTTAAAGAAATAGTAGAAAAAAGTTTACCAAGTTTAGAGTTAGGTTTATCAAAACAACAAGTTTCATTAAACCGAGTTGAGGTAGTTACAACAGCCGGAGTTGAGAAAAACTTGGATTTTTCGAGTAGTTTTTCGCAAGAACAGCATCAGGCTTTTCAACAATTCAAAAACACAAAAAAAGGATTTCAAAATCGACCGTATCAGATAGAACAACAGGTGGAAGTTAAAGAAAGCACGATACAATCAAATCAGGTAGATATTTTAGCTTAATGAAAAGGAGTGAATCAAAATGCCAAACATGCCGTCAATAAGCCCCCTTGGGACAAATGCGACACCGCAAACTCGAGGAGCGGAACAATCTGCTATTAAACGAAATAGTGGAATTGATATGGATGATTTTTTGAAAATATTGGCTGCGACAATGAGCAATCCCTCGATGGGTGGAGAAAGTGGTGGAGGTAGCAACAATGATCACATTTCTCAGTTGGTTCAATTTACAACATTAGAACAACTTGAAACATTAGGAACTAATTTAGAAAATACGATGATGATGACTCAGCAACAACAAGCGATGTCAATGATTGATAAAGAAGTTACTCTCGTTAACGAGAAGGGCGAAGAAATCACTGGCAAAGTTGAAAGAGTCAAATTCTTAGGAGGAACACCTACAATTATTGTAGAAGGTAAAGAGTACTCAATGGGTAACATAGCAGAATTAGGTAAATAAATTAAATTCTAGGGGGAAAAACAATGCTTAAATCATTATATTCAGGTGTAAGTGGAATGAAGAGTTTACAAACAAAGATGGACGTGGTTTCAAATAATATAGCTAACGTAAATACAACTGGGTTCAAAGCAGGACGTGTTCGTTTTCAAGATATTATGAGTCAAACTGAAGCAAATGCACAAGGTCCAAATGATTTTGGACTAGGTGGTACGAATGCAAGACAAGTAGGATTAGGTGTTAAAGTAGGGGCGATTGATACAATGACTGGAATTGGTGCACCGCAACCGACGGGACGACCTTTAGATTTTGCCTTAGATTCAGGAGGCTATTTTATATTAAATAGTGGGAATGAAGAAACTAAATATTATACAAGAGATGGTTCGTTTAGTTTAGATAAAGATGGTTCATTAGTCAATGCGGCCGGCTTCAAAGTAATGGCTCATGGTTTAGTTAATCCTAATCAAGAAGTACCGTACGATGCTAATTTTAAAGCGGAAACACATTTAACAACAGGAGATAATTTAACCCCTGTGAAGATAGATCAAAAGAAAACAATTGGTGGAACAGAATTTGACTTAGTTAGTTACTCAATAGAATCAACAGGGCTTGTTACTGGAAAGTATAGTAATGATGAAACATATGTATTAGGACAAGTCCAAATAGCGACATTTGCTAACCCAGATGGTTTGGAAAAAATGGGTGGCAATAACTATGTCATGACTAACAACTCTGGGGAACCTCAAATTGTAACACCGGGTTCAGAAGGCTCAGGAAAAATGGTTCAAGGAGCGCTTGAAGGTTCAAATGTAGATTTAGCTAATGAGTTTACAGAAATGATTATTGCGAGTCGAGCGTACCAAGCCAATTCACGTAGTATTACGACATCAGATGAAATGCTTCAAGAATTAATTAATTTAAAACGCTAAATTAAAAAGTAAGAGGGGATAAAATTGATAAAACTAACTAAATTAAATGATACAGAGTTTTATTTGAATACACAATTGATATGTACGATAACAACATCCCCAGATACTATTCTTACATTAACCAATGGAACGACAATTATGGTTAAAGAAACTTCAGAGAGCGTTGTCCAATTGGTTAATGATTATCAAAAAAATTTAAGTCGTCATTATTTTGATAATATTTAATAAACAAATTTTATTAAGAAAAATGGAGAGCTGAAAATGGAAAATAAGACGGAAGAAATTCAAGAGCAAGAGAAGGACACTGGCGAAGAAACTGAAAAAAAACCAGTATCGAAATTAATTTTATTGATTGTTGTTGTTTTGATTGTAGGGATTGTAGGAGGGACATTAGGGACTTTTATTGGTAACAAATTATCTGATAAACCTCATGCAAAACAAACAGAACATATTTCAGGAAAAATTAGTGAAGAACAAGCTTCAATCCCTTTAGATGAATTTTTAGTTAATTTATCTCAGGATAAAAATGGTGAAGATTCATACATAAAGATTCAGTTATCACTTTTAGTTCCTGCTAAAGTAGGAGAAAAAGAAGTAGAAAAAAATAAAGATGTTATTCGAGATAGTGTTGTTAATACGTTACGAAAAAAAGAAGCTACGAGTATTTTAGAAGATACAAAAGGAATTGAAACATTAAAAACGGATTTAAAAGAAGAAATAAATCAAGCAAATAGTTCGTCTTTAGTTAAAGAAGTCTTTATTACTAATTTAGTAATTCAGTAAGTGGGTTTTATGATAACAGGGGGAAATAAACATGGAACAAATGTTGATGCTGCTCAAGGGGATTTTTTTCTTAATCATTGTTGTCATGTTGGCACATTTTTCAATTCGATATTTTAGTCGTTTTTTAACCAAACAAAGTCAAAACATTGAGATTATTGACCGTTTGGTTATAGGTAAAGATAGTAGTCTTTGTATCGCTAAGATTTGTAATACGTATTACTTAATGACAGTTAGTCAGAATAAAGTCGAAATAGTACGTGAATTGGATGGTCGAGAAGTTGCTGATATAAAAAATAAGCAGGATCAACGAGAAAAAAAAGAAATCGAGAAACTAACAAATTACCAACAAGCAATTCAGTCGGTAGCATCGAGAATTGAGAGTAAATTTAGAAAGAGGAATTAACTGTGAAAAAGAAATTATTAATCGTGAGTTTACTTGTTTTAGGATTTGTTTTTTTTACAGTTGATCCTGTTTCAGCAGTAGATGTTAACGATGTAACAACGACATTAGAAAAACTGACTGGGCAAGGAAGTGGTTCATCAAGTGTGATTAATATGTTTGTCTTGATGACTGTTTTAACTTTGATACCAACTTTGTTAATTTTAACTACATCATTTACACGGATCATCATGGTTTTGTCTTTTGTTAGAAGTTCACTAGGAACACAACAAACACCACCAAATCAAGTTTTAGTCGGAATAGCATTATTTCTTACTTTTTTTATTATGCGACCGGTTTATCAAGAAGTTAATCAACAAGCACTTCAGCCCTTGATACGTGATGAAATAACACAAGCACAGGCTGTAAAAGCAGCGGAGAAACCCATTAAAAAATTTATGTTGAAAGAGACAAGGGAAAAAGATATTGAATTGTTTTTAAAAAATTCTGGTCAAAAACGACCTAAAAACCCTGAATCACTTTCAATGGTTGTTGTAACGCCTGCATTTTTAATTAGTGAATTGCGGACAGCTTTTAGTATAGGCTTTTTAATCTTTTTACCATTTCTTGTCATAGATATGGCAGTCTCAAGCATTTTGATGTCGATGGGGATGTTTATGCTTTCGCCAGTCATGATTTCATTACCATTTAAACTTTTATTATTTGTATTAGTTGATGGTTGGTATTTAGTAGTTGAAAGTTTAGTAAGAGGATTTAATTAGGAGTGACAAGATGACGGTACAAATGGTTTTAGATGTAATTTATGAAGCGTATCTAAAAATTATATTAATAGCTGGCCCAGTGTTAATTATTGCAATGGTAGTAGGGTTAGTCATTTCAATTATACAAGCAACAACTCAATTACAAGAACAAACATTAAGTTTTGTTCCTAAATTACTAGCTGTTTTTATTAGTTTAATTATACTGGGGAATTTTATGTTAAACACATTGTTGGAATTTACCAAATCACTATTTAAAATAATTTCAACATTATAGGATGAGGGGTAAGCATGACAGATTGGTTGTTTCATTTTTTATTAGTTTTTTCTAGAATAACTGCATTTGTAGTGATTGCCCCAGGTTTTTCATTTAAAAGAATGCCTGTTGTAACAAAAGTAGTTATTTCATTAGGTTTAACATTGACGATGAGTCAAATATTTTTACAGCCAATCGAATTACCTCAGAGTGAATGGCTAATTTACTTTTTTTTAATTCGTGAGATTTTACTTGGTTTAGCAATGGGATTTATTGTTGAATTAATGTTTATGGCCATTGAAATGGCTGGACAAATGGTTGATTTTCAAGTCGGATTTTCAATGGGAATGGCCTTTGATCCAAGTTTAGGTATTCAAGCATCGAACTATGGAAGACTTTATCATTGGTTAGCCTTAGCTGTGTTTTTTTCTTTAGATTATCATCATTTATTAATTAGTAAATTATTAGAATCTTTTACAATTATCCCAGTGGGGCAAGTCCAAATATCAGGTTCAACCATTGAAGGTGTTATTCGTTTATTAGGAGAATCTTTTAAATTGGCCTTTGTGATAGCAGCGCCGATGTTATTAGTTGCTTTAATTATTGATATTTTATTAGGAATAATTTCAAGAAGTGTTTCACAAATTAATGTTCTGATGTTAGGATTACCGTTAAAAATATTTGCAACGTTTGTATTTATGCTGTTTTTTATTCCGAATCTAATTCATCAAATTGAGAAAACACTTCCTATTATTATTCGATATTTAATGGAATTTTTGACCTCATTAGGAGCGTAAGGGAGTGATTTGAAGTGTCAGAAAAAGATGGTAAAACGGAAAAACCCACGGCCAAGCGTCTTAGTGATGCAAGAAAAAAAGGCGAGCTTGCAAAAAGTCAGGAATTAATTTCCGCGATTAGTTTTGCTGTGATTACCTTTGTTTTTGTTCCATTTTGGCGCTTTACAACAAATCAAGCTCTGAATTTGATGCATCAATTTTATTCAACCCAACTATCAGTAAAGAGCTTTGAACAAAATATAATGCCGTTAGCTTTAAAATTGATGATAGAATTTATAATTATGGTTGCGCCCTTTTTATTAATTGGTTTCATGGCAGCGTTATTAGCCTCATTTACACAGGTGGGTTTTCTATTTGTTCCAACAGCCATTAAATTTGATTTTAAAAAATTAAATCCAATATCAGGTTTTAAGAATATTTTTAGTTCACAAGCCATTTTTGGGCTGCTAAAGAATATTGTCAAATTAGTTATTATTTTTTATCTTGTTATTTTAGAAACAAAAAAATTATTAATGAATTATTAAATTTATCAGGATTGTCTGTTCAAATTATTTTTAATTTTTTTTAGATTTTCTATATAAATTAGGTTTTAAATTAACGCTCTTATTAATGGCAATAGGAATTAGTGATTTTATATATCAAAAATATAAATTTAAAAAGAAAATGAGTATGTCTAAACAAGAAATAAAAGATGAATTTAAAGACCAAGAAGGAGATCCTCAAGTTAAATCACAACGAAGGGCAATGTATCAGCAACTCGTGGGTGGAATGATGCAAAATGTTAAAGAAGCTACAGTGATCATAACAAACCCAACCCACTTAGCAATTGCAATAAAGTATGAGCGAGATCAGGATATGGCACCCCTCGTTTTAGCAAAAGGTGCGGATTTTATTGCTCAAAAAATAAAAGAAGAAGCTAAGTTAAATCGGATTCCGATTATTGAAAATAAGCCTGTTGCGAGAGCATTATTTAAAATTGCGGACGTTGGGAGCCCTATTCCGTTAGATATGTATGAAACGATTGCTGAAGTTCTAGCCTTGGTTTATCGAATGGAAGAAGAAAATAAAGGAAAAATTTAATTTACAAGTAAAGTTGAAAGGAGGACCCTTTTGAAAGATTATTCATTAAAAAAAAGATTAGGTCAAATTAATTATGCGGATGTCGTTGTTTCTTTTGTTGTTGTTGCGGTAATAGGTTTGATCCTAATCCCATTACCAAGTTTTATTCTCGATTTTCTAATAATTATTAATATTACGATTGGTATTAATGTATTACTGATTACACTTTTTACTAAAAGTGTACTAGAATTTTCAACTTTTCCAACCTTACTTCTGATAACAACAATGTTTCGATTAGGATTAAATATTTCATCCACACGATTAGTACTAACACAAGGTTCTGCTGGGCATGTCATTGATGCATTTGCTAATGTTGTTGCTGGAAATAATTATATTGTTGGAGCGGTAATCTTTATTATCATTACCATCATTCAAATGATTGTTGTGACAAATGGGGCGGGGCGAGTATCGGAAGTTTCAGCACGTTTCACGTTAGATGCAATGCCAGGAAAGCAAATGGCTATCGATGCGGATTTAAACGCTGGAACAATTACAGAAGAACAGGCAAAACATCGAAGAAATGAACTTCAAAGAGAAGCAAGTTTTTTTGGAGCAATGGATGGTGCTAGTAAATTTGTAAAAGGAGATGCTATTGCCGGAATTATAATCACTCTAATTAATTTAATTGGTGGGATTTTAATCTTTTCTATTGGTCAAGGATTGCCTATCGCAGATGCATTGAGTCAATTTGGTAAATTATCAATTGGTGATGGTTTGGTGAGTCAGATACCTTCCCTATTAATTTCAATTTCTTCAGGGATTATTGTGACACGCTCAAATGATAATAATACATTTGGTGAAGCCATTCGTGGCGATTTATTTAAAAATCCAATGATTATGTGGATTGTAGCTGTTGTTTTGGTCGTATTAGCATTAGTACCAGGCTTTCCTAAGTTACCTTTTTTAATTATAGCGGTTGCTTTTATTGGTATTGCAATGTTATTAAAGAAAAAAGATGCGACACAAAAACAAGTGGCTGTTAAAAAAAGACAGGAACAAGCATTACTTCAAAAGGAAAAAGAAATGGAAGAAGACGAAAGTGTCGCATCCTTTCAAGTGGAGCCAATTTCAATTGAAATTGGGTATGCTCTAATTTCAATGACGGATGATTCGTTAGACAATAGTCTGATGAAACAAATTGTAAATATTCGAAAGCAATGTGCACATGAATTGGGAGTGTTATTAAGTCCGATTCGTATTCGGGATAATTTGCAACTTAACCCTAATGATTATTGTATTAAAATCAAAGGAAACGAAGTTGCTAGAGGCGATATTTATCCAAATAAATACTTAGTCATTAATCCGGAAAATGAAGATGTTAATTTAGAAGGAATACCAACAAAAGAACCTGCTTTTGGTTTAGATGCACTATGGGTGGATGAAAGTAATAAAGAATTTGCAGATTTAAATGGGATGACCATTGTTGAGCCAGTGACAGTCATAGCGACTCACTTAAAAGAAGTAATTTATCAAAATACCTCTGAATTATTAGGACGTCAAGAAGTAAAAACGCTTCTTGAGGGAATTAAGGATCGTTATAATGTTGTGATTGATGAGTTGATACCGGATATTATGCGTTTAGGAGAAGTTCAAAAAGTATTACAGAACTTGTTAAAAGAACAAATTCCAATTAATGATTTGGTCACGATTTTAGAAACTTTGGCAGATTTTGGTATGTTGACAAAAGATTCAGAAATTTTAACAGAACATGTACGTCAAGCATTGAAGCGAACGATTGTTAAGAAATTTTTAACAGATGAACAAACGTTATATGTGATTACTTTAGGTCCCGATATAGAAGAGTTGTTGACAAAAAATATACAAAAAACGTCAACTGGCTCAATACCGGTGTTAAAACCAGAATTGATTACATTAATTTTTGATAGTCTAAATCAAATTCATCAAAACTTGGTTACTCAAGGAATTGAACACGTTGTTTTGGCATCACCTAATACGCGCTTAGTATTTAAAAAGTTAATCTCATATAATTTTCCAGAACTGGCAGTTTTGTCTCTGAATGAAATTCCAAATGAAATAGGAATTGAAACATGTGGCATGATTACAGCGAAACAACAAGAAAATTAAAGGTTAAAAAGGGGTATAAAAAATGTATGAGATGAGCTTTGAATCAGATGTTGTCAAGTACTTACCACTCGTTAGAAAAGTTGTCAATCGAATTGATATAAAAAGTCATGAATATGAAAAGGACGATCTTTTTAATATTGGTGTTATTGGTCTAATGGATGCATTAAAGCGATTTGATTCAACTAAAAATGCTTCTTTTGAAACCTATGCATCCATCAGAATTCGTGGAGCAGTAATTGATGAAGTTAGAAAGACATCAAGAATATCACGACATAAAATGAGTCAATTAAATGCCTATTATCGAGAAAAAGAAAAGTTAGAAAAGGATTTAAATCGAGAAGTAACTGAAAAAGAAGTTTGTGTTTCAATGAATCTGACTGAAAAAGAATTATCTAAAATACATGAAACACTACATTATTTGGCAAGTGTTTCGTTAGAAGATACTATTTTTTCAAGTGAAAGTGAAGCAATTGAATTAAAAGAGGTCATTGAAGACCATGAATTAATCTCTGCTGATGAACTTCTAATGGAAGAAGAACGAAAAAATAATTTAACGTTAATGATCCAACGCTTAACAGAGAGAGAACAAATTATTTTAAATCTTTACTATGTTGAGGAGTTAACGTTAAAAGACATTGCAGAGATTTTAGAGGTTTCAGTCCCAAGAGTATCTCAACTACACGGAAAAATAATTTTAAAATTAAGAGAATTAATGGGAGGAAAAGAAAGATGATTAGAAGTATGGATACGCTTCAAACTAATTTAAATATTTTACAAAAGAAGCAACAAAATATTAGTAGTAATGTTGCTAACGCTAACACAACTGGCTATCGTTCACAACATCTTTCTCAAAAAACAAAACCAAGTCAAGAAATGTTTAATTTTACAAATGGGCCCCAACTTAATGAACAAAATATTTTTGGACGTTTTGTATTTAGTAATGAAATTGATGCAGCTTATCGCAATCAAGAACAAGGTTCTATGAAGCAAACCAATCGAACAACTGATTTTGCTATTTTAGGTGATGGTTTTTTCAATATTCAATTACCTTCTGGTCAAGTGGCTTATACTAAAAATGGGAATTTTACCATTAATGAAGTGGGACAATTGACAACTCAAGAAGGTTATCAAGTTTTAGATGCAAACGGTGGTGCCATTCAATTAAATGAAAATAATCAATTACCTAATTTTGCTATGACTCGTTTTAATAATCAAGAAGAGTTAAAAAGTTATGGTCAGACTTTATATTTAGCAAACGGGGCTGGTCAAGTTGATAATCAAAGCTTAGTTCAGTCAAATATGCTAGAAAATTCTAATGTAAGTATGGTTGATGAAATGACCAATTTAATTGAAGCAGCTCGTCAATTTGAAACCAATCAAAAGGCGTTACATGCTTCTGATGAAACATTACGAAGTGCAACTAATCAAGTTGGAAAGGTATAGGTTAAAAATGAATACATCATTATCTATTAGTCAATCTGGTTTAAAAGGATTACAAAAAAATCTTGATATTGTATCTAATAATATAGCGAATGTTAATACAACAGGTTATAAAAAAAGAGACTCTTCTTTTCAGGAATTATTGTTGAACAATTATCAACCTCAAGAAGTCCGCTTGGGACAAAACGCAGATGTTTCGAATAATCGTGGCATGAAAGTTACTCAGGATCAAGTAAACTTTCAACAAGGTGGTTTAATTAAGAGCAATAATCCTTATGACCTAGCATTAGTCGGAAATGGTTTTTTTGGTGTAAGAAATCAAAATAATGAATTATTACTGACTAGAGATGGCGGTTTTACTTTGGATGCTAATCGTGATTTACGATTAGCAAATGGAGAACAATTGGAATTAGAAATAGTCGTACCAAAAGGTCAATGGCCAGAAGGAAAACCTATGATTACACAAGGTGGGGAGGTGAGGATTAATGATCAACTAGTTGCTCGTATTCCTGTTTATACAGTTGAACGACCTAATGAGTTAATTTCTATTGGATCCAATCGTTTTGCAGTACCAGAAAATCAAGTGGCTCGACAAACCAATCAATTTGAAATACAACAAGGGTTTTTAGAAACGTCAAATGTTGATTTAGCAGAAGCAATGACGGATATGATTGTGACGCAACGCTCTTATTCAATGAACGCAAAAGTTTTACAATCAACGGATGAAATGATGCAAAGGATTAATGAGTACAAGCAGTAGTCTGTCGTGAAACGAGGGAATGATAATGATAAGATTTATCAATGCTTTTAAAACATATAATGAAGAAAAATGGGCATTAAAGAGAGTCAATTGTGAGATAAAACAAGGTGAATTTGTTTATTTGATTGGTGAAAGTGGCGCTGGTAAAAGCACTTTTCTAAAACTTTTAACTTACGAAGAAAAAATTTCGAGAGGCCAATTAATGATAGGTAATGTTGACTTAACGAATATAAAAAAGGAGCAAGTTCCTTTTCTTAGAAGGCAACTTGGTATTGTCACCCAAGAATTATATTTATTAGAACATCTAACAATTTTAGAAAATATTTTATATGTTTTGAGGGCAACAGGGGCTAGTCATAAAACAATGAAAGCAAGAGCAATCGAGGCACTTGAGAAAGTTGACTTAGTGGGGTTTAAGAAAAAGAAACCATTTGAACTTTCTGCTGGGCAACGGCAAAAAGTGATTATTGCTCGTGCCATTGTGAATGAACCAAAAATTATTTTGGCAGATGAACCAACTGGAAATTTAGATGATAAATCCGCTGTTGAGATTTTACGCTTGTTTTTTCGATTAAATCAACAGGGTACGACTGTAATTATGTCAACACACCATAGTACCTTGGTTAACACAGTAAAACATCGTGTCTTAGAAATGAAACATGGGGAACTAATTCGTGATCAATTAGAAGGTAGTTATGGATTAGAAACAGACGGACGAGATATTTTTTATTTATAAAAACATTTTGTCTAGATAAGATTAAAAGGAAAAGGTTTGAGAGGGGATTTAAGATGAGTAAGGAAAAAGAAAAGAAAAAATCATTAGGGCCCAAAGTGATTGTCGTTTTATTAGCAATTGCAATTATTCCAATAATTGTAATTATGGTCATCAATACAAGAGTTATGACAGGGATTTTAAATCATCGGATAGAGATAGAGCAAAAAAATAATGTCTCTAATGTTTATCAAACGTTAGATAGTATCCAAAAAGCAGTTTATGGCGCAGTTAAAGCAACGGCTGAATTGCCGGAACTAACTCAACCAGTTAAAAACAATGTTGATCGTTTAAAAATTGAAAGATCATTACAATTGGTAGGTCGAACCAATCCAAATATATCAGAAATTTATTTTTTACCTAACAATCAACATCTCATTTCAAGTGTTCATGTTGATGCCTCTTTTGAAGATATGCAAAACCGACCATGGTATAAAGCATCAATAGAAAATCCAAATGTTTTCAATTGGTCAAAACCAGAACAAGATAAATTAACAGGGAATACCACATTAATGATTTCTAAGGCGATTCTTTCCAATGGTAAAGTAGTCGGTGTTCTATCTGCAGATATGAGTTTCCCACGTGTCAATGCTATGATTAAGCAAACACGAATTGGTGAAACAGGACGAGTTATGTTAACAAGTCAGTCAGGTGAAATATTAGCTTCTCCAGTAAAAAAAGAAGTTGGAACCGATGTTTCTGACCACAGTTATTTTAAAAAGATAGAGGAAGCTGGTAATTCAGGTTTTATTAATGATAAACAAGGTTCTTCTTATTTTAAAAAGAATCCGCATGGCTTAATAGTTCAATCATTTGTTGAACCCACTGAATTAAGAAACAATCAAAAAACAATTATTAAAGATGCCCTACTGATTATCGTTATTTGGTCATTCATTGCTATTTTGATAGCTTTAACCGCTTCAAAAGCCATCACAAATGTTGCTAAATTAATGGTTGATGCTTTTGATCGAGCAAGTAATGGTGATATGACTGCAAGGATTGATACTCTACATCTCGAAGATAGTAGTAATTGGTTAAATAAAATTCCATTTGCGAGTAAATTATTAAGTTCAGGCCCAATTGATGAAAAAGGACATGAAATTCATCAAATCGTTGTCGCATATAATCATATGTTATTTGGTTTTGGTCGATTAGTCGAAGGTATTCAAATGGAAAGTGATCGCTTAGCTAGTATGGCTGTATCATTATCAGAAATATCTAAACAAACTAATTCAGCAACAGAAGAAGTTTCCGAAACAATTACAGGTATCGCTCAAGCGACAAGTTCCCAAGCAGTAGATGCTGAGAACACAGTAACTGAAATGAATGATTTAGGTGAATCAGTAGAAAGTATTTTAGAAAAAGCGAGCGAAATGAATGATGAAGCATCTGTAGCAACTAAATTAAATATTGAAAATTCCAAATTAATGGTAGATGTTCATGATAATTGGGAATTAGAACGAATAAAATTAGGTGACTTAGCCCAAAGTATGGAAGCGATGAACCTAGACATCCAAAATATTAATAAAATCATTCAAGTGATTACAGACTTATCCTCTCAAACGAATCTTTTAGCTTTAAATGCTTCAATTGAAGCCGCTCGTGCTGGAGAAGCTGGTAAAGGATTTGCAGTAGTTGCAGAAGAAGTTCGTAAGTTAGCGGAACAAAGTGCTTCTTCAACTAAGGATATTGAGCTAATTATTGAAACAATTCAGCAAAAATCAAAAGAAATTGTAGGACAAGTTTCAGAGTCTTATGATGGTGGTGTGAAGCAAACACAAATTATTAATGGTGCAATTGAATCAAACAACCATGTTTCTGAAAAATTTGATATCTTTATTGGTCAAATTCAAGAAATTGAAAGCTTAATTGATCAAGTGAAGAGTGAGAAAGATACGGTCTTGTTTGCTGTTGAAAATATATCAGCATCAACTCAAGAAAACTCAGCTGGAACAGAAGAAGTTTCTGCAAATGCTGAAGAAATTTTAGCAACAATGGAAGAATTCACAAGTCATATTAGTGAACTAGAAAAAACTACTGAGATTTTAAATCTTCAAGTAAATAGTTTTAAACTAAAATAGATGAAAAGTAGGGGTAAATGAGATTATTTAAATGGAACCCTCATTGTGTCTGATTTACCTCTTTTAAATAGGTGGAGGAGCAATGTGAATAAGGAAATTGTTTTTATTAGTCATGAACAATCATTTAGTTTGCCTATTGAACAAACCGAAAAGATTATTCAATGGCAAAAACCAGTAAGTGTTCCGTTAGAGCATGAATTTGTTTTAGGAATTATCAAGTATCATCAAAAAGTCGTACCAGTTATTGATTTATCAAAATTATTTTACAACAAACCAACGAAGATTACCGAACAGGTTAAATTAATAATCAGTTATATTGGGGAACAATTTTTATGTTTCTTAGTCGAAGATATTATCGGGATTATTGATTTTGAAGATGATTTGTTTGAAGAAGTTGAAAGCGAAACGTTCTTAGAAAAAGAGTTTTTAAAGTCATTTATAAAAACAGAAACTGATATTATTTTAGAACTTAATTTAATAAAACTACTTCAATTAAAAGCGTTACTTTTACTAGAAGAAACGTCACTCGAATTAATGGATGAAAATAATAATGGTGAATGATGTTAAAGTAGGTATTTCTGATTTTAAAATTACCCAAGCGCCTAATAAGTTACAGACATTGGGATTAGGTTCTTGTGTCGCAATCTTTATTTATGATGAACGTAAAAAAATAGGTGGATTAAGCCATATTATGTTACCAGATAGTTTGATGTTTCAGCATCGTTCGGAATTAAAAGTAGAAAAGTTTGCAGACTTAGCAATTAAGGCGATGGTAAATGAACTTAAACTAAAATATCATTGTCAATCGTTAGTAGCTAAAATTGCAGGTGGCTCGAATATGTTTAGTTTTAATACACAATCTCAATCAAAAAATATCGGGGAAAGAAATGTCATTGCTGTATTAACAGAGTTGAAACAACTAAAGATACCAATTATTGCAAAAGATGTGGGTGGAAAAACGGGGCGCTCCTTTTTTGCAAACTTGGAGACGTTTGAAGTCACTATTAAACGGGTCAATCGGGAAATTATTAAGTTGTAATAGGGGGATAAAACATGCCGATTAAAGTATTAGTCGTCGATGATTCGGCATTTATGCGAAAAGTCATTTCGGATAAAATTAATCAAATTGAAGGTTGTGAGGTGCAGTCAATTGCGCGGAGCGGTGAAGTTGCTCTACAAATGATTGCTAAAAAAAAGCCAGATATTGTAACGCTAGATATTGAAATGCCAGGATTAAATGGTTTAGAAACACTTGAGAAAATCAAAGAGAACTTTGATATACCAGTTATCATGTTAAGTTCTCATTCTGGTGAAGAAATGACAATCGCTTCTTTAGAATTGGGGGCGACTGATTTTATTGAAAAACCAGAAAAGCTTCTTGAAATTGGGGAAAGTTTTAAAGAAGAATTAGAACAAAAAATAAAAACAATTGCACGGCGGGGAAAAACAACTAAAGTTAAATCAGCAGAAAAGAAAATATCTTATGGAGATCTTGAAAAAGAAATACCCAATCGCTTAAGAGCAATTGTTATTGGAGCATCCACGGGGGGGCCACGAGCCTTGATGCAACTGATTAAAAAAATACCAAAGGATTTAGCCATTCCAATTATTATTGTTCAACATATGCCTAGTGGTTTTACAACCTCTTTTTCGAAGAGGTTAAACCAAGAAGCAGCGGTTGAAGTAGTGGAAGCAAAACAAGGAATGCTAATAAAGGGTGGAACAGTTTATGTTGCACCTGGTGATTATCATTTAAGAATTAAAGGCAGTCGCATCCATCTATCTTTAGAAGAGGCTAAAATACATGGTGTTCGTCCTGCGGTTGATTATTTATTTAGCTCAAGTTCTCATGAGTATAAAAATAATTTGCTAGCAATTATTCTAACGGGGATGGGCAATGACGGTACCAATGGTTTAAAGGAAGTTAGAAAAAACAAAGGCTATGTCATCGCTCAAGATCAGCAAAGTTCAGTAGTATTTGGGATGCCACGTCGCGCAATCGAAGCGGGTGTAGTGGATAGTATCCTAAGTTTAGATGAATTATGTCATTTGTTACCAAAGATTATCGGGGAGAAACAATGGAAATAGAATTTATCGAATTTTATAATTGGATAGAACAAAATTTAGGAATTGATTTATTTTCATATAAAGAGAAACAATTACAACGTCGGATTTTGACAATTATGAAAAACACTTCGGCCTCTAATTTAAAAGAGTATTGTCAGTTAATTAAACAAGATAAGATGATTAGACTAGAATTTTTAGATTATATAACAATTAACGTAACGGAATTTTTTAGAAACCCAGAACTGTTTTTTGAATTTGAAGATTTTATAATGAATGAATTAAAAACACAGTTTAAAACGTTGAAAATTTGGAGTGCTGCCTGTTCAATAGGGTGTGAACCATATAGTATCGCCATGATTGTCGATAAGAGAAAAATGAAGTTGCATCATAAAATTATAGCAACTGATATCGATCAAAAAATATTAGAAAAAGCTAAACAAGGTGAATTTAAAAAAGCATACTTAAAAAATGTTTCTGAAAAAGATTTAAAAAGTTATTTTAAAAAGAAGGAAGCAGATTACACGATATCTGAGTCGATTAAAAACAAGGTTTTTTTCAAAAAACATGATTTGCTACGTGATAAATTTGAGAAAGAATGTCATGTTATCGTATGTAGAAATGTGACGATTTATTTTAAAAATGACGCACGTGACAAAATTTATCGCCAATTTAGTGAATCATTAGTAACAGGTGGAATTTTATTTACCGGAGCAACTGAAACCATAAATAATCCGGAAGAATTAGGTTTGAAAAAAATATCTACTTTTATATATCAAAAGCAAGGTTAAACAAGAAAAAGAGGTGTTTTTATGGATGAAAATAGTCAATATCGTGATCTTTTTTTTGAGGAAACAGCCGAACATTTAGAAAATTTAAATGATTGTGTTTTAGAATTAGAAACCAATCCTGATAGTGTTGAACTTATCGATAGTATTTTTAGATCAGCTCATACTTTAAAGGGAATGGCTGCAACTATGGGCTATGAAACAATGACAAAACTAACGCATAAAATGGAAAATGTTTTTCAAATGGTTAAAGATCATCAATTAAAAGTTACATCAGACATTGTCTCATTGCTTTTTGATTGTTTAGATCGCTTATCGTTAATTGTAGAAGATTTAAAAAATGAAGTGGAAACAGATTTGGATATCGTGAAAGATTTAATTCACCAACTTGAAAAATTAAATCAAGAAGAAATGGTTGAAGAAGTACATCACGAGAAATCAAATCATAAAAAAGAGATACTCAATGAGTTAAGTGAAACAGATAAAATGTTAATGACTCAAGCACAGGAAACCGGCTTCAAAACTTTAGGGATTCAAATTAATTTAGATGAAACGTGTACAATGAAAGGTCCTCGTGTTTATTTGATTTTAAATAGTCTTGAATCTTTAGGTGAAGTTATTTATAGTGAACCAATTATGGAAGAACTTGAATCTGGTGAGTTTGAAAATACATTTTCAATTTTATTTTTCACAATGGAAGATGTAGAAAAAATAAAAAAAGTAATCTTATCAGATATTGATGTAGATAGTATTTTAATAAAAGACTATGGCAATGAAAATAATGAAATTATCGAAGCAATTGAGGATGAAAAAAAACTAAATTTAAATATTGATAACAAAAAAGAAGAAGTTAAGAAAAAAAACAAGTTATCTCCTAAAAAATTAAAAGAGCATCAACATCAGTCAATTAAAGTAGACATTGATCGCTTAGATTCATTTATGAATTTAGTTTCTGAATTAGTTGTATTCAGGACTCGTCTTGAAAATGTAAGTAAGGATTATGATTCAACTGAAATACAGGAACCTTTAGGTCAAGTCGCACGGATCACCTCGGAACTTCAGGAACTCGTTTTAAAGATTAGAATGCAGCAAGTCAGCGTTGTTACAAATCGTTTTCCTAGAATGGTTCGAGATTTGGCAAAGGATTTAGGTAAGGATATTGAATTGATTATTGAGGGCGAAGAGACTGAATTAGATCGAACGGTAGTTTCCGAATTGAGTGAACCTCTAATTCATTTAATTAGAAACTCGGCAGACCATGGCATTGAAGATAAAGATCGCCGTTTAGAACTAGGTAAACCAGAAACGGGTCAAATTAAATTGAGTGCTTATCAGCAAGGAAATCGAGTTATTATTACTTTAGCAGATGATGGCAAAGGGTTAGATGTCGATTTTATTGCTAAAAAAGCTGAGAGTAAAGGTATTTCAGTAGACGGATTAACCGATAAAGAAATCCTTCATCTTATTTTCCACCCAGGATTTTCAACTGCGCAGAAGGTGACAAATGTTTCTGGTAGGGGTGTTGGGATGGACGTTGTTCACTCAAAGATTGAAAGTTTAGGCGGTTCAATTGAGTTATCTAGTGAAATCAATAAAGGAATGACCGTTAATATTAATTTACCTTTAACTTTATCAATTATTCAGTCTTTGATGGTTAAAATTAAAGGTGAAACGTTTGCATTGCCTTTAGGGGTTATCGAAAAAGTTATTTCAGTCACATCTGAAGATATTGTTGCTGTTCATAATAAAAATATTTTTAATTATCGAGGAAAAGCAACGCCTGTTATTCGTTTGAATGAAGTTCTTGATTTGGGTCAAAATGAAAGTAATCAAAATCATCACTTAATTATGATTTTATTAGGAAATAAACAATATGCTCTATTGGTGGATGAATTGATTGGCCAACAGGAAATTGTAATTAAAAAATTAGGAAAAGAATTACATCATCTTAAAAATTATTTGGGAGCAACCATACTAGGTAATGGCGATGTTACTTTGATTTTAGATATAAATAGTATCTGTTATGAAGGTACGGGTGAAGATGATGAGTGAACAAATTGATAATCTACGTATTGATGTTTTAAAAGAACTAATAAATATAGGCGGTGGGAATGCCGCAACTAGTATTTCAAAAATTATAAATCATCCAGTCAATATGCGTGTGCCTTTAATTGAAGTGATGGCATATCAAGAACTATATGAAAAAATTATGTCAGAAGATGAGCAAGTTTATGCTATAATAAATCAGGTTTATGGGGATGCAGAAGGTATATTTTTGTTTTCTCTAACTGAAGATGCAGCTGGATCAATGACACAAATGATGATTTCAAAAGACATTGGCATTAATGAGGAATTGAAAGAATCAGCAATTAAAGAATTAGTGAATATTATCGTTAATTCATTTTTGATGGCGTTAAGTAAAGAATTAAATTGTAATCTAGTTTCATCCGTTCCTCAGTTGACCATCGATATGTTTGGATCTGTCATTAGCAGTCTTTATATGGAACTTGGTCAGTTCGATGAACAACTTTTAATAATCAAAAATGAATTTCTTTATTTAGGCGACAAAATCGATGCTTCTTTATATTTTATTCCATATGAAGGAACATTAGAAAAATTATTTAAATCAATTGGTTTATAGGAGAGAGATAAAAATGGGGAAAAAAGTTTTAATTGTTGATGATGCAGTATTTATGAGAATGAAATTGAAAGATATTTTAGAAAAAAATGGTTACGAGGTTGTTGATGAAGCACAAAATGGCTTGGAAGCAATCGAAAAGTATAAAACAAGTCAACCTGATATTGTAACGATGGATATTACGATGCCAGAAATGGACGGCTTGGATGCTCTAAAAGAAATAAAAGAATATGATAAAGATGCTAAAATTTTGATGTGTAGTGCAATGGGACAGCAAGCAATGGTTATGGATGCCATTCGATCTGGAGCATTAGATTTCATCGTTAAACCATTTGATGCTGATCGTGTGATCAAAGCCTTAGACAAGGTTACAGTTTAAGCTAGGAAATTCTTTAACGAAAGGAAGATTCGATGCAACTGATTGTCTTTGTAAAACAAGATAAATATTATGGATTACGAACGGAAAATGTTGGTGAAATCATAAAAAGAAGTAAAGTTTTTCCAGTTCCACAAGCACCATTTTGGGTTGAGGGTTTGATAAATTTACGAGGGACAGTTGTAACTTTAGTTAATTTTTCCAAATTCCTAGCTGAGGAGACTGAAGAAGACCATAAAAATATTATCATTCTAACTAAAGATGATGAGAAGATAGGGTTATTAGTTGAAAAAATCCATGGTGTATATACGATTAATCCAGATGACATTCAACATTTGGAACAAGAGAAATTAGACCCGAATATCGAAGGGCTAGTATCTATAGATGATAAAATGACAAATATTATTAATATCATGACGATATTCTCAGAAAATGAGGGATTTAATTGAAACAAGTACTTAGCCAACAAGAAATCGATTCATTACTAAACGCAATGAACAGTGGTGATATTAATCAAGATGATTTGATAGAGGAAAAAGAAGAGCAAGTAGCGAAGCTTTATGATTTTAAACGCCCTACAAAATTATCTAAAGAGTATATCAACACTTTGCATATGATTTTTGAAGATTTTTCAAAATATTCAAGTAACCAGTTAACAACACAACTTAGAACCAATGTTGGAATGAAGCTAGCAGCAATTGAACAAATTAGTTATGATGAGTTTATTCATTCAATCCCCAAATTTACGTTATTAGGTGTTTTTCATTCTGATCCTCTAAATGGATACCAGATGATTGAAATTAACCCACAGTTTAGCATGCATATTATTGAATTGCTTTGTGGTGGTAACGAACAAAATATGGGGAAAATTGATGAAACAACTAAAAAAAGTTTTACTGAAATTGAATTAGCAATTTTAGAAGAAGTCATTCAGGTTTTAGTGTCTTCTTTTGAACTTTCTTGGAAAGATACAAAAGAACTTGATTGTCAAATTGATAGTTTAGATACAAACCCACAGTTACTTCAACATATGTCTCCGAATGAGCCGATTATTTTAGCGACATTCAGAGCAACAATTTTTAAAAAGAGTACTTTTATTAATTTGTGCGTACCTTATGTTTTCTTTGAAGGAATTATGGATAAATTAAGTTTAAGAAACTGGTTTGATGCAGACAAAGGATTTAATGTTAAAGATAATGAACATTTAAAAAAGAATATAGAAACTGCCAGCTTAACAGTTGAAGCTAGTTTGGGTAAAACAGTAATGACACTATCAGAATTTTCGGGTTTGGAAATAGGTGATATTGTAACTTTAGATCAAAAGATAGCTGAACCAATGAAATTATATGTAGAAAATCAGTATTTTGGAACCGTTCGCGCAGGAAAAAATGTTGATAGTCTTGCTGTTGAACTATTGGAATTTACAGAGGGGGACTTTGAGGAATGAGCGATCAAATGACTCAAAAAGAAATCGATCAATTATTAATTAAGGATGACAGTGAAGAAAAAGATTTAAATAAAAAACAACAAGAAATAATTGATCTGATAGGAGAAGTCGGTAATATAGCCATGTCTCAAGCAGCGACAACTCTTTCATCTATATTAAATCGATTAGTTAAAATAACGACACCAAAAGTCAGCTATGTTTCTTTTCAAGAAATATTAGATGAGTTGGTGACTCCAAAAGTTTCATCGGTTGTTGAATTTAGAGAAGGACTTGAAGGAAGTAATTTCTTATTATTAGATGTGAGGGATGCTATCATCATTGCTGATTTGATGATGGGTGGAGATGGTACAACTGAACAGACTGAATTTACGGAACTTGAACTAAGTGCTGTTGGAGAAGCAATGAATCAAATGATTGGTTCTGCATCGACTTCAATGGCAACGATGTTGAGTAAAAAAGTTGATATTTTTCCACCGAATGTTTTACTTTGGGAAGATGATACAGCTGTTAACTATGCTAAAATTTCACCAGAAACAGTGGTCTGTAAAACATCGTTCTCATTATCAGTTGAAGGTGTCATTGAAAGTGAAATCATGCAGATATATACACAAGATATGGTTAAAGAGATATCAGATATTATGTTAGCTGATCAAGCGGAAACTTTGACGGGAAGAGAAAATGTGACAGTTGAACCTGTGACAAAGCAAAGTGAGGATGTTAAGTTGGATGAAGAAAATAGAAAAAAAATATCAGTTCAAAGACCAGAGTTTCAAGATTTAGCCAATAAAGAAGTAACTTCAAATGTTGAAAATTTAGAATTATTGATGGATGTACCACTAGACTTTACCGTTTCTTTAGGTAAAACAAGAATGTCAATTAAAGAGATATTATCATTAGGAGTAGGTTCAGTTGTTGATTTGAATAAATTAACGGATGAACCATTAGAAATATTTGTAAATGGTAAATTAGTTGCACATGGTGAAGTTGTGGTAATCAATGAGAACTTTGGTGTTCGTATTACAAATATTGTTTCGCAGAAACAACGACTTAATAATTTATCATAAACTTAAAGAGCGGCTATTGATTTAGTTAGCTCTTTTTTTGAAATAGACTTAACTTATATTTTAAACATCCGATACTATAATTAAGAGAATATAAACGAGTTGAGTCGTTTTAAAGGAAGTGATCAGATGAAAATTAATAATCAATATCGTGCGTATTTAGACGCAACAAAACAAATAGAGAAAAGCAATCAAAATAAAACGCCTAAATCTGTTCAAAAAGATCAGTCTGTAATGGTTGATATTTCAACAACTGGTCGTAAGTTATTAGCAGATGAAATGAAACATTCGGATGAAAAAGTAGAACGTTTGGCATCAATTAAACAGGCAATAAAAACTGGAACTTATCGAGTAGATCCAGAAAAATTGGCCAATCAAATGTTGAAAACAACAAAAGAACAAAGGGAATTTTAAAAATGAAAGAAACGAAAGAAATTTTGTTTTATTTAAAACAATTTATAGCGATTTTAAAAAAAGAAAAAAAAGCTTTAATTAATAATAAAAATGAAAAGATTGTAGAAATCATACAATTAAAAGAAGAGTTTATACCTGTTTTTGATTCTTTTGAACCAACGGATTCAGAAGAAATAAGAATGCTTGTTAGTGAAATTAAAGAATTACAAAGTACGAATTTAATGTTAACAGAACAAGCAATGGCCTATAATAATGTTTATTTACAAGCCATTGCTTCAGAAACCAAACGAGCAACAAATACTTATTCTTCTGATGGTAAATTTACAGAACGAAAAGAAGTTAATTTTATAGAACAAACATTTTAAGTTAGAGTGAGGAGGAGAAAGAACTATGGCAGGTTTATTTGGAACGCTGGGAACAGCTAATAAAGGTTTAAATGCTCAACAAAGAGCATTGGAAACAACAAGTCATAATATATCAAATGCAAACACTCCAGGTTATTCACGACAACGAGTTAATATGGAAGCGGATTTGCCTTACAAATTAACTGGGGTAGGACAGATTGGGACAGGAGTAAAAGTTACTTCTATTTCAAGAATAGTTGATGATTTTGTCTTGAAAAACATTAGAAATGAAACATCGTCTTTCCATCAATTTGACTTGAAGTCTGAAATATTGGGTGAATTAGAGGGTATTTTTAACGAAACTGGCCAATCAAATGGAATTTCAAAAGATCTAGCAGTTTATTTTGATTCTTGGACAAAATTATCAAATAATCCAGAATTTGATAATGCTAAATCCATTTTAGTAGAAAATGGTAATTCATTAACTGATAATATTAATCATTTGGCTCAACAAATCAAAGATTTAGAAGGTAATACTATCTCTAGTTTGGAAAAAAGTGTATTAGATGTTAATGCAAAGTTGGAAGAATTACAAAGTATTAATAGTCAGATTTATAAAATTTCTAATGATGGTTCAGTTCCAAATGATTTATTAGATAAAAGAGATATGATTTTAAATGATGTTGCTAAATTTTCAAAAATTAAAACATCATTTGATCAATATGGTCGAGTTTCTGTGAAAATGGATGGTCAAGATGTCTTGACACATGATTCGATAGCCACTATTAGTATGGTTATCGGGCATGATCCTGCTGGAAATGCTTTGGTTTCTCATGGAGGTAATTCATTACAATCAGCTCAAACAATTAATCAAACAGGCTTAGATAAGGGTCAATTATTAATTAGCTCTGTGGGCGATAAAACATATAAAACTTTAAATACTGAAGCGGGTGCTTCAAAAGGATACCAAGATTCTTTAGGAGATATTAAACAACGTCTATCTGAACTTAATGAGTTTGCTTATGGGTTAGCAACGAGTGTTAATATTATTCATTCTGATAATGGTAAGAGTATTGATTTCTTTGATCTTGGTTCTAATACAGATTATGCTTTGAATTTAAAAATCAATGAAGATATTCAAGCAGACCCTAAAAAAAGTTAACGTTAAACAAGATTTAGCAAATGGGGAAATTGGTGATGGTTCACGAGCTCTGGCTATATCAAAATTAAAAGATGTTGCCTTTAAATTTCCAGTATCAGCTAATAATTTATCAGCTAATTATGACGAAACAACGATGAGTTTTGCCTCAGAAGAGGGTGGCTCAACACTGTTAGGTTCTTTTATTGATATTGTAACCAAAAATGGTATTGCAAAACAACAAGCAGATAATCGTGTAGCATCTCAGGGCTTTATTTTAAATCAATTAGAACAGAAAAACGCTTCGATTTCTGGTGTTAATATTAATGAAGAAGTAACAGATGTCATTCGTTTTCAACGAGCATTTCAAGCTAATTCTAGAGTTATTTCAGTCATATCTGAAATGTTAGATACATTAATTAATCGAACAGGAGTGTAAGTAATGAGAGTTTCTAATTCAATGATTTATAACGATTTTAATCGTAATGTTGCGCATAATATGAATAAATTACAAAAATATCATAATCAATTAAGTACACTAAAAGAATATAATCAGTCTTCAGATAATCCTGTTGAATTTTCAAAAATACTTGATTTGAATGACTCTGTTTTACAAAATGGTTTTTATAACTCAACGATTGGTGATGCTATTGCCTGGAGTAATTCGCAAGATGCCGCTTTAAGTCATGCTACCGATTCTTTTCATCGTATCAGAGGTTTGCTTACTCAAGCTGCTAATGGGACTCAAGGAGTTGAAGAACAGGCAGTGACTAAATCTGAGATAATGTCAGAAATTGAGGGAATTGTTGATGTCTTAAATACCAACTTTGATGGTCGATATGTATTTGGAGGAAAGAATACGAAAGATGCGCCTTTTGAAGTTGAAAAAGATGCTAATGGAGATATAACAGGTATCCTTTATAATGGAACTGAAAATGGAAAAGCAAATTTACCACGTGAAATCTCACGAGGTGTTTCAGTTGATTTAATTACAGATGGACGGTTATTTATGAATGAAACGACCGAAGGAACAAAGAGTGAAGATTTAAGTACCTTTTTTAGTGAAATGATAACAGCTTTAAATGGGAATGATAAAGATGCTTTGTCAGGTAAGCTAATAACTAAACTTTCAGATCATGCGGAGAACTTTGTTGATGTTCGTTCAAGAATTGGAACAGTTTCCAATCGATTAACTTCAGCAAAATCTCGTAATGAAATGGAAAGCTTGAATATTAAACAAGTTTTATCAGAAAAACAAGATGTCGATGTTGCAGAAAAATATATGGAATTTGCTAATGAAATGGTTGCTTATCAAGCATCACTATCGATGGGAACTAAAATTATGCAAACGAGTATTTTAGATTACGTTTAAAGAAGATGAAATATATATAAACGTAGGAATGAACTGCTTGCGTTAACTCGAAAAGATAAAATAAATAAAAAAATTGTAGTGAACCCTAAAAGTTAGACTTTTGAGGAGTGGAGAAATCCACTCCTTTTTCTTAGGCACATTAGAAGGACGTCCTTTCGATTTTATAGTTCCTCAACACTACTATTGCGAAACTTGCGCACCCAAGTCGCGATCAGTGTAGGATTATTAATGCCTAGAACATTAGCGACCTCACGATAGACATTTCACTAACCCTATCGCATTTAATCTAAATTGAACAGAATATTTTTTATTTTAAATTCAAAACTATATTTCGACATAAAAATAGCGACCTCTCAAAGTTAGAGTTTTGGTCTAACTTTGAGAGGTCGCTTCAGTGAAAAGACGCCATCCTATTGCCATTGTTCTGGCAAAAAGTGTAATTCATCGACTTGTTTTGCCTGATATCCTTTAGAAACAACCCAAGAGATCAAAACACGATAATGCTGATTGGTCTCGCGATTTGAAACGTAGGCTTCAACATCATTAGGCCCATACATACTAAGCCACCATTCTTCAATATTGGTGGCGTTAATATGCAGTGTATTTGAAATTACTTTGCGCATTTCAATTCGATCTTGACTGTTATTATCGAAAGAAAAAATATGCGGTTCTGTCTGTTTTGTCCCAATTGGTTTCCAAGATGTATCCAAATAACTTTGAATAACATTTGGATTTTGTGTAGCAATTATTTGTTTTGTTTTTATTTTTTCTTTTTTTTCCATCGGTTTCTGTTTTTTTTTGTTTATTTCTAATGGTTGATTTACTGCTTGATATTTTTTTTCGTGGTCCATCAATGCAATATTTTCACCGCCGATTAGAAGGGATTCTTTCTTATGCGTGGCGATTTGAAAGGCGCTAATAAAGGCAATTAAACAAAAAATGATTAAAACAATTTTTTTAAAAAGACGATTAACTTTTTTCAAAACTATCTCCAATTCTTTTGCAATATTGTTTATATTATAGCTTGTTTAAAAGATAAGTACAATTTTATTTTTAGACTTAACTAATTTAAATTAGTGCCGATAATAGATAGTAGAGGCTAACCTCGAAAGAAAACAAATGGAGGAATTACAAATGAGAATTAATACAAATACAGCAGCATTAAACACATATTCACGTCTAGGAGCAGCGAACTCTGCAAAAGCAAGTTCATTAGCAAAATTATCTTCAGGTTTACGTATCAACCGTGCGGGCGACGACGCTGCAGGTTTAGCAATTTCAGAAAAAATGAAAGGCCAAATTAGTGGTCTTAAACAAGCAACTCGTAACGCTCAAGATGGAATTTCATTAATCCAAACAGCTGAGGGTGCTTTAAATGAAACGCACGATATCTTAAACCGTATGCGTGACTTAGCTTCTCAATCAGCAACAGGAACTTTAGGTGACGATGACCGTAAAGAATTAAACAAAGAATTTAGCGCATTAAAAGAAGAAATCACTCGTATTTCTGATACAACTGAATTCAACAAGAAAACTTTATTAAACGGCGACTTCAATACAGCTGGTTCATTCACTGAAACTAAAGGTGCTGATGCAAGCAAATATTATTCTGTTAATGTTTCTGATGAAGCTAAAGCAGATAAATTAGAGTTATCATTTGCTCGTACTGATGGAACTGCCGGTAAAGCAACAGTTAACACAGGTTTCTTCTTAGATGATGCTGATGGAAAAATTTATGCAGGTACAGATAACACTGGTGATTTAGTTGGTAAACTTACTTATACAACTGAAGGTAAAGCTACAGCTGGTGATGTTGCTGCAACTGCAACAAAAACAACTTTTGCTGCTCCAGTAGAAGACAAAACTAAAGCTCTTAAATTACACATTGGTGCTAACAAAGATCAAAATATCAGCGTAAGCATTGGTAAAATGGATGCTAAATCTTTAGGAATTAACGAATTAGACTTATCAAAACAAGAAGATGCTAATGATGCTATCGAAGTTATTGATAAAGCTAAAACTCAAGTATCAAGCACTCGTTCTGACTTAGGTGCGGTACAAAACCGTCTACAACACACAATCAACAACCTTTCTACAACACAAGAAAACTTATCAGAAGCTAACTCACGTATCCGTGACGTTGACATGGCTGAAGAAATGATGAGCTTCACTAAGAGCAACATCCTTTCTCAAGCTGCTACTTCAATGTTGGCACAAGCTAACGCTATGCCACAAAGCGTTCTTTCATTATTACAATAATCTGAGAATGTGAGAAAAGAAACCAAAATTTTTG
>NZ_JBQEIL010000005.1:124901-207700 GCF_052102835.1 Vagococcus sp.
AAGAATTAAACAAAGAATTTAGCGCATTAAAAGAAGAAATCACTCGTATTTCTGACACAACTGAATTCAACAAGAAAACTTTATTAAACGGTGACTTTGATGGCGCTGCTAAAAGTAAAACAACAGCTGGAACAGAAGCTAGCAAATATTATACTCTTGACGTAAGTGACCATGAAAAATCTAACTCATTAGAAGTTTCATTCACTCGTACTGATGGCGATGCTGGAAAAGCAAAAGTGAATGCAGGTTTCTTCTTAGACACTGATGGAAAAGTTTATAAAGGTACTGATAAAACTGGTGATTTAGTAGGATCAGTTACTTTAACAACTGAAGGAAAATCAAAAGTTGGCGATGTAGCTGATACAGATACTAAATCTACTGTTGCAACAACAGCTCCAAAAGATGATACTAAATCATTAAAATTACATATTGGTGCTAACAAAGGTCAAAACATTTCTGTAACTATTGGTAAAATGGATGCTGAATCTTTAGGTATTAATGATTTAGACTTATCTAAACAAGAAGATGCTAACTCAGCTATCGAAGTTATTGATCAAGCCAAAACTCAAGTATCAAGCACTCGTTCTGACTTAGGTGCGGTACAAAACCGTCTACAACACACAATCAACAACCTTTCTACAACACAAGAAAACTTATCAGAAGCTAACTCACGTATCCGTGACGTTGACATGGCTGAAGAAATGATGAGCTTCACTAAGAGCAACATCCTTTCTCAAGCTGCTACTTCAATGTTGGCACAAGCTAACGCTATGCCACAAAGTGTTCTTTCATTATTACAATAATCAATTAAATTGAGTTGGATTAAAAAGTCGACCTAGTTGGCTTTTTAATTCATTTTGTTGTATTGATAGAGGCTAACTTTTTATTGCTATGTAGATAGGAGTGAAAAAATGGAAATCAATCAAGGCGTTCAGGGAATAACATCAATTTCATCTGTATCGAATTCACAAACAGAGAAGCATTCAGGACAACTAGCTAATAAAAACAAACTTAGTCTTAAGTTAGAGACTTTAATCGATTCAAATGGTCAAACTTATGAAGCGGGAATGTTATCAGGATATAGTAAGGAGCAAATAAGTAAAGCTGTTGAGGAAGCAAATCGTTTGTTAGTTGGAAAAAACACTAAATTAAGTTATAAAATACATGAAGCTACAAAACGTTGGATTGTTGAATTAAAAGACATAAAAACGGATGAAGTAGTTAAAGAAATACCACCACAAAAATTACTGGATGTTGTTGCTGAAATCTGGAAAGAGACTGGTATTATTGTTGATAAGAAGGGATAAGAAAAGATGGCAAATGTTACAAGTACAACAGGAATTAGTTCAACCTTGGGAAGTTATTCGGGGATTACAAGTCAAGATATCGATAAACTAATTGAAGCTGAATCACTACCAATTTTAAAATTAAATAATCAAAAATCAAAAATAACAGAACAACAAAATGCCTGGAAAGATGTTAAATTACGTTTAAATACATTTTTAACTAAACTTGATAATTTACAGAAAAATGAAGCATTTAATACTAAGAAAATTTCAAATTCTGATGATAAAAAAGTATCTTTTAAAGCAAGCGATAAGGCTTCAAACGAAAATTATGCGATAACAGTTGATCAATTAGCGACAGCTTCTCGTTTAGTTTCTAATGATATTGTTGCTTTGAAAGATAAAACTGTGTTTGAGGAACTTTCGATAGCAGGTAACTTAGAATTTACAGGCGAAAAAGGTAAGAAGATTACGGTTGATATAAATAATGAAGATAGTTTAAAAGAAATAACAAATAAAATAAATGAAGTAACAAAAGAAACAGGTGTAAAAGCAGCAATCGTAGATAATCATCTTGTGTTAGCAAATGTAGAAACTGGGAAAAAATCATTTGATCTTTCAGGTTCATTGATGAGTGATTTAGGATTAGATGTCACTAATTTAAAACTAGGAAAACAAGCTGAATTTACGATTGATGGTATGAAGGTTGTAAGAGACTCTAATACTGTGACAGATGTTGTAGAAGAAGTCACAATTCAATTAAAAGCAACTTCAAAGGAACCTATTCAAATTGAAGTAACTCAAGATATTGATGAAACCATAAAAAGTGTTAAAGGCTTAGTTGAACAATATAATAGTACAATGGATTTCATTAATGAAAAACTATCGGTTGGAGATCCTAGTAAAAAAGGAAATAAAACAGGCGCTTTATCGGGTGACAGTTCTTTAATTCGTTTGCAGTCTTCACTAAGAACAATGATGACAAGCCCGATTGAAGGGGCAGATAAATCTGAAATTAGTCGACCATCAGACTTAGGTATTACAAGTAAAGATCGTACGTCTACGATTGTCTTTGATGAAGAAAAATTTCGTAAAGCCTTAGAAAAAGATCCAGCTGCAGTTCAGAAATTCTTTTTTAATGAAGTGAAAACCTCTGAAACGATAGTTGATGATGCAGGTAAAAAAACAGTTAATAGAGGTAAAGAAGTTTCAGGCTATACTAAGGGAATAAAAGAACTCTTAAATGGATTTATAATAGATGACAAAGACAAAAAAAGTGTTTATACTACTAAAAGTAATACCTTTGAGCAGACCATTAAAGATTTAGATAAACGAATCGAGAAATTTACAGATCAAGTAGATAAAAAACGTGATTATTATGTTCGAACATTTACGCGTTTAGATCAAGTGATGATGCAAGCTGAAGAACAAATGGCTTATCTACAAAGTCAGTTAACGGCATTAACAGGCGGTAAATAAGAAATTTACAGGTGAGATAATGGAAAATAGACTTATAAATGATATGAAGGCTAATTTAATCAGTTGGGATGGTTCTGTTCAAGTCGGAGAAGCTATTCTAAAAGATAATGAAAAATTAATGCAAGAACTTAAAGCATTAAATTTCTCGCTTACTTTGGAAATGGTCGATGTCTTAAAAGAGATTATTGAAAAAACTGGAGAAATTAAAAAAGTATTACAAGGTGAAAAAAATCTATTAGTGAAGCAGTTAAATCAAATGAATCGAAAAGATAAAATGATTGATCACTATCTAGTCAGAGATCATTCACCGAGTTTCGTCGATCGCGATATTTAAAGGAATAGGAGCATCAAGGATAATGAGTTATAAACAAGCAACGAATGCCTACAAAAACAATCAAGTGTTAACAGCTTCTCCTAAAAAGATCATTGATTTATTATTAGAGGGAGCGATTAAGCAGATTAAATTGGGAATTCACTTTATGGAAGACAAAAACTTTGAAGCAGTCAATGAACATTTAATTAAGGCACAAGATATTATTTTAGAATTAAAATTATCGGTGGATACGACAGTTGAAGGTGAGATACCTGACCAACTGATTGCGATGTACGAGTTTATGTTTTCTCGATTGGTTCAAGCGAATATGGAAAAAGATGTTGAGCGTTTAGAGTTAGTTGTTACAATGTTAGAGGATTTCAGAGAAACATGGAATGAGCTGTAGAGGAAAGAATGATGAAATTAAGTAAAAAGAAACTCATTGGTACAACAACTGCTGTTAGTTTACTTATTTTGGGAGTTAGCTTTTTTTCGCACAATCAGTTTGAGGCTTCTAAACCTAATTATGAGCCAGTTGATTTACTCCGGGGATATGTGGAGAGCCAAGAAAGTAAAAATCTTGAGAGCTATCATATGGAAGTTCCATTGTATAATCAAATGTCTGGGGTCAGCTTACCCTATGGTTGTGAAGTGACTGCTTTAGGTATGTTACTGAGTTACTATGGATATGATGGCGATAAAAATCGTTTACAAGCAGAAATTGTTAAAGTTCCTTATGAAGACGACCAAGGATACAAGGGAAACCCAGATGAAGGTTTTGTTGGAGATGCGACGGGAAAACAACCCGGGACGGGTGTCAATCATGGCCCTATCGCTCAGCTGGCTCAAAAAAGGGTAGGAGCGAACTATCTTGTGAAGGATATTACCGGACAAGGATTTGCAGAGGTTAAACAACAGGTTTTATCGGGACATCCTGTTTGGGTGGTTACTAGTATTGATGATAAGTTGCCCACACAAGAAGACACAATTGAATGGAAGACGGCCAAAGGAACGGTTGATTTACAGCTAAAACACCATGCTGCGGTGTTGACGGGTGTTGATCAAGAGTTTGTGTATTTGAATGATGCTTATGGTATTAAGAAAAAAATACCTTTGACTCAATTTGAAGCGATTTATCATGCAATGGGTTCTCAAGCTATTTATTTAGAAAAAAATGGAATATCTTAAAAAGTGTTATTTATCTTACTCGATAAGTGATGCTTTTTTTTGCATTTTCTTTTCATTCCTTTTACAATAAGGGTAAGTTAAAAGAAAGAAGGTGCGTATGATGTATTGGATTTGGATCTTAATAGTTGGCGCAATCATTGGTGGAGTCGCAGGAGCATTGGTAAATAGAGGAGATTCAAAAGGTTGTTTATTTAACGTCATTGCCGGATTAGTCGGTTCAGCACTGGGTCAAAAATTATTTGGAGATGACTGGGGAGGCCATCTAGCAGGAATGGCGTTAGTACCATCGATTTTAGGAGCAATCATCATTGTGGCGATTGTCTCAATCTTCATGAAAAAACAAAACTAGTTTTTAATTGGAGTGGATGGATTTATGGAAAAAAAGTTAACCATGAGTAACGGTAGGAAAGTGGATGTCTTTTATGTTGAATCACTTAATCGTCTGTTAAAAGAAGGGCGCTTAGATTGTTGGCTTCAAGAAGAAAATATTTTGTTTATGAGTCAGCCTTCATTATATGAGCAGTACTATGACCGATTTTTGAAGCGTCTAAAAAATAAGGAAGGTTTTCATTGGTTTATCGCTCCCGTGAATCCAATCAATGAAACCCTTTCTAGCTTTTTGAGAGTCTTAGCTTTTATTGAAGAAATGAAGTTACCTAAAAAATTAATAGTGATTGGTATTGGAGATGAGATGATCTATCATTTAGGGGCAATATTACGAGAGACTAGCCCTTATGTTCGACAATTTATTTATGTACCAAGTTCCTTTGCTGGCTTTTCATTAGCTATAAACCAAACAGCTTTTCTTTATGGTCAACGCTTAGACAATGCAATCGAACAAAAGGCTTTACCGGATGGGTTGATATACGATACAATGATGGTTGATACTTCGAAGAGAAGTATATCGTCTTTATCTTTTTTACGTTTATTTCAATTTGGATTGCAACAAAACAAAGAGGTTTTACAGCGTTTATTTGTAGGAAATGATCAATATTCAAGCTATGCTGAAGAGGTATTCCAATTAGCAGAGGCCAAAGTATCGATTGATTATCAATATGGTATCTGTTTCTCTCGTGCATTATTACAAACGGAAGGTAATCATCACCTTGATTTTGAACAAAAAATATGGTTGGGAGTTTTACTTCAGTTAGCTTGGTCTGTCGAACGGATGAAGTTTAAGCTTGATTTAAATCGGATTAAACGATGGTTAGAACAGACTTTGAGCAAAGCCCTCTATTTGCCAGCACAACTGCTTAGGAGTGAGCTAAGTGAGCGAATAATGGCAGAATGTTTACGTGAGGGAGAACTAACGGTATTGAGTGGTTTGGGTCAAAGCTTAAAGACGACAATTCCAACAAGAGTAGAAGTTGAAAAAATAATAAAGATATTTTAAAGACTGAATTGAAGAGAGAATAGGGGAAAAGTCATGTCACATAGTAAAAAAATGCTAGAATTTATCGCCAATGGTGAGTTTATCGAGGCAGAAATGGCACTTGAAAATGTTATTGAGTTTGATTTACCAGAAGAAAAATTTCAACTAGCCGATAACTTGTTTCAATTAGGTTTTTTAGAAGAAGCTGAACGTGTCTACCAACATTTAACAGAAAAGTTTCCTTCAGAAGAAGGATTAAAAATATCATTAGCTGAAATAGCCATTGAAAATAATGAGTTAGCTGAAGCACAAAATTTATTGAGTTCGATTTCTAAAGAAAATGATGTTTATCCCCAAAGTTTGTTAACGCAAGCTGATTTATATCAATTATTAGAGATACCAGAAGTGAGCGAACAAAAAATTCGTGAAGCTAAAGCTTTATTGCCTGATGAACCATTAATCCAATTAGCTTTGGCAGAATTATTTTTCTCTATTGAAGAATATCAACAAGCCATTGAAAATTATGAAGCATTGTTAACGGAGTTCCCAGATTTTGATTCACCTATTAGTATTTTTGAACGTTTAGGCGTAGCCTTGTCTCGTATTGGTGAATTTGAAGAAGCCGTTAATTATCTTGAAGAAGCGCTAGAGGAAGAAGAAACAATCGAACGTCTCTTTCAGTTAGCTTTAACTTATTATCAGTTGGGTGAAAATGATCGAGCGATTCATCTTTTACGTCAAGTTTCATCAACGGATGAAGACTTCAGTCAAGCGTATTATCCGTTAGCGCAAATTTTATTTGATGAGGATCAGTATGAGGAAGCGTTAGCCACACTGATCAAAGGAATTGAATTAAACCCTTACGAAGTATCTTTATATCATTTAGCTTCTGAAACCGCTCATCGTTTGCGTGACAAGGATGGAGCCATTCATTATCTGCGTCAAGCGATTGCTTTAGAAGAAGATAGTGATTTTTCTAAATTACGTTTGGTTGATTTATTGCGTATGGAAGAAGAATACGATGAGGCGCTCACTTTACTATCAACTCTAGAAAATCCTGATCAAAGTCAAGCATATTGGCTAGCTGCTCAAATTTACAATGAATTAGAAGAGTTTGGACAAGCGGCATTGTTCTATGAAAAGGCAGAATCAGGATTGTTAGATCAAGCAGATTTCTTGAAAGACTACGGTCTATTTTTACGTGAAGAAGGTCAGTTAGAAAAAGCTGAGAAATTACTAAAAGCTTATTTGCAACATGTACCTGATGATTTTGAAATTGAAACGTTGTTAGGTTAAAAATTTAGAAAAGGTGGGGAGATTAGTGATTGACGTTGAACAAAAAAAGACATTTATCAAGTGGGTTATTGATTCGTTGACCTTAAAAAAGCGAGAATCATATTGGATTTTGAGTTATTTGTTAAATCATGATGTACTCTTAACTAAACTAATGTTTGTTAACAATGCATTGGCAACACCGAGAGGTTTAAAAATAAGTGATGAAACGGTGGCTGAAGTTGATTCGGGCTTATTATTATCTAAAGATGGATTGGAATTTGATGATCCGGAACAAATCTTTCATGAAATGCGTTTAAATTGGCGTCAAACACTCTATTTAGAAATAGACTTCCCAAATTCTTTTCATTATTTACCTTACCAAACGGTTTTAGAAACGAATCCTTATATTGATGAAACGAATGAGGAAGTTGTCGAATGGGAGAAAGAATTACAAGGTTATTTATCTTCTCTTGAAAAAGAGGCACAATTAACTAGCTTATTGGTAGCTATTAATCAATCAATTGATGAAGAGGATGAAGTGGCTTTTAGAAATTATACGAAAAAATATAAAAAAATAAAAGAACTGTAATTTTTTAGGCCCCCAAAACTCACGTGAGTTTTGGGGGCCTTACAATTAACAGTTCTTTTTTTTACTGAGAAACCTAAATTTAGCAGGTTTATCGAAGGAAAAGCCTTCACCATGAACTTCTTTAACATCAATGATTGAGATGAAGGCACTTGAATCAATGGTTTGACAAATTTCTTTTAATTCACTCAGTTCGGCAACATCAACAATACTGTAAATCATTAAACGTTCTTCTTCTGAATAAGCACCTTCTGATTTTAGAAAGGTTACCCCTCGTTCTAATTGGCTCATGATTTTTTTGGCAATGAGTGAAGCTTCATTCGAAATAATGTAGACTCCTTTAGAAGAATAACCAAAACCGGATTGGACGAAATCTACGACAAAACTAAACACAAAGACAGTAATCATGGTGTACATCATTTCTCTAATTGATAAATAAGAAAGCGATAATAATAAGACAATAATATCTAGTAAAAGTAAAGATTTACCCATAGTAAACCCAGTATACTTTTCAATCATCCGAGCAATGATATCAGTTCCACCAGTAGTCCCTCCAAAACGATAAACAATTCCACTACCAATACCCGAATTAATTCCTGCTAAAAGAGCGGCGATTAACAAATCATTCTCCAAGGGGACTGGAAAAGCAAAAGTTTGCCAAATCCATAAATTAAAAGAGAGTGAAATCGTTCCAATAAAGGTATATAATAAAGCTTTTTTACCAAGAAATTTAAGTCCTAATAAAATTAGTGGTATATTAAGAACAAGGATAGAAAGCGAAGGTTCAATCCCAAGTAAGTGATATAAAATCAAGGTAATCCCTGTTAAACCACCTTCTGCTAAATTGTTGGCAATATTAAAATTAACCAGCCCGAATGCAAAAATAAAAGTACCAATAAAAATCATGAGTGTATCGATAACATGTTGTTTCTTTAACATAACGTGTCCCCCTATTTTGATAATCTTCTCCATCTTATCACTTCAAAATAACAGTAACAAGCGTTCTTCAGTTGATTAATTAACTTTTTTTTTATAAGATGAAAATATTGAGATTTTTAATTGGAGGAAAAGAATGCAACAGATAAAAGCATTGGTCAACTGCAAGCGGAACTAGACAAGTATATCCATCAATTTAAACAAGGTTATTTTAAACCAGAAACACAAATGTTAAACTTAATGGAAGAGGTTGGTGAACTATCACGTGAAATAAATCATTATTATGGTGAAAAAAAGAAAAAAACGGGCAAGAAAACCCAGTATTTGGAAGAAGAATTGGGAGATGTTTTTATTACTTTACTAATTATGGCTAATTCATTGGAGTTAGATTTAGCCGCTATTTATGAAAAAAATATGGAAAAATTTCGTAAACGTGATAGTAATCGTTTTGAGAGAGTAGATTGAAGAAGGAATGAGATTAAAATGACAATGAAAAAAAAATTACCATTAGATTTTGAGAAAGCAATACCTGTCATGAAACGATTAATTAAGGCCGGCTATGAGGCCTATTTTGTAGGTGGTAGCGTTCGTGATATTATTTTAGAACATGCTATTCATGATGTAGATATTGCAACGAGTGCTTATCCATCGGAAATAAAAGCAATTTTTAACAAAACGATTGATGTTGGGATTGAGCATGGAACGGTTTTGGTTTTATGGGATGATGAAGAGTACGAAATCACAACATTTCGGACTGAATCAACCTATCAAGATTTTCGTCGTCCAGATAAAGTGACGTTTGTTCGCTCGTTAGAGGAGGATTTAAAACGTCGTGATTTTACGATGAATGCCTTAGCAATGACGATTGAGGGAAACATTATTGATCAATTTGAGGGGATTTCATCAATTCACCAACGTGAAATCAGGGCAGTTGGTAATGCAGAAGAACGTTTTTTTGAAGATGCCTTGCGCATGATGCGTGCCTTACGCTTTGCTTCACAGTTAGATTTTACGATTGAAACTGAAACGTTAGAAGCAATTAAGAAAAATGCTCCTTTGCTAAGTAAAATATCTGTTGAGCGGATTTATATTGAGTGGGTTAAGCTTTTATTAGGTGAAAACCGTCAAATTGGTTTAGCTTTATTTATCCAAACGGGGTGTTTTAAATATTGTCCAGGTTTAGCCAAATACGAAAAAGGTTTAAAAGCTTTTCAATCATTGAAAGGAAAACAATGGGACAATGAAGTCGTGGCCTGGGTTTTATTGTTAAATTACTTAGATGTAAATAATTTAACAGCTTGGTTGAAACAGTGGAAAGTTTCGAATAAATTAATGATGGATATTATAACTTGCTTAAGTTTATTGATGCAGAGAAAAAAAAGTGTTTGGACGATTGATATGTTGTATCAAGCGACACCAGGTTATATTCATATTGTTGAGCTTGCTTGTTATGAATTAGGGTTATCTAGTGTTGAAGAGCAAACGCAAAAAGCGTATCAAGCATTATCTCTGCATTCGATTAAAGATTTAGCAGTAACAGGAAAAGATATCATGACTTTAACAGGGCTAAAGGGCGGTAAATGGCTCGGCGATTTATTAAAAAAATTAGAACAAGAGGTACTCCATCAACGGTTACAGAATAAAAAAGAAGTTTTATTAGCAGCAACTAAAGATTATTTAGACCGTTAAAGAAAGGAAATAAAAATGAAATTAACTAAAAAATTTAAAGTCACCTCCAATTTAACAGCAGAAAAAATGGGGTCGGGTGATCTGGCAGTTTTAGCGACACCAGCCTTAATCGCATTTGCTGAAAATACCTGTCAAGAATTGCTAGGGAAACAATTAAAAGATGAGGAAACATCAGTTGGAACACAAATTGAATGTACTCATTTATTACCAAGTAAAGTAGGAACTGAAATTGAGTTAATCGTAGCGATGGAAATGATTCACAAAAAGAAGTACACTTTTTCATTTCAAGCCTTTCAATTAGAAAATAAAGTCGGAGAAGGGACACATGAGCGTGTCATTGTTAAGCGAGACTCGTTTTTAAAAAATTTGAAATAGTTAATTTAATTTGTGAAATAAGCATCAAATTAGTTTCACTCTATTCTTTTTCATGATATAATTGAGATGTTAAATTGATAAAGTAACTCAAACAGAAAGAGGAGATTATTGATGGCAAAAGAGATGACTAGCTTTAAATTTTATTTTAGAAATGGTGAAACATGGTCAATCGACCGTGAATATATTGGTGATTTATGGATTAGCCAAGTAACAACTAGTTATGGCCGTATTAATGGTAGTGATTTCCAAAAAATTCATCCATGTGAAGGGTTAAAAATTGAAATTTTAAATGAAGCTGATCATGTTCAGACCGATGATATTAATTTAGGTGGTTTAGAATTAGGGATGTTTTCTCGAGCATTAAAATATCAAGACATTGAAAAAATGAGTATTCATTTTGACGATGCAACTAGCGATTTAATTTATTTTCCATATAAAGACAAAGAAACTCCTGGTCAAGAAGGACTAGATAATCTATATCAATCTACTAAAGTATCAAAAGATAATCATTTATATATTGTTATCAACGCTAATCAATCTGTCAATGATGTCTACGGCGATAAATTTTAACTGAAAAGAAAATTTAAAAGATATGAAAAAGTAAAGTCTACTTTTTTATATCTTTTTTTAATCACTAAACTGTTATTCTTATTAAATAAACATTATACTAAATAATGTTTAAAAGATAGTTTGAATGGAAGGGAAAGGATGAGATTGCTTTATTTAGAGTTATTTGTTGATAGTGAAACGAAACAAGCTTTTTATTTGAATTTAGAAAATAATAAAACGTATGTTTTTAAAAATGATAGAAGAAAAAAAAGTAAAGAAAATAAATTGTATCTCGTTCCGATGGGATTCTCAATAAATTTAGACTTTATTTTAACTCAATTTAGTACTGTCTATTCCCATACTTCTTTAAAATTTTTGTTTTTTTGTTTGGTTTTAGGGGTATTCATTAGTTTTTTTTCATTTTTTCTTTTTCAAAGAAAACAAATAAAAGAAGTTATCAAAGGTAAAAAGAGAGAGGTTACTCTATCTCCTGCTCAAATCCAATTTGGTATGTCTCGGCGATTAGAAAATAATAAAAAAAAATTACCCATCGTATTATTGTTGATTTTGATTTATTATTTTATTTTGATTGATCATTTTAATCTCTTAGTGTTGTTTTTCTTGTTCTCAATGCTTTCTTTTTTAGGAATGTATTTGTTTCAATATTATCATTTTGCAAAGGTTAAGCGTTTTTTTAAATAGGCTTAAGCGAACGACCCTTTCATTGATAGGGTTGTTTTTTTATTTCTAAACCATTATGACTTCTAAAGTCACCTTGTTTAGCCCACCTAAATCTGTTAGAATTAACAATGATAAAATTTTAAGAGCAAGGTCTTTATTTTAAAATAAACAAAAAGTAAAAGAGCTTAGTTTTGATTATGTATTAGAAAGAGGACAAATCATGTATTTTTATTTTGAAGGCTCAAAAAAGAGTGAACAACAACATCAATTTGTTTCTATGTGGGTGAAAATATGAAAATACTAAGAGCAGATCATTTAACAAAATCCTATGGTGAAAAAGTATTATTAGAGGACGTTTCTTTTTTGATTAAAGAGAAAGAACGAATTGGACTAATCGGAATTAATGGTACTGGAAAGTCAACGTTGATGTCTATCTTAGCCAACAAGGACACTCCAGAACTAGGTAGTATAGACCATCCAACAGATTATCGAATTAGTTATTTGTCACAGCATACAGAGTTTCCACCAGAGAGTAGTGTTTTAGATGTTGTTTTTGATGGCGAGACTCCTGTGATGAAAGCTGTTAGGGCGTATGAAGTCGCCTTAACTAATCTAACTGATGACGGTATTAATCCAGTTTTTCAAAAGGAATATACCCAAGCAGAAGAGCGAATGAATCAAGAGGACGCTTGGATAGCTGATACTAATGCAAAAACGATTTTAAGTAAATTAGGTATTTTATTTTTAGATAAAAAAGTGGCTGAATTATCTGGTGGTCAGAAAAAAAGATTAGGTTTAGCTCAAGTCTTGATTCAAGAACCAGATTTACTTTTATTGGACGAGCCAACGAACCATTTAGATTATCAAAGTATCGAATGGTTAGAAAGTTACTTGAAACACTATAAAGGGGCTCTAGTTGTTACGACTCATGATCGCTATTTTTTAGATCGTGTGGCGAATCGGATGATGGAGCTGTCTAGAGGATCTTTGCAAGAATACTCAGGAAATTATGAAGCCTATTTAGTCCAACGTGCTGAGCGTGAAGATGTCGAACAGGCGCAACAACATAAAAACAAACAATTATTTAAACAAGAGTTAGCATGGATGCGTGCGGGTGTTAAGGCAAGAGGAACAAAGCAACAAGCTCGCATTGATCGCTTTAAAGATTTAAAAGATAAAGTCAGTCAAGCAACGGATTCTGATGTTTTTGAAATTTCAACTGCCAGTCATCGTTTAGGTAAAAAAGTGATTGAGATTACAAATGGTGAGTATGCATTTGATGATAAAATTATTTTAAACGATTTTAATTTATTACTTCAAGCAAATGAACGTTTAGGTATTACTGGTAAAAATGGATCCGGTAAATCAACATTATTAAATATTATGGCTTCTCGTTTAGAATTGCAAGCGGGGGAAATGTCGATAGGTGAAACGGTAAAACTTGGCTACTATACTCAAGAGAATGAGGGGATGGATACTTCACTACGTGTGATTCAGTATCTACAAGAAAAAGCAGAAGAAGTAAAACAGGCAGATGGAACTGTTATTAGTGTCACTGAAATGTTAGAACGTTTTCTCTTTCCTCGTCATATGCATGGGGCACTGATTTCTAAATTATCAGGTGGGGAGCAACGGCGCCTCTATTTATTAAATATTTTGATTCAACAGCCAAATGTTCTTTTATTGGATGAGCCAACGAATGATTTAGATATTGAAACATTAACAATTTTGGAAGATTATTTGGGGCAATTTCCTGGAGCAGTCATTACTGTCAGTCATGACCGTTATTTTTTAGATAAAACAATGAAAAAATTACTGGTCTTTAAAGGCGATGGCGAGCAGGAGATGTATTATGGTTTAATGAGTGATTATTTATTCGATCAAAAAGGGAACCAAGAGAATAAATCTGAAGAAAAAGTTAAGGAAATCAGAAAAATCGCGTCAGATGAAGTGAAAACAAAAGCTAAAAAACAAAAATTAACTTATAATGAGCAAAGAGAATGGGATACTATTGAAAATGAGATTGAACAGAGTGAAAATAGAATTTCCAAACTGAGTCAAGAGATGCTTTCTTTTTCGAAAGATGCGTTAAAATTACAAGAATTACAACAAGAATTAACTAAAGAAGAACAAATATTAGAAAAAAAGATGGAACGTTGGGAATATTTGAGTGAATTCGTTGATGATTAGAAAGTAAGGGGCAAGAATGGAACAAGCATATTTAGATTTAGGACAAAAAGTCTTAACAGCAGGTATTGAAAAATCAGATCGTACAGGAACAGGAACAAAAAGTATCTTTGGACACCAAATGAGATTTGATTTACAAAAAGGTTTCCCGTTATTGACGACCAAACGCGTTTACTTTTCATTGATTAAGAGTGAGCTATTATGGTTTTTAAAAGGAGATACAAATATCCGCTTCCTTTTAGAGAATAAAAATCACATCTGGGACGAATGGGCGTTTGAGCGCTATATTCAAAGCGAGGATTATGAAGGACCTGATATGACGGATTTTGGTCATCGCGCGTTGAGTGATGCTGTTTTCAAAGAGCACTATCAGGAGCAAATGAATTTATTTCGTCAAAGAATTTTAAGCGATGATGCTTTTTGTCAAAAATATGGAGAATTGGGTAATATCTATGGTGCACAGTGGCGACGTTGGAAGACATCAACAGGAGAAACGATTGATCAACTTCAAGAAGTGATTGAAATGATTAAAAAAACGCCAGATTCTAGACGGTTGATTGTATCTGCATGGAATCCAGAAGACGTACCCAATATGGCATTACCGCCATGCCATACGATGTTTCAGTTTTACGTGGCAAACGGTAAGTTAAGTTGTCATCTGTATCAAAGGAGTGGAGATATCTTTTTAGGTGTCCCATTCAATATCGCAAGTTATAGTTTATTGACTCATTTAGTAGCTTATGAAACTGGGTTAGATGTTGGGGAGTTTATCCATACGATTGGTGATGCACATATATATAGCAATCACTATGATCAAATGGAGCTACAACTGAGTCGAGAAACACGGGCATTACCAAAATTAATTTTGAATAATAAAAAGGAAAGTATATTTGATTTTGAGATGGAGGATATTACCCTAGAAGGTTACGATCCGCATCCAGCAATTAAGGCTCCAGTAGCCGTTTAACAAATTAGGGGGAAAACAAATGTTAGTAGCAATATGGGCGCAAGATGAGAATGGTTTAATTGGTAAGGATGATCAGTTACCTTGGCATCTGCCTGATGATCTACAATTTTTTAAAAAAATGACACAAAATAATACAATTGTGATGGGCCGTAAAACATTTGAAGGTTTAGGTAAACGTTTATTACCGAATCGTCAAACGATTGTATTAACTTCTAATAAAGAGTATGACGGTAATGGTGCGTTAGTAATGAATTCAATTGAAGAAGTTCTGGAGTATGCCAATCAATTTGAAGGAATTACTTTTATTGCTGGTGGTGGTGAAATTTATAAACAATTCTTACCCCATTATGATGTCCTATACCGGACACTTATCAGAGCTGAGTTTGACGGTGACGCCTTTTTCCCTTATTTAGATTGGGAAGAATGGAATATCGTTAGTACTAGTGAAGGAACAGTTGATGAAAAAAATCATTATCCGCATGATTTTGAAACGTATCAAAGAAATACAGTTAATTCAGTAAATAATTAATAAAAAAAGTCATTGACCGTTTTTGGTCAGTGACTTTTTAGCTTACTCGATGAATAAGGGCTAGGCTATCAAGATAATTGACGACTGAGCCTTCGTACTCTAAAACTAAAGGAACTTCATCCATCAAATCATAAGGTTTAATAAAATGCGATTTTTTTGTAAAAGAACAAACGTTGGCTTCTTTTAAAATAGTCGCTACGAACTGAGAACAAAAATAAGCATTTTGACGTTCAAAATTAAAGTTAAGAGCTAAAGTTAAAAGTCCGATGAAATTGTATTGTAAATCCTGTTGTCGGTCTTCAAAATAATGAATAAGAGCTTTTAAAGAATTAAGTTGTTCTAATGTAATATCAAGGGAATAAACACGACATTGGCTACATAAAAAGAAGGGGTGATAAAAATCTTCTTTTACAAAACCACCAATTAATGGATTTGAGATTTTTTTTCGTCCGAAACTATAAACATTTTTTAAATTTTCATCAAAAGCAATAGAAACATGGTTATATGGTTTTTGAGTATAAGCGCCAATTAGTTTAGATAAAATACTATCCGTAGCGCTAAATATTAAATAAACTTTCATGAATAAATAACTTCCTTTTTTATGATAAGTCTATTATAACTAAAATAAAAAGAAAAGACATCAAACTTTAGTCTGATTGACTAAAATTTGATGTCTTTATTTTTAAGCATAAAGTAAGATAGAAAAATAAATTAATCCAGCACCTAACATAACGAATAAGTGCCAGATAACATGCATAAACTTAACGTTTTTCATATTGTAAAAAATAGCACCGATAGTATAAGCGACACCACCTAAAAAGAGTAGGCCGAATCCTGTAGCACCTAAACCTAAATAAAGAGGTCTGATAGCTAAAATACAAATCCATCCCATTGCAACATAAAGAATAACACCAGTCTTTTTATTTGATTTTAAAAAGAGCGACTTGTAAATAACACCAGCAATGGCAAGAGCCCAAATGATTCCAAAAAGAGTCCAACCAGCCCAGCCTTTAATTACAACCAAACAAAATGGTGTATAGCTTCCTGCGATAAGTAAATAAATCGAACTGTGGTCAAAAACTTGGAAAACATTTCTAGCTTTTGTAAAAATTAAGCTATGAAAAAGAGTGGAAGCAAGAAATAGTAGTACCATCGTCGAACCAAAGATGGTGTAAGATACGACATCGATGGCCGAACCTGCTCTTGCTCCTTTAATAATTAAAAGAACAAGCCCTGCAATACTCAAGCCGGTTCCGATACCGTGAGTGATTGCATTAAAAACTTCATTAATAATCAAATAGCGTTTTGTTTGCTTTTTTATTTGTTGCATACATGGCACTCCTTTATATTTTATAAGTGAAAATATATCTCTTATCTGTTATAATAGTTAAAAGATATTATATTATAATTGTACACGAATAGACTGTATTTTGAAAGAGGTTTGAGTAATGACAACAATAAAAATTGTAACGGATTCGTCTTGTTTGATCGAATCAGATCGAGCAAAAGACTTAGATATTCATGTGATTGACTTATCAGTGTTGATTAATGGTACGGTTTATGATGACCGCGAGGACTTGGATCATGAAGAATTTATGAAAATGATGGCTGCTTCAAAAGAGTTGCCTAAAACAAGTCAACCCCCATTAGGTAAGTTTGTGGAACTCTATGATCAATTAGGAGCGGATGGAAGTCAGATTATTTCAATTCATTTGACTGAAAAATTAAGTGGAACTGTAAATACTGCGCGTCAAGCTGTCGAAATGACGGATTCTGACGTCACTGTGATAGATAGTCATTTTATTGATCAAGCTTTAGGGTTTCAAGTTTACGAAGCTGTAAAAGCAGTTAAGGCTGGTGCAACTAAAGAAGAGGTCATAAAGGTTATTGAAAAAACAAGAGCCAATACTTCTTTATTTATTGGTGTGGCGACCTTAGAGAATTTAGTTAAGGGAGGTCGTATTGGGAAGTTAGTTGGCGCTCTTTCTGGTTTCTTAAATATGAAAATTTTGATGGAATTAAAAAATGGAGAATTTAAGATAGATGCTAAAGGCCGAGGAAATAAAACTTTCACAAAATGGCTTAGTAGTTTAGAAGATAAATTACGAGAAGTAGAAGTTAATTATTTAGGGATTTCTGAAGCGGATAGTTTAGAATTAAGTTCAGGATTAAAAGCATCCTTACACGAAACCTTACCTTATTTGAAATCTATCCCAATTTTGCATACTTCACCATTAGTCGCAACGCATGCTGGTAAAGGTGCTTTTGCCGTTATGTATTATACAAACTAGTCGTTAGAAAGCAGATCATCGATGGTCTGCTTTTTTAGATAGAGGAGTTAGAAAGATGAAACAATTTAAAAAAATAGTACCTTTTATTATATTTTTTGTCGTAGTGAGCATGTTAACCAAATTGATGTTGTCTTTAAGCATTCCCAAAGCAGACGATATTAAAAGAACAACTCTTGTAAAAAAAGAAGAGCCACGAAGAGAAATATTGAGGCTACATGCTTTAGGTGATTCGCTTACAGAAGGCATTGGGGATAGTACTAATTCTGGTGGGTATGTTCCAATATTACAACGTGATTTAGCAGATCGTTTAAATGTAGATGTTGTCGAAGCAGATAATTTTGGTAAATCCGGAGACCGAAGTGACCAAATTTTAAAACGGCTTAAAAAGCAAACAGAATTACAAAAATCAATTGAAAAAGCCGATGTTATCCTTTTAACAGTTGGTGGAAATGATTTGTTACAATCGATAGGTTCAAAAATGTTTGGAACTTTTTCGATTAAAGCTTTTGATAAACCGTTAAAAAAATATGAAACAAATCTAGAAAAACTCTATGAAAAAATGAGAGAATACAATAAAAATGCTCCTATTTTTCAATTAGGTGTTTATAACCCATTCTATAAAAACTTTTCAGAGATTACAGAGATGCAAGAAATTGTCGACTACTGGAATGATGGCTCAAAACAAGTCATTTCGAAACAAAAAAATGCTTACTTTGTCCCGATAAATGATGAAATTTACAATGGATTAGATAATAAGGCAACCTTAACGAAAGATGAAAAAGAGGAGACAACAACAAGTACGTCGATTTCTGATGCTGAAATTATTAATAATTTATTATCTGAGGAAGATAATTTTCATCCTAATAATTTAGGTTATCAAATCGTAGCTAATGTTTTTAAAGAAAAAATGTTGGCAAATAAAAACGAATGGTTTAGTGAGGATAAAAATGAAAAATAATCGAAGTGAAAAAAAACAAAAAAAAACAGATACTAACTTTTTAAAACGTCTAGTCAGTAATCCTTGGCGTTTGGCTTTTCTATTTCTAGTTGCGCTTATTTTTGGTTGTGGTCTGTTTGTTTCAAGTCGTATTTTTGAAACACGGAATGCTTATATTCCTAAAGAAGAGGTTTCAAAAGCAAGTAAGCCTGCTTTTCAAATTAATTTTAAAAAAAATCAAGTCAACCAGATGGTCAATTACATGTTTGGTGAAGAAGTAAAAAAATCTGGAATGGATTATCGCTTTATTTTAGATAATGATGCTTTATTAGAAGGTAGTTTTCCTATTTTAGGTCATGAAACTAAATTTTATTTATATTTTGATCCCTATGTAATCAAAAATGGAAATTTTCAATTGAGAGCAAAGGAGCTATCTATAGGAACTCTGAATGTTCCAATTTCAGCGGTTATTAATTATATTTCGAACAGCATGGCATTTCCGGAATGGGTTGAGATGAATCCTAAGAAACAGTACATAACGCTTCATTTAGACCAATTAAAATTTAAAGATGGACTTAAGGTTAAAGCTGATAAAATCAATTTAATTGATGATGAGATTGTTTTTAATGTATACTTACCGAAAAAGAAATAAAAATAGTTAATAGGAGGTAAATTAAATGGAAAAAGCAATATTTGCAGGCGGTTGTTTTTGGTGTATGGTTCAACCTTTTGACCAATACCCTGGTATCGTTTCAGTGACTTCAGGATATACTGGTGGTACGACAACTAGCCCAACATATGAAGAAGTTTGTTCAGGTACGACGGGACATACTGAAGCCGTTGAAATTGTTTTTGAGCCTGAAAAAATCTCTTACGAGAGCTTACTTTCTATTTATTGGCAACAAACAGACCCAACAGATGCTTTGGGACAATTTCAAGACCGAGGATCAAGTTATCGACCGGTTATTTTTTATCATTCGGAAACTCAAAAGTTAGCCGCTTTAAAAAGTAAACAAATGTTAAATGAGAGTGGCCGTTTTAGTAACGAGATTGTTACCTCGATAGAACCAGCGTCGGAGTTTTATCCAGCAGAAGAGTATCATCAAATGTTTTATAAAAATAATCCGAGTCGTTTTGATTTATCGCATCAGAGACGTCAAACATTCATTAATGATAATTGGAAGGGGTAAAATCACTTGAAAAGAAGTTTTTATCACTATGTTCAAATCTTTCGAGATACAAAGTTAAGAACCGAAGAAACAAAATTAGCGGAAGCAATTTTTGAAGATTTACAGTTTCCTAAACAGTCAGAAGACTATGAAGAGGTCTCTAATTACTTAGAAACTAATACTTATTATATTTCTGATATGACACTTTTTGATGAGTTGTGGGAAACTTATCTTGAGAATAATTGATGAAGAAGGATGGTCAAATGAAAAAACCAAAATTAAAAACCAAAAAAATATCACTACTACAATATATTTTAACGATTATCGTTGCGGTAATACTTACTTCAGGGGCAACGATTGTCGTATATGAGTTATCTGGAACCGCACATCCAGTTATTTCAACAAGAAAGACGAGTTTTTCTGAGGTCGATTACTTAGCCGAATTAATTAAAGAAGGTTATTTAAAAGAGGTAGATGAACAAAAACTTGTTGATGGAGCACTGATGGGGATGGTTAATTCATTAGATGATCCTTATTCCACTTATTTTAGTCCAGAAGAAGCAAAAGACTTTGATAGTGATTTATCTGGGAATTTTGAAGGTATTGGTGCAGTAATGATGATTAAAAATGATTACCCAACAATTGCTGAACCACCGATTAAAGATTCGCCCGCAGAAAAGGCTCAACTTAAAGCCGGTGATATGATTATTAAAGTTAATAAAAAAGAGGTGAAAGGAAAACCTTTAGGCGAAGTTGTCAAAGAGGTTCGTGGTGAAAAAGGGACGTCGGTTAAATTAGAAATTTCACGAGATAATGAAGTGTTTACAGTTGACATTGTTCGAGACACTATTCCTGTAGAATCAGTAACAGGGACTATTGATAAGAAAAATTCAACGATTGGCACGATCCAGATTACCTCTTTTAACGAAACCACTTCCGATGAATTTAATAAAATTGTAGAAAAATTACGAAAAGAAGGAGCAAAATCTTTTGTGATTGATTTACGAGGGAATCCTGGCGGAGTTTTACCAGAAGTTGAAAAAATAAGCAGCCGTTTCTTAAAAGATGGTGAAACAATTGTTGAATTTGAAGACCGCGGAAGCAAAGATAAGTCGGTAGATAAAGCTAAGCGTTCTTTAGATAATGGTGAAAAAATAACGGAGCCAACTGTTCTAATCACGGATGAAAACAGTGCGAGTGCCTCTGAAATAATGGCGGCAGCATTGAAAGATACCGGTCGTTACCAAGTTGTTGGGACTAAAACGTTTGGTAAAGGGACGGTTCAAACACTGATTCCTTTAGATAACGGTGGTGAAGTAAAATTAACAATTCGTAAATGGTTAACACCTAAAGGCGAATGGATTAATAAAAAAGGAGTTCAGCCGACCATTGAAGTTAAGTATCCGGAATACCTAGAACAACCATTTATTGATACGTCAATGACATATACTCAAGGAGTTATTGGGAAAGATGTGAAAGCAATCAATATTTATCTTCAAACTTTGGGCTATTCAATGGATTCGGTGGGTGATGTTTATACCGAACAAACGACGGCAGCTATCAAAGAATTTCAAGAAGCCAATAAGATTAAAGTAACTGGTGATACGGATAAGGAAACGATTCGAGTATTGACAGAGAAAATATTGGACTATTGGAAAGAAAATGATACACAATATCAAAAAGCAGTTGAGGTTTTAAATAAATAATAGCATCAATAAAAAGATCTAAAAAAGAAAAAAGGAACAAAATCTTAAAAAGATTTTGTTCCTTTTTTTGAAACATCTAAATCAGCTTTTTTCACTGAACGAGATGAGTGTTATTATTTTTTTCGTTGCTGTTTTCCGGCATTTCGACCATTGTTATTGTTCTTTTGGTTCGCATTGAGCGAGGGCTTTTGACCAGCTTTTTTAGTCGGCGTGACATCTTTTACTTTTTTCGTTACTTTAACTTTAACTGGATTTTTTTCAAAATGATCAGCAATTTCTTTTTTTATACGTGGTTTATAGTAGAGATTTGTAATCAATGATTGAATACAACTAAAGAACCCACTAATTACCCAATACAAGGTTACCCCTGCAGGTGAATTGAAAGAAATCATAATAATCATAATCGGTGAAATATAAGTCATCATTTGCATTTGTTTCTTTTGTTCTGGAGCCATACCGATCATACTAATAAAACTTTGACCAAAGTAACTAATCCCAGCTAATGCAACCAAGATTAAACTTGGTTTACCTAAAGGAATCATATCAAAGAAGAAGGATGAATCTTGGATACCGGGTGTCACTTTAGCCGCATAAAAAAGAGCCGTGAAAATCGGCATTTGAATCAAGAGTGGTAAACAACCCATTCCGCCCATTAAGCTAATATCGTTATCTTTGTATAGACTTTGTAATTCCATTTGAATCAAGCGTTGATCTTCTGGAGATCCTGCCGCTTTCATTCTGGCATTGATTTCATCCATGTGTGGTTTAACAGCTTGCATTTTTTCTTGTTGAACCATGGATTTTTTCATTTGGCTTAGGCCAAGTGGTAAGATAATCAATCTAACAACTAAGGTTAAAACAATAATGGCAACGCCATAACCTAAGTCTAGATTTTCTGCTAGATAAGTGACAAGTCCACTCATTGGTTTAACTAAAAAACGATAAATTAATCCGCTCTCAACGGGGTTTCCGTTTTTATCTTGTTTCACACAACCTGATAGAAAAATCAATAGTGCGAGTAATCCTGAAGAGTAGAACCATCTTTTCATATTTTTCATTGCATTCGTCCTTTACTTTAATATACACAAGCTTAACTATAACTAATTATGTTGAGGATTTCAATTCATTTCATCAATTTAATAGGCAACGTAAAAGTTTTTTTCAAATAGAGTGCTTGAATTTTCTGTAATTTCAAGATGCTCAACTTGCGCAAAAGGAGAAATACCTTTCCGTAGGCGCTCAATAAAATAATCAAGTTGACTTTTAGAACCAGAAACTTCAATATAGACTTGTCCATTTTCTAAGTTTTTAACAAATCCAAAGACAGGAATTTGATCGGCTAATATTTTTGTGCTATAGCGAAAACCAACGCCTTGAACTCGACCTGAAACAGTAATATTTAAAGTCATTTTGGATGCTCCTTTCTCTAGTAATTATAGTATACCCTAATCTTTAAAAAAAATGAAAATTTGCTATAATAGAACAGAATGGAAATGAGGGACATTATGGAAAGAATTACATCTAGTAAAAATCAATTATTAAAGGATATAAAAAAATTACATTTAAAAAAATATCGTCATCAAATGAATAGCTACTTATTAGAAGGGGAACACCTGGTTGAAGAAGCGTTAACTTATGGGGTTGAAATGGAGTGGTGTTTAACGACAGACGAAGGTTTAATTAATTATTCACATTTAATCGAACAAATTTCAAGTGATAAAATTAGAATTGTAAGTGAAGGTATCTTTCAAACGCTGTCTACGTTACCGACACCTCAACCAATACTAGCGGTCGTTAAGCCTCAAGAAAAGCAGCAAATCATTACCTATGGAAAAGTTTTAATGCTAGATTGTGTTCAAGACCCTGGCAATGTCGGAACTTTAATTAGAACAGCTGATGCTGCAGGATTTAGTCATGTTATCCTTGGCGAAGGAACGGCTGATATTTATCAAAGTAAAGTTTTACGTGCCATGCAAGGAAGTCAATACCATTTGGAAATTATTGAAGCAGATTTAAATGAAAAAATAGCCGAGCTTCAGACGTTAAGTTTGCCAGTTTTTGGGACAGAATTAAATGACGTTGCGGTTAATTATCGCGAGGTGGGCTCTGTAGCAAAATATGGTTTAATTATGGGGAATGAAGGACAAGGGACCAATCCAATTTATCTACAACAAACAGATAAAAATCTTTATATCCCAATGGTTGGTAAAGCTGAATCGTTGAATGTAGCAATTGCGGGTGGAATTTTAATGTTTAGTCTTTAAGAATTTATTAGGAAGTAATTAATAAAAATTAAACAGTAGCAGATACGATTTAAACGTGTTAAAATGTACCTATATGTTAGGGATGTTAAATTTTTTAAAGAAGCGGAGAAAAAAATATGACACATTATTGGCAAAATGACCAAGAATACATCAGTTTGGTCGAAGACTTAATCTATACAGACGAAGTACAAGCGCTTAGAGAATTTAAACAACATCACTATACTAACCGTTTAGAACACTCTATCAGTGTTTCTTATCGAAGCTACCTCCTTGCAAAAAAATGGAATGGAGATCTTCGTGCAACGGCACGTGCAGGATTGTTGCATGATCTTTTCTTTTATGATTGGCGCGAGGAAAAAATGGGTGAAGGCACACACGCGTATGCTCATCCACGGATTGCATTGAAAAATGCTCGGAAATTGACAGAAATTTCACCTTTAGAAGAAGATATTATTGTAAAACATATGTTTGGTGCAACCATTGCACCACCTAAATATAAAGAAAGTTATATTGTAACCTTAGTGGACAAATATTGTGCAGTTGAAGAAGTATTATCGCCACTTTATCGTAAAATGAAACTTAAAGCCATCAGTTTTATCTAAATGATTTCAGCTTAAAACAGATAACTAGAATTTCACCTTTCTTTGTTTTATACTTAATTTTAAGAATAAAAAGATAAGGAGGGGAAAACATGATCGATTGTGTCGAACGTCAATTCCAGATATGTCCTAAATTTGAAAGAACGTTCGCTATTTTAGGTAAAAAATGGAACGGTTTAATTATTGATGTGTTACTTGAAGAAGGACCTCAACGATTTGTTGAACTTGCTTCAAAGATTCCCAATGTCAGTGATCGCGTCCTTGTTGAACGTTTAAAAGAGTTGGAAGATAAGAAAATAATTTCAAGGGATATGATTTCTGAAGAAACGACCCGAGCGATATACCAACTTACTGAAAAGGGTCAGGATTTAAAACAAGTAATGTTAGAAATTCAAACGTGGGGTGAAAAGTGGTCAGACTAACTTGACCTTTTTCATTTATTTATGTAAACTGAAGTTAGTTGTTATTATATTTTAAAAATACGTTTAGGGAAAAGAGTAACTAATTAAGAACTTAGATAAGGGACATTTACCAAAGACTGAAAGTAAATGATAAGATCAATTAGTGAAGTTCACTTCCTGAGTAGTTTTTTATAAAAGCCGGTGTTCGCATCGTTAAAAAACAGAGTTTTATTAAAGCGATAGTAGTTGCTTTAATATAAAATATAGGATGGTACCACGAGACATCGTTCCTTAGAGTTTTCTGAGGAACGGTGTTTTTTTGTGTTATATAAAGAAGGGAATGGAAAAAATGTCATTAAAAGAAGTTTTGGAAGAGCTTAAACAAGAAGCGATTACAAAAATAAGTGAATCAGATTCACTCGCACAATTAAATGAAATTCGTATTCAGATTTTAGGTAAAAAAGGTTCGATGACGGAAGTTTTACGTGGAATGAAAGATTTAACGCCAGAGATGCGTCCAGTTGTAGGGAGTTTAGCTAACGAAATTCGTGACGTGTTAAGTGAGCATTTAGAAGGAAAAAAAGCGGAATTAGAATTAAAAGCAATGAACAAAGCTTTAGCAGAAGAAACAATCGATGTCACATTGCCAGGTAAAACAATTAAAACAGGAAATTCACATATTTTAACACAGACAATGCAAGAAATTGAAGATATTTTCTTAGGATTAGGCTATAAAATTGTTGAAGGTTATGAAGTAGAACAAGATGAGTATAACTTTGAGCGTATGAATTTACCTAAGGATCACCCAGCGCGTGACATGCAAGATTCTTTTTACATTACAGAAGAATTACTATTAAGAACACACACATCACCTGTTCAAGCACGTACAATGGAAAAACATGATTTCAGTCAAGGTCCATTACGTATGATTAGCCCAGGGAAAGTATTCCGTCGTGACAATGATGATGCGACACATAGTCACCAGTTCCATCAAATTGAAGGCTTGGTGATTGATGAGCACATAACAATGGGCGATTTAAAGGGAACATTGGAAGTTTTGCTTAAAAAAATGTTTGGTGAGGAACGTAATATTCGTTTACGTCCAAGTTATTTTCCGTTTACTGAGCCATCTGTTGAAGTTGATATTAGTTGTTTCAAATGTGGTGGAAAAGGTTGTAATGTTTGTAAGCATACGGGTTGGATTGAAATTTTAGGAGCAGGGGTTGTTCATCCTCGTGTTTTAGAGATGTCAGGGATTGATTCAACAAAATACAGTGGTTTTGCTTTTGGACTAGGACCAGACCGTGTAGCAATGTTACGTTATGGAGTCAACGATATCCGTTACTTCTATCAAAATGATGTTCGATTCTTAAATCAATTCAATGTAAAGGGGTAGGAAAATGTTAGTTTCATATAAATGGTTAAACGAATTAATCGATATTAAAGATATTACACCAGATGAGTTATCAGATAAAATGTCACGTTCAGGGATTGAAGTTGAAGAAGTGAATGTTGCCAAAGAGGGATTAAAAAAAATAGTCGTTGGTGATGTTAAGGAATGTAAACCACATCCAGATAGTGATCACTTATCAGTTTGTCAAATTGATGTTGGTGAAGAGGAATTATATCAAATCGTTTGTGGAGCGCCTAATATAAGAGCGGGTAAGAAAGTGATTGTCGCCTTACCTAATTCACGAATTACTGGTAATGTTAAAATAAAAAAAGGGAAAATGCGTGGAGAAGTGTCACTTGGCATGGTTTGTTCTCTAGGGGAATTAGGTTATAGCGATAGCGTTGTTCCTAAGCAATACGCAGAAGGAATTTATTTCTTGCAAGATGACGCAGTGCCAGGTGAAGATGTTTTTTCTTACTTGGCTATGGATGATGCCATTATCGAACTTTCTGTAACGCCAAACCGAGCAGATGCTTTAAGTATGCGTGGCGTGGCACACGAAGTCGCGGCTATTTATGGAAGAACGCCTCATTTTCCAACTAAAAAATTAGTTGAAACAAAGGATGACACAATTGAAAAATATCTAAAGGTTAGTGTTGCAAACGCTGAAGATACACCAACCTATCATATGCGTGTGATTAAGGATGTTAAAGTTCAAGAAAGTCCAACGTGGTTACAAAACTTACTGATGAACGAAGGCATACGTCCTATTAATAATGTGGTCGATGTGACTAATTATGTTTTATTATTATTCGGTCAACCGCAACATGCTTTTGATTACGATAAGCTTGGTAGTCAAGAAATTGAGGTTCGTCGTGCTCAAGAAACTGAAAAACTAGTGACATTAGATGGTGTCGAACGTGAATTAATGACGTCTAACTTAGTCATTACAAATGGTCAAGTTCCTGTTGCTTTAGCAGGTATTATGGGTGGTGCAACAACAGAGATTGACGAAACAACGACCACTGTCGCTTTAGAAACAGCTTTATTCCAGTCTACTTTAATTCGTCGGACAGCCCGTTCATTTGGTCTATCTAGTGAATCCAGTAAACGGTTTGAACGTGGAATCAATACAGCAACTATTCAAGAAGCTAGTGACTTTGCAGCTGCAATGATTGCTGAACTTTCAGGTGGGACAGTTGTTAAGGGGGAGGCCATTAGTCAAGAGTTAATCCCTCAAAATGTTGAAGTCACGATTACACTCCATAAAATTAACCATTCATTAGGAACGAGTCTGTCATTAAAGACGGTTAATCAAATTTTTACTGACTTAGGTTTTGACTATACAGTGACGAATGAAGCTTATAATGTGGTCATTCCACCAAGACGTTGGGATATTACGATAGAAGCAGATTTATTAGAAGAGGTTGCCCGTATTTTTGGTTATGATAATTTACCATCAACCTTACCAAGTGGCAGTTCATTGGCAGGACAGTTATCACCTGCTCAAAAATTAGAACGTGAAATACGTGGTTACGTTGAGGGGAATGGCTTAACTGAAGCGATTAGTTATGCATTGACCACACCAGAATTAGCGACTAAATTTATTGGAAAACCTAAAGAAGTTGTCGCTTTAGATTGGCCGATGAGTGAAGAACATTCAATTTTACGTCAAAATTTAACGTCAACTTTATTAACAGATGTTCATTACAACTTAGCACGAAAAAATAATCGAATTGCATTGTATGAAATTGGAAATATCTTTGAAGCAACCTCTCGAACGGAGTTGCCAAATGAAGTTAAACATTTAGCGATGGCAATTAGTGGAGAATGGAAAGCCAATGATTGGTTTGGTTCGGTTGAAAAAGCAGATTTCTTTACGCTTAAAGGGGTATTAGAAAGTTTGTTAACCTCAATTGGACTGATTAAAGAAACACGTTTTGAAGCTTTAACTGATTATCCAGACTTACATCCTGGTCGTAGTGCAGCGATTATTATAAAAGATCAAAGGGTCGGCTTTATTGGCCAAGTTCATCCGTTAACAGCAAAAGAATTTGATTTAGCAGAAACTTATGTGAGTGAACTAGATTTAGAGTTGCTTTGTTCGTTGGCACCAACAATGGTTGAATTTAAAGAGGTTGGTAAATATCCATCTGTGAAGCGGGATATTGCCTTATTGGTTGATCAAACAATAGCACATCAAGCCATTTTAGATATTATTCATGCTAAAGGTGGCAAACATTTAAAACGTATTGAATTATTTGATATCTATCAAGGTGAAAAACTAGGCGTAGGTAAAAAATCATTAGCGTACTCTCTGATTTTCCAAGATGATCAAAATACGTTAGTGGACGAAGAAATTACCAAAACAATGACTAAGATTACAGATGAATTGATTGCAATTTTAAACGCAGAAGTTAGGTAATTAAATATTGACAAAAAAGAAAGATTTTATCTTGTGATAAAATCTTTCTTTTAGGATTGAGAGGGTTTTTAGAGTGGCATTTAAAATAATTGGGGAAAAAATAGAGTTAGAAAAAGTAATTGATAATTATCAATTAACAAAAGAACAAAGAGCTTTTAAAGATAAACGTGATGAAGAACTTAAATTAATTTTATCTGGACAAGACCAACGTTTGTTAATTATTGTGGGACCTTGTTCGGCTCACGATGAAGAGGCGGTTATTGCATATACTAAGAAATTAAAAAAACTTCAAACCGAATTGAAAGATAAACTCTTCTTATTGCCACGGATTTATACGAATAAACCACGAACTAATGGGACGGGTTATAAGGGACTGATGGAACAACCGAACTGTAATAAGCCTTCAAATTGGCTTGAGGGTGTTGAAGTTGCGCGTCGTTTACATTATCGTGTTTTAACAGAAGTAGGATTGACGACAGCGGACGAATTACTTTATCCAGAGACACTGCCCTTTATTGAAGATTTAGTTAGTTATTTTGCGATAGGTGCTCGTTCAGTTGAAAATCAAGGCCATCGTTTTGTTGCTAGTGGACTTTCCCAACCTGTCGGAATGAAAAATCCAACGAGTGGTGATTTAAATGTTTTATTTCATTCGATCTTTGCAGCACAACAAGAACATGAATTTTTAATTCAACAGAATGTTGTTAAGACAACAGGAAATAAACGTACGCATTTAATTTTAAGAGGTTGTCAAACTCAAACAAGTGACTTTAAGCCCAATTATCATTATGAAGATTTGTGTGATGTTTTATCTCGCTATGAGGCTAGTGAACTTAGTAATCCCTTCGTAATAATTGATGCGAATCATGATAATTCAGGAAAAAAAGAACACGAACAAATAAGAATTGTGAGAGAAGTACAAATGAATCGAGCATGGAACCCTTCTTTAGCGACTCTCGTTCGTGGTTTTATGATTGAAAGTTTTTTAGAATCTGGTAAACAGGATGAACAGAATCAACATTTTGGGCGCTCAATTACAGATCCATGCCTAGGCTTTGAAAAGACAGCGCAATTATTACGTGATATGTAAATTTAAAAATAAAAGGAGAGTATCACAATGAATGAAACAATAAAAAACCAGTTGAATCATCGTAGTATTCGTAAATATCAAGAGAAAAAAATACCAGAAGAAGTGATGTCAACTTTGATTGATGTTGCCCGTCACACCTCGACAAGTAGCTTTGAACAGTCTTATAGTATTATTAAAGTTACTGATCAAGAAAAGAAAAATAAAATTGCAGAGGTTTGTCAGCAACATTATGTAGCTGAAGGGAGTCATTTATTAATTTTTGTTGCTGATTTATATCGTAATGCGGTTATAGCAAAAGAAAATCATCAAGAAACAACCGTTTTGAAAAATATGGATCGTTTTATGGTTGCAATGAGTGATGCAGTTTTAGCGACTCAAAATGTAAATGTAGCGGCTGAAAGTTTAGGAATTGGGACTGTTATTTTAGGTAGTATTTTAAACGATAGTCGTGAAATTATTAAATTATTAGAGTTACCGGAACTCACGTTTCCAATTTTAGGATTAGCCTTAGGGTACCCAGATCAAGAACCACAATTGAAACCACGACTACCACAAAATTTAATGTGTTTTGAAAACATGTATCAATTACCAACTGAAGCTTTAGTGAAGGAGCTTGAACCTTATGATGCAGAAGTAACAGAATATTACGATTTGAGAAACGCTAATCGTCGTGTGGACTCCTTTACGAAGCAAATGACTGACAATATGAATCGGAAACCAACCAAACGGTTACAAACTTTAACTGAAATAAAAAAACAAGGTTTAATCTTAGAATAATTTTTATTTCTTTTATGTGTCATTTCGAGTATGATATTAAAGTATCATAGGATGATTAGGAGGGTTTTAAGTGGGCAATATAACGAAAGCATATCAACAAAATGAAAATATAAAAAAAATAATAATTGTAATAGTTGCTGGATTTTTATTAGCAGTTGGTTTAAATGTCTTTCTTATTCCAGCAAATGTCTTTTCTGTTGGTTTAAATGGTATCTCTCAATTAATATCAAGTGTTCTAGAGTTGAATTTTGGAATTAAAATCAATACTGGGACTTTTATTTTTCTATTTAATGTTCCTATTGCTGTACTAGGTTGGATTAAATTGGGTAAATCAGCCACTATTTACAGTTTATTAACGGTTCTTTCGATTACTATTATGACCCACATTGTGCCCATTGTTGAAGTGACAGATAATATTTTAATGAATGCCATTGCTGGTGGGGTTATTACTGGTGTAGGTGTGGGTCTAACGATGAAATTTGGTTTTAGTACAGGTGGAATGGACATTATTTCGCTTATCTTAGCTAAAACAACAGGGCGGACGGTCGGCTCATTAATGATGATCATTAACTGTTTTATTGTTGTAGCAGCGGGTCTTATTTTTGATTGGGAATCAGCATTATTTACAATTATCTCTATCTTTGGTACGACTCAAATGGTGGACACTATCCATGTGAGTCATCAAAAAGTTACCGCGTTTATTATGACTAAAAAGCCAGAAGAAACAATTACTTCTATTCAAGATGAATTAATTCGCGGGATGACGATTTTACCGGGAACTGGTGCGTATTCTCGTGAAAATGTCTCGATTATTATGATTGTTGTAACGCGTTATGAACTTTATATGTTGGAACAGGCCGTGTATAATGCTGATGCTCAAGCGTTTATTAATATTATGCCTGCCCAAACAGTTCTCGGTCAGTTTTGGAATGAAGATCAACAAAATGAGATACGAAAGAACTTAATAAAAAATAAAAAATAAAAAATAAAAAATAAGTCAAAACCTCTAGAATCCAACTTTTAGAAAAGGTTTTGACTTTTTATTTATAAATAAATAAAAAAAGAGTTGCATTTATAAAAGTTCCGCTATATACTTTGATTATCAAATCATTTGACATTCAAACTATTAATTCGATTGTTTAAATTAAATGATTTGGTTACTTTTTCAAAAAATACTTTGATGTTCAAACCTTTTGCAAAGATTGCTTTTTTTAAAATTTACTCATATACTTTGATTATCAAACAACAGATAAGCGAGGCATGACAATGACACAGGAATTTAACATTATCAATGCCCAACTAGTTAGAGTCTTTAATGACATTTTGACGATTGAAGAAACAGAGCTTAGAAAAAGTGATTTTAGTGATATATCAATCAAAGAGATGCATACAATTGAAGCAATTGGTATGGGTGAAAACAAAACAAGTAGTGAGGTAGCTAAAGATTTATCGATAACGGTTGGAACATTGACGGTTGCGATTAATAACCTTGTAAAAAAAGGCTATGTTGATCGTGTCAGAAGTGAAACAGATCGTAGGATTGTTCGTTTAAAATTAACTGATCGAGGTCGTTTGTTTTTTAGAGCACACCAAGATTTTCATAAAAAAATGGTTACCGCTGCTTTGGAAGGTATGGATGAAGAAGAGCGAGAGGCTCTGACTAAAGGACTTAAGAGTCTTCATTATTTTTTAAAGCAATATTATTAAGTTTGAATAAGAAGGAGTAAGTTGATGTATCCTAAAATCACGAAAGTTGCTAAATATCTACCGCCAAGACGAGTAACTAACAGTGAATTATCAGCGAAAATTGAGACAACAGATGAATGGATAAGAAGTCGAACTGGTATTGAGGAAAGGCGAATAGCAGAAACTTTAATGACAAGTGATTTGGCAATAGAAGTTGCTAGACAATTGATTAAAGAGGATGAGGTGGCATCACTAGATTTTATCATTGTAGCGACTATGACGGCTGATTTTTCGACCCCTTCGGTTGCTTGCTTGGTTCAGGGAGCCATTGGTGCAACCAAAGCTTTCGCTTTTGATATTAATGCGGCGTGTTCAGGATTTGTCTATGCGTTATCAACAGCTGAAAAATTCATATTGAGTGGCCAGTATCAAAAAGGCTTGGTCATAGGAGCAGAGAAAATGTCAAGTATTATTGATTGGCAAGATCGTAAGACCGCTGTTTTATTCGGTGATGGAGCTGCGGGTATTGTTTTAGAAAACAAGAGCAATGAACCTTCTTTTCTAGGAGAGGCTCTTGTTGCTGATGGAGGAAGAGCTCATTCGCTTGTAGCCCGGAAAAATAATCATGGATTTGATCCAATCGAAGACTTAGAAAAACAGCAAGAATTTTTAATGATGGATGGAAAAAAAATATTTGATTTTGTGATACGAGATGTTTCACAGCAAATAAGTGAAGTCTTAAAAGAAGAACCAGATGTAGATTATATTTTAGCACATCAAGCAAATGAACGTTTACTAGATGCGTTAGCTAAAAAAACAAAGATTTCTAGATTGAAATTTTTATCTAACGTTAGCCATTATGGTAATACATCAGCCGCTTCAATTCCACTGTTGCTAGCGGATCAAGTAGAAAAGGGAACCTTGGTTTTAGGAAGTCATCAAAAAGTGTTATTGACAGGATTTGGTGGCGGTTTAACTTGGGGAAGTCTTTTAATTAAATTATAGATAATATTGGAGGAAAAAACATGACAACAACATTTGATAAAATTAAAGCAATTATTATTGACCAATTAGGTAAAGAAGAAGAAGAGGTTCAATTAACAACGAGTATCAAAAATGAGTTAGAGGCAGATAGTTTAGACTTGTTTCAAATTTTAAATGATATTGAAGATGAATTTGAAGAACATGATGTAACAATCGAAACAGATGAAAATTTAGAAACCGTTAAAGATTTAGTTGATTTTGTTGACAAACAAATAGCAGAAAATAAATAGTGAAAAATTAGCTATTAAGGGAACCTCTCTTTTTAGCTATTTTTTTAAAAATGAAAGGGTGAAAAGATGAAATCGTCTAAAATATGCCAAATGTTAGAAATCGATTATCCGATTTTTCAAGGAGCAATGGCTTGGGTAGCAGAGGAACAACTAGCCAGTGCCGTCAGCAATGCTGGAGGGTTAGGCTTGATTGCTTCGGGACATGCACCGAAAGAAATTATTAAGGATAAAATAGATAAGGCACGTCAGTTAACAGACAAGACATTTGGAGTAAACATTATGCTGATGTCACCCTTTGTTGAAGATATTGTTGATTTAGTAATTGAAGAACGAGTAAAAGTAATTACAACAGGAGCTGGATCTCCGGCAAAATATATGAAGCGTTTTAAAGAAGTCGGAATTATTGTGATTCCGGTAGTTGCTTCTGTCGCGCAAGCCAAAAAGATGCAACGTGAAGGTGCAGATGCAGTTGTAGTTGAAGGAATGGAGGGTGGCGGTCATATTGGTAAATCAACAACAATGACGTTGGTTCCTCAAGTCGTTGATGCTGTCTCTATTCCGGTAATTGCTGCGGGTGGAATTGGTGATGGTCGTGGGATTGCTGCTGCATTCATGTTAGGTGTAGAAGGAGTTCAATTAGGAACACGCTTTCTTGTTTCAAAAGAATCGATAGCGCATCAAAATTTTAAAGCTAAGGTTTTGAAAGCTAAGGACATTGATACTGTGATTACGGGATTGATTACGGGCCATCCAGTTAGAGGCTTAAGAAATCGATTGACGAAAACATATGAAAAAGCAGAACGTGAAGAAGGTGGAAAAGAAAATCCCAATTTTGACCGTTTAGAAGATTTAGGTAAGGGAGCTTTAAAACGTGCGGTTATTGATGGTGATACTAAGGATAGTTCGATGATGTCGGGTCAAATCGCTGGTTTACTGACAAAAGAGAACCAAACATGTTCTGAAATTATTAATGAATTGATGATCGAAACGGAAACTGTTCTTAAAGAAAATGCCAAAAAATGGCTCAACTAGGAGTATAAAATGAAAATAGCATTCGTATTTAGTGGGCAAGGAGCTCAATATCTTGGAATGGGCCAAGAATTATCTAAATATTCAGATAAATTTAAATCTAAATTAAGTGAAGCAAATAATAGTTTAGATTTTGATCTTTTTCAACTTTTATTTGAAGATGAAAAAAAATTAAATGCGACTGAGTTTACACAACCCGCGATTTTAGCAGTTAGTTTAGCGATTTCCGAATTAATAAAAACTGAATTAGGAATTCAACCAGACGTAGTCGCAGGACTTAGTTTAGGAGAGTATAGTGCCCTTGTTGAAAATCAAATGCTTGATTTTCAAACTGCTGTGGGGCTAGTTCAAAAAAGAGGACGTTTTATGACAGAGGCAGTTCCTGAGAATGATGGAGCAATGGCCGCTGTTTTAGGATTGGAATGTACAATTGTTCAAACTATCTGTTCTAAAGTGTCATGTGAAGAAAATTTAGTGGCACCAGCAAATTATAATTGTCCCGGCCAAATTGTCATTGCGGGAAATAAAGAGGCCGTTGTTCAAGCTTGCTCAATCTTAAAAGAAGCAGGTGCAAAACGTGCCATTCTACTAAATGTTAGTGGCCCTTTTCATACACCACTTTTGAAAAAGGCGAGTGAAAAACTAGCCATAGAATTAGAAAAAATTGATTTTCATCAAGCGGTTCTTCCGATTTACTCAAATGTGACTGGAAGAAAAATGGAACAAGGGCAAAATGTGAAAGAGTTATTAGTTGAACAGGTGATGTCTCCTGTCTATTGGGAGGATTTAGTCCAGCAAATGATGGATGACGGTGTCGATACTTTTATTGAAGTTGGACCAGGGCGAATACTAAGTGGTTTTATCAAAAAAATAAATCGAAAGGTCACTATTTTCAATGTTGAAGATTTGAAATCATTAGAAAAGCTGAAAAGTAAGTGGCAAGAGTTAGGAGAAAAGAATGCTTAAAAATAAAACGGTCATTATAACAGGCAGTTCAAGAGGAATAGGTCGCGAAATTGCTTTATCTTTTGCTAAAGAAGGAGCCAACCTAGTTTTAAATGCCCGTACTGAAATTAAGTCTGATCTTATTGAGTCAATTGAAGCGTATGGTGTGAAGACTTTAGTTGTTTTAGGCGAGGTTCAAAAATATGAAATGGCTCAACAGTTAATTGAGCAAGCATATGCGACATTTGGTTCTGTCGATGTTTTAATTAATAATGCCGGAATTACCAAGGATACTCTATTGATGAGGATGAGCGAAATAGATTTTGATGACGTGATTGATGTTAATTTAAAAGGAACATTTAATACGATTAAACATGTCTCAAAAATTATGTTGAAGCAAAGAAGTGGTTGTATCATCAATTTGGCGAGTGTTGTGGGATTAGTGGGCAATGCAGGGCAAGCTAATTATGCAGCGAGTAAAGCGGGTGTTGTGGGTTTAACTAAATCAGTTGCTCGTGAACTGGCAAGTCGTGGCATCACATGTAATGCGATTGCACCAGGCTACATTGAAACAGATATGACCAATCAATTGAGTGATAAAGTTAAAGAAACAGTTAAAACCCAAATTCCATTGAAACGGTTAGGACAAGTAGAAGATGTTGCAAGAACGGCTTTATTTTTAGCACAAAATACCTATATTACAGGTCAAGTTTTAAATGTTGACGGTGGTATGGTAATGAACGGTTAAGGAGGATTAAGTAATGAAACGTGTCGTAATAACAGGATTAGGAGCAATAACTCCTTTAGGTAACACCGCTCAAGAATTTATGGAAAATGTAAAAAATGGTCAGTGTGGGATTGCCCCTATTACTAAGTTTGATGCTATAGAAACAGGAATCACCGTGGCGGCGGAAGTCAAAGAATTTGACCCAACGTTATATATGGAGAAAAAAGCAGTCAAGCGAATGGATATGTATTCTGTTTACGCTATTGGGGCAGCGGTACAGGCATTAGAAGATAGTGGTTTAAAAATTACGGATGAGAATGCAGATCGGGTAGGAACCATTGTTAGTTCGGGGATTGGTGGGATGAAAACCATTCAAGATCAAGTCATTAGAATGTCAACCAAAGGTCCGAAACGGATAGCTCCTCTATTTGTACCGATGGTAATAGGCAACATGGCTGCCGCTAATGTTGCCATTAAATTAGGGGCGAAAGGGCATTGTTCGTCAATTGTAACTGCTTGTGCATCTTCAACCGATGCGATTGGTGAAGCTTTTAGAAATATTAAACATGGTTACTCTGATATCATATTTGCAGGTGGTGCAGAGGCGACCATTTGTGAAATAGGAATTGGAGGCTTTGGTGCTTTGACGGCACTCTCAACAGAGGTCGATCCAACGATTGCTTCACGTCCTTTTGACGAAAAGCGAGATGGTTTTGTGATGGGTGAAGGAAGTGCAATTTTAGTCCTTGAAGAATTGGAACATGCTTTAGCTAGAGGGGCTAAGATTTATGGTGAAGTGGTGGGTTACGGCTCAAATTGTGACGCACACCATATTACAAGTCCAAATGCAGATGGTTCAGGTGCTGGTAAGTGTATGCAACTCGCAATGAATGAAGCAGGAGTAAGCAAAGAAGAAATTAGTTATATTAATGCCCATGGAACGAGCACACCTACGAATGATGGGGCTGAAACAACAGCAATTAAGTATGCTTTTGGTGAACAAGCGTATCGTATTCCAATATCGAGTACGAAAAGTATGATTGGTCATTTATTAGGTGCTGCTGGAGCAGTCGAAGCGATTGCGTGTTTGATGGCTTTACGGGAAAATTATATTCCTCCAACCATTGGCTTAAAAACACCGGATGTCAATTGTGATTTAGATTATGTTCCGGAAAAAGGGCGCTCACAAGAAGTGAACTATACCTTGAGTAATTCTTTAGGTTTTGGTGGTCATAATGCTGTCATTTGTCTGAAGAAATGGCGAGGTGTTTAAGATGCTAGCGAGTGAATTAAAAGAATTGTTAGCTTTTTTTGATACAAGTTCGATTCGCGAGTTGGATTTATCACTTAAAGAAGTGCAACTATATGTTAGCAAACAGGAAATGAGTCGTCATGAAAGACCAACAAGTCAGGTTTTTAAGTCAGAAGAAGTCGTTGAACGAACCGATCCATCTGAATTAGAAAACCGTGATCAACAAAAGGAAGATAAAATTAGCTTAGAAGCGAAGCACCTTGTCGAAGCACCTTTAGTTGGGGTCGTTTATGAAGCAAGCGAACCTGGTAGTGCCCCCTTTAAAAGCATTGGGGATCGCGTCGAGGTTGGTGAAACATTATGTATTATTGAAGCGATGAAAATAATGAATGAAATTAAAAGTGAGGTTTCTGGCGAGATTGTGGCTATTTGTTTTGAGAATGAAGCCGTTGTCGAGTATGGAGCACCATTATTTAAGATTAACTAGGAGGTAGACACATGCAATTAAATGTACAAGAAATTATGGAAATTATCCCCAATCGTTATCCAATTATGATGGTTGATAAGGTAACTGAATTAGAACCAGGAAAATATGTAAAAGCGATAAAAAATGTGACTTATAATGAACATTTCTTCCCAGGACATTTTCCTGGTGAGCCTGTCATGCCAGGTGTTTTGATTTTAGAAGCATTAGCCCAAACTGGCTCAATCCCGTTACTTAAAAGTGAAGAATTTGAAGGGAAAACAGGGTATTTAGGTGGGATTGATAAAGTGAAATTCCGCCAAAAGGTCGTTCCAGGTGATGTTTTAGTCATGGAGATGGAAATTATCAAACGAAAAGGAAATATTGGTGTCGGCAAAGCAACGGCCTCTGTAGAAGGCAAAAAAGTTTGTGAAGCATTGATGACCTTTATTATTGGAGCATAAAGTGATGTTCGAAAAAATATTAGTAGCCAACCGAGGAGAAATTGCCGTCCGCATTATTCGTGCTTGTCGTGAGCTTGGGATTAAAACGGTGGCTATTTTTTCTGAAGCTGATCGAACCGCGCTTCATGTAGAAATGGCGGATGAGGCAATTTGTGTAGGCCCTAGTCGCGCGACAGAATCATATTTAAACATGCAACAAGTTTTGAGTGCAGCCCTTGTGACAGGGGCTGAAGCCATTCATCCAGGTTTTGGCTTTTTAGCTGAAAATAGCCTATTTGCACAAATGTGTGAAGATTGTCAAATTAAATTTATCGGTCCTAAACCAAAAACGATTGATGCGATGGGCAACAAAATTAATGCTCGACATTTGATGATTGAAGCTAAAGTCCCTGTTATTCCAGGTAGTGATGGTGAAGTTGATACTCTTGAAGCCGCTGAAGAGGTTGCTCAGGCCATTGGTTATCCGTTGATGCTAAAAGCAGCAGCAGGTGGAGGTGGTAAAGGGATTAGAAAGGTTTTTTCGGTTGCAGATTTAGCGAGTCAATTTCATGCCGCTCAACAAGAAGCCTTAGCAGCTTTTGGAAATGGACAGATGTATATTGAAAAAATTATCTACCCAGCAAAGCATATTGAAGTTCAAATTTTAGGCGACGCTTTTGGGCATGTTATTCATCTTGGTGAAAGGGATTGTTCACTGCAACGAAATAATCAGAAAGTGCTAGAAGAAGCCCCTTCTTTAAAACTATCACACGAGTTACGTGAGGCGATGGGACAAGCTGCACTAAAGGCTGCTAAAGCGGTTGCTTATGAAAATGCGGGAACGATTGAATTTTTAGTTGATTCAGCAGGTCATTTTTATTTTATGGAAATGAATACGCGTATTCAGGTAGAACATCCAGTTACTGAGATGGTTACAGGAATTGATATCGTGAAATGGCAACTGAAAATTGCAGCAGGTGAAGCACTAACGTTAAAGCAGGCGGATATCAAATTAACAGGTTTTGCTATCGAATGTCGAATTAATGCCGAAGATCCAACCAAAAATTTTGCGCCTTCTCCTGGTAGGATTACAAATCTTTATTTACCAAGTGGTGGTCTTGGTTTGAGGGTCGATAGCGGCGTTTATCAAAATTATCTTATTCCTCCTTTTTATGATTCAATGATTGCTAAGATTATTGTTCATGGAGAAACACGAATTGAGGCCCTTCGAAAAATGCAACGAGCATTAGGCGAATTAGTAACGGATGGTGTGGTGACGAATCAAGAGTTTCAACTGGATTTAATTACTCATCCTGACATTATTGCTGGGAATTACGATACAGGTTTTTTACAAGAAGTATTTCTTCCAGCGTGGGAGCATCAATAGATTAAACAGAATTGAGGAGGACAGGTATGGGATTATTTAAAAAAAGAGATTATATTCGTATCAATCCCACTCACTCTATTCAAGAGACAACCGCTCCAGTAAAACCAGTTGTTCCCGATGGAATGTGGGAGCAGTGCCCAAGCTGTCAACAAGCGATTTATAGTAAACAGATGGGGACAGAAAAAGCTTGTATTCATTGCGGATATGGATTTAGAATAGGGGCGACTGAACGAATTGAATTAATCGTTGACCAAGGAACGTTTGAAGCTTGGGATTCTGAATTGAGTGCGCATAATCCGCTGGATTTTCCTGAATATTCAGAAAAAATAAAAAAAGCACAATTGACGACTCAATTAAAAGAAGCTGTCTTAACAGGCTCTTGCCAAATTGATGGCGTTCGATGTGGGATTGGCGTCATGGATAGTCAGTTTATTATGGGGAGTATGAGTTCAATAGTCGGTGAAAAAATCACTCGTTTATTTGAACGAGCCCAACAGGAAAAGTTACCAGTTATTATCTTCACTGCTTCGGGAGGAGCTCGGATGCAGGAAGGAATTCTTTCCTTAATGCAGATGGCAAAAATATCTGGAGCAGTTAAGTCACATAGTTTAGCTGGTTTACTATACATACCTGTTTTGACTGATCCAACAACAGGTGGCGTCACAGCGAGTTTTGCGATGCAAGGTGATTTAATTTTAGCAGAACCGCAGTCATTAATTGGTTTTGCCGGTCGTCGAGTCATTGAACAAACACTCCGTCAAGAATTACCTAAAGATTTTCAACGAGCAGAGTTTTTATTGGAACATGGATTTATTGATAAAATAGTTTCAAGAAATGAGTTACGAACGACATTAGCTAGTTTATTGAAGTTACATGGATATGATAAATAAATGGAGGGATTATCATGAAAAGTAAGCGCTCTGCAAGTGAGATTGTTACACTCGCGCGGTCGAGTAATCGTTTAACCGCTCGTGAACTAATCACTCATTTGTTTACTGATTTTATAGAATGTCACGGAGATCGTTATTTTGGTGATGATCCAGCAATTGTTGGGGGGATAGCTTTTTTTAACCAACAACCTGTAACCGTCATTGGGATTCAAAAGGGTCAAAATTTGACAGAGAATTTAAAAACTCATTTTGGCTCGCCTACACCAGAAGGGTATCGAAAGTCGCTTCGTCTAATGCAACAAGCTGAAAAATTTAATCGCCCGATTATAACATTTGTAAACACTCCGGGCGCATTTTGTGGCGTTGAGGCAGAAGAACGAGGGGAAGGGGAGGCCATAGCAAGGAATCTGCTAGAGATGAGTCATTTGAGTGTTCCGATTTTAACCATTATCACTGGGGAAGGTGGTAGTGGAGGGGCACTCGCTCTAGCAGTTGGTAATCGTGTTTGGATGATGGAACATAGTATTTATTCAATTCTCTCTCCAGAAGGTTTTGCTTCCATTCTATGGAAAGATAGTCGTCGTTCTGGAGAAGCCGCTGATTTGATGAAATTAACTGCTAGAGACTTATTGAAATTAGGTGTGATTGATGGTGTGATAAGTGAAACGGGTGAAACTGAAATATTACCTTCTTCCTTAATCATTAAAAATTTGCAAAACACGATTGAAAAAAGCTTAAAGGAATTAAGCACTTTAAGTCAAGCCGAATTACAAGAACAGCGTTTAGCTAGATTTAGAAAATACTAAAAAACAAGCAGGCTAAGTTTTAATTTAGCCTGCTTGTTTTTCTGTATCAAAAAGAGTAAAACCTCGTCCCACAACCTCGTGCGTACTGGCAATTGTAATAAAAGCTTCAGGGTCAATATCAAGAACTAGTTGTTTTAATTCAATAAATTGTTCTTCTCTAATGACACTCATAATCATCTTTTTAGCTTCCTTATTCAGGCCGCCTTCGACAGCAATGTAAGTAATTCCAAAATTATGTTCATTAACTAGCGAAGTTCCAATGATTTCGTATTGATTTGAAATGATAAAAATATTTTTAGAAGTATCTGGTCCAACTTGTACAGTATCAACCATGCGGCTCGATAGATATAAAGCGATTAAAGCTACCAAAACGGCTTGTACATCATAAACAATCAGTGCACATAAAATGACTAAACCATCTGTCAGTGCAAGTAAGATGGCGATTCTTAAGTTAGTTATTTTTTGTAAAAGCAACGCAAGTAAATCAGTTCCGCCGGTAGAGCCATTTCCTAGAAAGACTAGTCCAATTCCAAGTCCGACGGTAGACCCGCCAAAGATACTAGCAAGAATGGGCTCGGAAACTTCGATCTGAAGACCGCTAAAAAGAGAAATAAATAACGGGACTAGTAAAGACCCGAAGATACTTTTTAATAAAACTTCTTTACCTAAAAAAATAACTGATAGTGAAAATAAAAAAATATTAGCAATCAATATAAAAACGGAAGGTGTCCAACCGAAGACTTCATAAGCAAGGATTGATAAACCAGTGAGTCCACCGGAAACAATTCGATTAGGAAGTAAAAATGCATTAAAACCAAAACCAACAATAAAACAGCCTAGTGTAATCAAAGCTAAATCGACAATCCGTTTGCCGAAAACTTTATATAATTTTTGAATCATAGAAATCCCTCCAAGAGCTTATACTAACCGATTTAATAGGCTTAAGCAATACTTATTTATAAAATAAAAAGAGAATAATGGTTTCTTTTGTCTATTACTGGTTAATTGAAAAGAGAGATTGTTATTGTTTGTTTTGTGAAAAAATTATCATTATAATTTATGTTTATTAGTTTAATTGATTGATCTTTATATTGCTTTAAAAATAGTTGGCTAAAGAGGGATGGCAAGTTTTACCTATCATGAAAAACATCGGGAAATTATTGCGAGGGCTTCTGACTAATATAAGTTTTATTTCAGCTCAATCACTAAAATGGTCTATCCGTTTATTTAAATGTGTTAGCATTCAAAAGCTATTTTTCATTGCTACTTTAAAAAAAGGAACATGAAAAAGATAAAAGGATGTTTTTAAAGAAACTAATGCTGAAGTTACCTAAAAAAAGAATTTTTTATTTCAAATATGAGGGAAGTGCTTAAGTTTGTGATTTTTAAAGTGGTTAAAAACATTAATATAATACGGTTTCGACTTAAATTTCACATAAAATATTAATCAATTATATAGTACGTCTTATATAAGTTAATAATAGGTATTGATTATATATAGAACGTCATATATAATCTAATCATACGTACTATATAGGAGGCTAATCATGTTAAAACAAGTTTATCAATTCCAAGAAGGACAAGCAGAAATGAAAGGATTGCTAGGTGGTAAAGGTGCTAACTTAGCAGAAATGACTCGCTTGGGTTTACCAGTCCCACCAGGTTTTACTATTACAACAGAAGCTTGTAATCATTATTTGGAAAATGGAAAACACTTAACAGATGAACTGAAACAAGAAATCGAAGCACATTTATTCGAATTAGAAAAGAAAGAAAAAAAAGAATTTGGTCGAAGTGACGACTTACTATTACTATCTGTCAGAAGTGGTTCTAAATTTTCAATGCCAGGTATGATGGATACGATTTTGAATTTAGGTTTAAATGATGAAAGTGTCAAAGTGTTAGCTAAAATGACTAAGAATGAAGCTTTTGCTTATGATTGTTATCGCCGTTTAATTCAAATGTATGGTAACGTTGTTTATGGAATTGATGGACAACATTTTGAAAGTTTATTAGACTTTTATAAAACAAAATACCGAATTAAAAATGATTCTGATTTAACAGCAAGTCATTTAAAAGAAATTGTGAAAGATTTTAAAGATTTATTTTTAGAAAACAAACGTCAACCGTTTCCACAAGATCCTAAAGAACAGTTATTACAAGCGATTGAAGCCGTCTTCTTATCTTGGAATAATGAACGTGCTTTTATTTATCGCAATTTACATCAAATTGATCATCATTTAGGAACTGCTGTGAATATTCAAGCAATGGTTTTTGGTAATAGTGGTGATACAAGTGGGACAGGAGTTGTTTTTTCACGCCATCCTGCAACAGGCGAGAAAAAATTGTTTGGTGAATATTTAATGAATGCACAAGGTGAAGATGTAGTTGCCGGCGTAAGAACCCCATCAACCATTGATCATCTAGCAGAAGAGTTACCTGCCTGTTTTGAAGAATTACAAAGATTAGTTAATTTATTAGAAACGCATTATTTAGATATGCAAGATGTTGAATTTACGATTGAGCATGGAAAACTTTACCTACTTCAAACTAGAAATGGAAAGCGAACGGCTAAAGCAGCCGTTAAAATTGCAGTAGACTTGGTGAAGGAAAAGTTGATTGACAAAAAACAAGCATTAATGATGATTGATCCTCAATCTATCAATAGCTTACTGTATCCTGTTTTTGATGAAAAGGCATTGCGTCAAGCGGAATTAATCTCTAGTAAAGGGTTACCAGCGAGTCCAGGCTCCGCAACTGGAAAAGTTTGTTTTGATGCAGCAGCAGCTAAAAAATTAGTAGACATGGGTGAGAAAGCAATTTTGGTTAGACAAGAAACGTCACCAGAAGATATTGAAGGAATGGTTGTTAGTGAAGCGATTGTCACTAGTCGTGGTGGAATGACTTCACATGCTGCGGTAGTGGCTCGTGGGATGGGAACGTGTTGTGTAGCCGGTTGTTCTGAGATAGAAGTTAATGAGTTTTTTAAAGAGATCACGTATGCTGGTGGTGTTCTAAAAGAAGGCGATGTTATTTCAGTAGACGGAACGAACGGTGCGTTATACGTGGGTGAAATTGATCAAAGTATTGCTGAGCATGATCAAAATCTAGACACGATTTTATCTTGGTCAAAAGAAATTTCGCGTCTTGATATTCGAATGAATGCAGAGACGCCAAGTGATATTAAAACGGGCTTAGATTTTAATGCTGGTGGGATTGGATTGGTGCGTACTGAGCATATGTTCTTTGTACCAGAACGCTTAAGAGAAATGCGTCGTTTTATTTTAGCACAAACCTTTGAAGAACGTCAGCAAGCCTTACAAACAATTTTAGCGTATCAAATTGATGACTTTAAAGAAATTTTTGATACAATTGGTGAAAAACCAGCAGTCATTCGCTTGTTAGATCCACCTTTACATGAATTTATCCCGAGTCAGACTCACGAATTAGAAAAAATAGCACATGATTTAGAGGTTCCATTGGATAAACTGAAATCAAAAGTAAATGAGTTACATGAAGTTAATCCAATGTTAGGTCACCGTGGTTGTCGTTTAGCGATTACTTACCCTGAACTATACGTTATGCAGGCAGAAGCCATCATTCGGAGTGTCATTGAATTAGAAAAAGAAAAAAATATCAAAATAAAACCTGAAATCATGATACCATTAGTAGGGACGACGAAAGAATTAACGATTTTAAAAACAGAAATTGAGAATTATCTTAATCAATTATTGAATGAGGAAAACTATTCTGTTGATTATACGATTGGTACGATGATTGAAATACCACGTGCTTGTCTGATTGCTGATCAAATCGCTGAAACGGCAGAGTTTTTAAGTTTTGGTACCAATGATTTAACTCAAATGACATTTGGTTATTCACGTGATGATGCCGGTAAATTTATTCATCAATATTTAACGGATGGCATTTTACCTGTTGATCCTTTCCAAACGATTGATTTAGAAGGAGTTGGAGAGTTGATCCAATTAGCGGTTATTAGAGCTCGTCAAACAAATCCCACGATAAAAATTGGCGTGTGTGGTGAGTTGGGTGGCGATCCTCAATCGATTGAATTCTTTAACCGAATTGGTTTAGATTATGTATCGTGTTCACCTTTCCGTTTACCAATCGCCTATATTGCAGCAGCGAGAAGTCAAATACTTTTAGAAGATGAGAAATAAAAATTGATAAATGAGGGATGACGATGGAGTTAACTGAACGTCAGAAAAAAATAATTGAAATTGTAAAAGAAAAAGAACCAATCAGTGGCGATCGAATTGCTGAGAGTTTAGGTTTAACAAAGCCGACTTTGCGAAGCGATTTAGCTGTCTTAACGATGACTGGAATATTAGATGCTCGTCCGAAAGTAGGTTATGTTTATTCAGGTCTTACGTTTGAACCTCTATTACATGATCAACTATTTAAAACGACTGTTCGTGAATTAATGTCCGGTCCAGTGATTTGTTATCCAGAAACAACGGTTAGTGATGCTACAACATCATTATTTATGTATGATAGTGGTTCGCTTTATGTATGTGATGCCAAAAGTCAAGAATTACTAGGTATCGTTTCGAGAAAAGATTTATTAAGAAGTTTATTAAATAGCCACGATAATGATGTTTTAATTACGGTGATTATGACAAGGATGCCTAATTTGGTGATAGCGACACCTGAGATGAGTGTTTTAGAAGCCGGTGAGCTATTAGTCAAACATGAGATTGATTCGCTACCAGTTGTTAGTAGTCAGGATTCTAAAGAAGTAATCGGTAAATTATCAAAAACACGAGTGATGGAACATTTTATTCGGATGGGGAGTGGCAATTAATGAACGAAATGCAAAGAAGACGTGAAAGTACACTAAAAATATTTGTTATATCAGATTCGATTGGCGAGACAGCTCAGCGAGTGATTCATGCTGTCTTAGCCCAGTTTCCAACTTTGGAAGAATATGAAGTGAAAACCTTTCCTTTCATTGATTCTAAAGAAGGTTTATTGGCTATCTGTCAAGATGCTTTGAATGAAAAAGCGATTGTCGTAACGACGATGGTCGGTCTTGAGTTAAACCAAGTTTGTCGCGATTTTTGCCGACGAGTAGGTCTTGAACATATCGATTACATGACTAAATTGATGGGTATTGTTTCTAACCGTAGTCATATTGAACCTATTTACGAGAGTGGTTCACAGTATCATTTAAATCAAGAATATTTCAAGCGTGTTGAAGCTGTAGAATTTGCGGTAAGATATGATGATGGAAAAGATGCGAAAGGTTTTAATACAGCTGATATTGTTGTATTGGGAGTATCAAGAACTTCTAAAACACCTTTAAGTATGTATTTAGCAAATAAATCTTATAAAGTAGCCAATTTACCTTTAATTCCTGAAGTCGCATTACCGCATGAAATTGATGCTTTAAAAGGAAAAGTGGTAATTGGTTTAACAGCCAATGCAAACTATCTAATGAGTGTTCGACAAGCGAGATTAAGTTCTTTAGGTCTTGAAGGAGTATCTTCTTATGTTAAGTTAGATCGAATTAAGGAAGAATTGGCTTATGCACGTGAAGTGTTTGAACGGACCGGGGCTTATGTCATCGACGTTACGAATCAATCGATTGAAGAAACAGCTCAGTTAGTTATTGAATATCAAAAAGAATTTAATCAATAAATAACGGTTTCCTCAAGTGATTTAAAAGGTCGTATGAAATATCCATTTGGAATTTCATACGACCTTTTTGTTTATGACTTATTTATGTAAGTGATTCTTCCGAATAGATTTTGTCCAGAAACCACCCGAAATATATTTTGGTTCGTAGGAGATAATAAAAGCTCGTTCATCGAAGGTTTTAACAAGTTGATAAAGAGTTCTTTCTCTCTTGCGTGAAGATAGAATTTCTAAAATTAAGCGTTCGCCATCTCGTCCTTCACCAATACTCTGAGTGACACCATAGCCTTCTTCTCGTATTTGATTAGCTAAACCAGCATTTACTAAAGGATCATAAGGAATAATTGCCGTCACCATAATATAGCCGAGTGCTAAATAGTTTTCAATCTGGATGCCAACGCTAATTCCTACTGCATAGCCTAAAGCGTAGACAAAAATATTGAGTGGATTATCCATTCGATTAAGGACAAGTGATAAACCAACAATATAGATGGTAATCTCAACCATACTAACAAGAGGTGCGATGATGCGGTAGCCTTTCATGGTTAACATAAAACGAATTGTATTTAACGTAATGTAACAAAAATTAATGGTGAAAATCATAAGTAATTCTTTGATATCCATTAAAAGTCCCCCTTTTTATTGTCTAATAATATCGTATCATATTTTTACTAAAAATAGAGGTGAAAAAGAAATAATTTTGTTCAATTAAGATAACGTGTGGTAGACTGTAATAGAAGCAACTTTATTGAAGAAGTCTGAAGGAGGAAGGAATATGTTTTCATTAGAAACACGAAATGACAATCTAGAAAAGATGACCCAAAATACACTAGATGTTTTGGTGATTGGTGGAGGGATTACTGGTGCTGGCATTGTTTTGGATGCGGTTACAAGAGGATTGACCGTTGGTTTAGTAGAAATGCGTGATTTTGCCTCTGGAACTTCAAGTCGGTCAACAAAATTAGTTCATGGTGGGCTTCGTTATTTAGCTCAACTGGATATTAAAACCGTTGCTGAAGTTGGCCAAGAACGTGAAATTGTTTATGAAAATGCACCACATGTGACAACTCCAGTTAAAATGATGCTTCCTTTTTATAAGGGTGGAACGTTTGGTCCATTTACGACGACCATCGCTTTAGATATTTATGATCGATTAGCAAAAGTTAAAAAAAATGAACGTAAATTTATGTTAAATCCGGAAGAATCCTTGCGCCGAGAACCTTATTTGATAGAAAAAGGATTATCTGGAACAGGTGTTTATGTTGAATATCGAACAGATGATAGTCGCTTAACACTAGAAGCCTTGAAAAAAGCGAATGAATTAGGCGCAATGATTAGTAATTATACAAAAGTTGTGAAATTATTATATCGTCAAGAAACAGGGCAAATCATTGGCGTTCGAGTAATCGATACAGTAACAGGTAAAGAATATCCCATTTATGCTAAGCGTGTGATTAATGCTACTGGCCCTTGGGTAGACCAGCTACGTGAATTAGACCAATCAAAAGAGGGCAAATATCTCCATATGACAAAAGGTGTTCATGTAGTGGTAGATCAAGATAAGTTACCACTTTCTAACGCTATTTATTTTGATACACCATTCAATGATGGACGAATGATGTTTGCTATTCCTCGAGCAGGAAAAGTTTATATTGGAACCACTGATACGTTCTATGAAAAAAATCCAGCAGAACCAGAGATTAAACGTGAAGATGTTGATTATATTATCCGTGCAACGAATGCTATTTTTGATATTCCAAAATTAAAATTAAGTGATGTGGAGACTGCTTGGGCTGGGGTTCGTCCACTAATTCATGAGGCCGGTAAATCACCTTCTGAAATTTCGCGTCGAGATGAAATTTTTCATTCTAAGAGTGGCTTATACTCAATCGCTGGAGGGAAGTTGACAGGTTATCGTAAGATGTCAGAAACAATCATGGATAAAGTATTAAAAGACCTATCTGTTAATGAAGGGATTCCTTATATTGATTGTCAGACAAAAGAATTGACATTATCAGGTGGAGTAGTTGGAGGTAGCGCTGCTTTTAATCAGCTAGCGGATCGTTTTATTCAAATGGGGCAAACGCATTATAATTTAGCACCCGCAGAAGCAAAAGAAATTGTCCAACGTTATGGAGCAAATGCAAAAGTTGTATTTGATTATCTATTGGAAGAAAATACGACTAATTTAAATGATATGACATTAGCAATGCTTAAATATGGGTTGGAACATGAGATGATTTTAGATCCAGTTGATTTCTTATTGCGTCGGACAAGTTATTTATTATTTGATATTAAACATGCCTTAGAAATTAAGGATGATGTCATCTTATTTATGGCGACTTACCTTAACTGGACAGAAGAAAAAGTAGCAGTGATGATGGAAGAATTAGAGGTTGAAATCAATCGTCATACTGTTTTTCCATATTAAAAAAAGAGAAGACAGATGAGTGAACCGAAAGGCTTTCTCATCTGTCTTTTTTAGTTAGTGTTCGATTTTGTTATAGTTTAAAAAATTTGAAGCTAAACGATTAAACGTTTTTGGTTTTAGAACAGGTATAGAATGAGGGCATTTTTTAATGATTGTAAACATCGCATTAGGGACTTTTTGAGCAAATTCTTTAATTTTTTGCGTTTCCATAATGTCATATTCACCAACAACAATCAGTGTTGGTACATCCCAGTTCTTAAATTGTCGTTTAAAAATCGGTAAATCAGTAATCGCTAATTTAGCCACTCGTGCTCGTTTTTTCCAGTGTAATAACTTGTCGGTAATGTCAAAAAATAGTTTGGAGTAAAAACGTTGAACTGGTTTTAATTGTTTGAATGTAATATTAGGCGAAACAAGAATGACGCTTTCAACGAGTTTACGATAATAGCTACTAAAAGTTAAAGCAATATTTGCTCCATCGCTAAAACCAATTAATGAAACTTTTTTTATGTTTTCATGTTTTAAAATCGTTAAAATATCGGTCATAATTTGTCCAAAAGTAAGTTGGTCGGAGCGGTTAATTGACCGACCATGATCTCTGGTATCCATAAGAATTAATTGGTATTTATTTTTAAAAAATTCAACTTGTTTTTTGAAATAACGATGACTGCCACTATTTCCATGAATAAAAAAAAGTGGTTTACCAGTTCCAATAATTTGATAGTAAATTGTGCCACCATCAACGGTTGAAATTAATTTTTCCATAATGATCACCTTTGAATTTATTTTTTTAATTCATAAATTTTGGAAGGGCGCCCGACACCAATTGCTTTTTGTCCAACCTCAACGAGGTAAGGACGTAAGGCTTTTTTAAAGTTAGAATGATCTAAATCCCGATAATCGATCCCTAAAAATTTAGCATAAACTTTACGAGCTTCAGTAATGGTGAAATTTTGTCCTAAAACACGTAGGAGTTTAGGCTCATGGTACATTTTGTTACAGACACGATTAAAAGCTTTGGTTACAATTTCGGCGTGGTCAAAAGCAAGTGAATCACGACCAAGAGATTCGCCATCCATTAAGTTTAATTTGATTTGAGCTTTATTTGGATTGGATAAAACTAAAAGATTTGCCGTTCTTTTGATTGAAAACCATGAGGCATCATTTGCTTTAGAACCTGCAGTTAAGGGTTCTTCACCGATAAAAGCGAGATAACTCACAGTAATCACCCAACCACGTGGGTCACGTCCAGGGTTACTAAAGGTATGGAGTTGTTCAATATTTGAACGAGTGATAGAAACACCTGTTTCTGCATAAGTTTGTCTAATACAGCTATCAGCAGTAGCCTCATGCTGGTTAACAAAGCCTCCAGGTAAAGCCCAAGAATATTGGAAGGGATGAGTGTTTCTTTTAATAAATAGAACTTTTAAATCATCTTGCTCCCGGTTATAACAGAATAAAACAATATCAACCGTAACAGAAGGAACTTCTTGAGTAGGAAAATGTTGATTTTTATACCATTTTAAAAATTCTGTTTCTGAAACTTGAGTTTCATAATAATGTTGTTCTTCCGATCTAGAATGAAATGACGACATGATAAACGACCTTTCTAATATAACAGTAAATAGTACCCTAACATTATCATTTTAAGTCAAAAAAATCATCTGTTTCGCTAAAAATTTTAATGTTTTTAATAATTAAGCAATGATTAATGGAAATATGAGTCTAAAAAAAGGGTTCATTCTAAAGAAGCAAATAAAATAATATTTAAATTTATGATAAAATAGATAAAAAGCACACGAAAGGGTACAAAAAAATGAGTATGACTAAAGATCAATTGAGTATAGAGGTAGCTAAACTTTACTATCAATTAGAATATGGACAACAAAAAATCGCGACGGAATTAAATATATCACGTCCAACGGTTTCCCGTTTACTAAAGCATGCGAAAGATCAAGGGTTCGTGATAATTACCATTACAGACCCTTTTAGTGATACCTTCGCTTTAGCTAATAAAATTAAAGAAAAATATGGGTTGAAACATGTAAGAATTGCTCAAACCCCAAGTGAAAATTACGATTTAATTATTGAACAAATTAGTTCTGTTGCAGCCACTTTTCTTAATGAATCCATTGTGGATGAGGATGTGATTGGTATTGGTTGGGGAACGACGATTTATGAAGTCGCTAAAAAACTGAGTCCAAATCAATTAAAAAATATTCAAGTGGTCCAATTGAAAGGCAGTATTACGCATTCCAATGTAAATACTTACGCTCATGAAACCTTATCTTTATTTGCAGAGTGCTACCACACTACAGGAACAGCCTTGCCACTTCCGGTCATATTTGATAATAGAGAAGTCAAAAAAATCGTTGCTAAAGACCGACACATCCAACATATTATGATGCTACAAGAAGAAGCAACAGTTGCCGTTTATACCGTTGGAACGACACGTGAAGAAGCCCTCTTATTTCAATTGGGTTATCTGACTGATTTACAGAAGGATGAGCTCCAACGACGAGCTGTTGGTGATATTTGTTCAAGGTTTTATGATCAAAAGGGTAAAATTGCTTTGCCTGAAATCAATGAACGAACGATTGGTGTTGAATTGAGTGAGTTACCGAAAAAAAGATTGTCCATTCTTGTCGCTGGTGGCGAGCATAAATTAGAAGCGATACAAGGGGCTTTAAATGGCAACTACGTCAACACATTAGTTACAGACTATTGGACCGCGCAAAAACTAGTTCGTTGAACTTAATTTCATTTTAATCTTTACATTTGTTCTGATGCGATGTATACTTAAATTATCAACAAAGAAGAGAGGAAGAAAAAAATGACAAACTTAGCAAAAATGATTGACCACACAAAATTAAAAGCAGATACAACGAAAGAAGATATTATTACGTTAACAGGAGAAGCAAAAACACATGGCTTCTGGTCTGTATGTATTAATCCAACTTGGATTCCTTTAGCTAAAGTAGAATTAGCCGGTAGTGATGTGAAAATTTGTACGGTGATTGGTTTTCCTTTAGGAGCTAATTCATCAAAAGTTAAAGCTTTTGAAACAGAGCAAGCCATTACAGATGGTGCTGATGAAGTCGATATGGTAATCAACGTTGGAGCATTAAAAGGAGCTCAATATGATGTTGTTTTAGAAGATATTAAAGCAGTTGTTCAAGCAGCAAATGGTCGCGCATTAGTCAAAGTTATTATTGAAACAGCGCTATTAACCAAAGAAGAAATTGTAAAAGTCTGTGAATTAGCAGTTGAAGCAGGAGCAGATTTTGTAAAAACATCGACTGGTTTCTCAACAGCGGGTGCAACGGTTGAAAATGTTAAATTAATGAAAGATACAGTAGGTGAAAAAGCTCTTGTAAAAGCTTCTGGAGGCGTACGTACAACAGCAGACGCTGAAGCAATGGTTGCTGCCGGTGCTTCCCGTATTGGTGCAAGTGATGGTATCAAAATTATTGGTGCGGGTGATGATACTACACCAGTAAGTGATTACTAAATCGTTTAGTTTTTAGTGAGACTGCCTTAAAAAGGTAGTCTTATTTTTTTTAGCGAATGATGTTTTATTCGTCAGATGATTAAAGCGAAACGTTTTTTATAAAATTAAATTTTTATGAGAAAAAGATGGATTTTATATTGACAGCCTCATTTTACTTTGGTAAGATACATTCAACAAATAGAAATCAATTATAAATTAGCTTTGAAAAGAAGAGTACATATTACAAAACATTTAAAGAGACCTCGGTTGGTGAGAAAGAGGAGAGTGATGAGTATGGAAGATGGTCTTTGAGCTTAAAGTAGGTGAGTCTTAACGACTAGCTTGCTACGGGAGTTCCCGTTATCGGACAGCAGTATTGAAGAGGTGACTCTGCGTACTGAGTAAGGTCATTATTGTAAGATAATGATAAATTAAGGTGGTAACACGAACAATAGCTTTCGTCCTTTGTTTACTTTTATAGTGTAAAAGTAAACAAAGGAGGGAAGCTTTTTTTGTCGTATTACTCAAAATGTCAGGAGGAACAAAGAAATGAGTATTATTAATTTAAAAGAGGTCTCGCGAATTTTTAACACGAAAAATGCTGAAGTGACAGCTGTCAATAAAGTCAGTCTTTCAATTGAAAAAGGTGAAATTTTTGGTGTGATTGGTTTTTCAGGAGCAGGTAAAAGTACTTTAGTTCGAATGTTAAACCAATTAGAACCGACAACATCAGGAACGGTTGAAATCGGGGGACAAAATGTAAGTAACTTAAAAGGTCGTGAATTACGTGAATTTCGTAAAAAAGTTGGAATGATTTTTCAGCATTTTAATTTATTGTGGTCACGAACAGTACTCGAAAACATTGCTTTGCCATTGGAATTAAGTGGATTAAGTAAGAGTGAACGTTTGAAAAGAGCGCAGGAGTTGACGAAGTTAGTCGGTTTGGAAGGTCGTGAAAATGCCTATCCGAGCGAATTATCAGGTGGGCAAAAACAAAGAGTAGGTATCGCAAGAGCATTAGCAAATGAGCCAGAAATCTTGCTTTGTGATGAAGCCACAAGTGCACTCGATCCACAAACAACAGATGAAGTTTTAGAGTTATTATTAGATATAAATGAAAAATTAAATTTAACAATAGTCTTAATTACTCATGAGATGAATGTCATTCGTAAAATTTGTCATCGAGTAGCCGTGATGGAACAAGGAAAAGTTGTTGAGGAAGGTCCGGTTATATCTGTTTTTAGACAACCTCAAACCGCAATTACACAAAAATTTGTTAAGCAAGATATTGTTTTAGAAGAAGAAGATAGCCAAGAAACATTGCGTTATTTAATTGAGGCATATCCAAAGGGAATGTTGGTTCGCTTGATTTTTGAAGGTGAAAAAGCAACAGAAACGATTATTAGTAAAGTCTTACGTGAGTATGCGATTGATGTGAATATTCTACAAGCAAATATTCGTCAAACTAATCAATTATCTTTTGGGACGATGTTAATTCAATTGACAGGAGAACAAGCATTAGTTAGTGAAAGTTTGGCATTCTTTGAAAAAAATGGTGTGGGTGTGGAGGTAATTAATTATGGATAAGACCTTTTTAGAAACTTATTTTAACTGGGAAGAAATTCAACCAGAAGCTTTTGTTCAAGCAACAAAAGAAACATTGTATATGACTTTTGTTTCGACTATTTTTGTTGCAATCATTGGTTTGATAGTCGGCTTATTACTTTTCCAATTAAGTCGAAAGAAAACACCTCTTAACCGTTTTTTTTATGGGGTTGTTTCAATCATTAGTAATACCTTTCGTTCTATTCCTTTTATTATTTTGATTATCCTCCTTTTTCCAGTAACCAAAGCAGTCATTGGCACTATGTTAGGTCCAACAGCGGCCTTGCCGGCACTTATTCTCTCAGCGGCGCCATTTTTTGCACGATTAGTAGATATCGCTTTTCGTGAAGTCGATCAAGGTGTTATTGAAGCAAGCGAAGCGATGGGAGCGACACAACTTCAAATCATTTATAAAGTCTTAATACCTGAAAGTTTGCCTGCGTTAGTATCAGGAATAACAGTGACTACGATAACGATGATTGGTTTTACGGCAATGGCAGGTGCGATTGGTTCAGGAGGACTAGGAACATTGGCCTATCAAGCGGGCTTTATGGGGAATAAATACACCATTATTATGTTATCAACTGTTTTAATATTAGTTTTAGTTTTCTTAATTCAAGCGCTTGGCGATTTAATCGTTAAACAATTGGATAAACGATAAAAGATAAAAATTAGGAGGAAGAAAAAATGAAGAAAAAATTATTAGCACTTGGTTTATTGGGTTTAGTGACTGTTGGATTAGTAGCTTGTGGCTCGAAAGATAAAGAAGAAGCGGGATCTTTTTCTACAAAAGGTTCTGATCAAACAATCATTGTCGGAGCATCACCAACGCCTCATGCAGAAATTTTAGAAAAAGCTAAACCGTTATTAAAGGAAAAAGGCTATGATTTAGAAGTGAAAGTTTTTAATGACTATGTTATTCCAAACCAAGCCTTATCAGAAAAACAAATTGATGCGAACTATTTCCAACATGTTCCTTATTTTGATAAAGAAGTGAAAGAAAAGGGATATGACTTTGCGAATGCTGGTCCTATTCATATTGAAAGAATGGCTTTTTATTCTAAAAAGATTAAAGATGTTAAAGATTTAAAAGAAGGAGCAACGGTTTTAGTTAGTAACTCTCAATCGGATTGGGGGCGTTTGATTGCTATCTTACAAGAAGCTGATTTAGTTAAAGTTAAAGAAGGAACGGATTTAACCAATGCGACTTTTGATGACATTGAAGAAAATCCTAAAAATCTGAAATTCAAATATGACATTGACCCAGCCATCATGACAACGACCTATCAAAATGATGAAGGTGATTTAATTGCGATTAATGCAAACTTCGCTGAAGGCATTGGCTTAAATCCTGAAAAAGATGGTATTTTGGTTGAAAGTGACAACTCCCCTTACGCTAATATCATCGCAGTTCGTACAGAAGATAAAGATAGTGATAAAACGAAAGCTTTGATTGACGTTTTACACTCAGATGAAATCAAAAACTTTATCAATGATAAATGGAAAGGCAGCGTCTCTGCTGTCAAATGACAAGATAAATAAAAAGTAGCCTCTCAAACTTAGAATGGTTTAAGAGGCTACTTTTTTAAGTGCTAATGGAATCTAAACGAGAAAAGTAAGTAGATTTCTGCTGAAGTAAATTACCGAAGTAGTTTTTTGTTCACTAAAGTTTTCTTTAACATTTGTTAGACAGGCTATTCCTTAAAAAGCATAATAAAAAACCTTGATAATAACAATCATCAAGGTTTTTTGAGTTGGGTTTTAGTTATATGACACCGAGTAACCCAGCAGATAGTGGAACAACGATCACAGTGATGATACCAACAATTACAACTGAGATACTAGCCATCGCTGTTTCAGTTTCACCCATATCCATCGCAATGGCAACACCTAGAGCATGGCCAGAAGCACCTAAGGCTAAACCTTTGGCAATTGGATCTTTAATTCTGAAAAGCTTAAGAGCTGCTTGACCGAGTGCAAAGACAACAACGGCATTGAAAATAACGGCAAAAGCTGTGATGGAAGAAATACCACCAATTGATTCAGCAATAGGAACAGCGATGGCTGTCGTTGCTGCTTGAGGTAATAAAGAAGCAATCATGTTAGGGTGCATTTGGATGAGACGACCAACCGCAACAATACTAGTAACTGAAATTAGGGAACCAATCATAATGGCTGCTGTGATTTCTAACCAATATTTCTTTAAAACATCGCGTTTTTTATATAAAGGAATGGCAAAGGCGATAGTGGCAGGTTCTAAGAAGAAACTGATGACTTTACCTCCTTGGTTATATTCTTCATAACTAATTCCTGTTGCTTTTAAAACGATGACGCCTAAAATCATGGCCACAAAAAGTGGTGTGAATAAAAAGAATTTATTTGTTTTTTTGAAAAGATAAGTTCCAATTCCAAAAACGATAAATGAAATAATAATACCAACGTAGGGTGTCATAATTAACGAACCTCCTTTTTAGCTGAATGTGCACGACGCACTTTCAATAAATAGCTTGCACTCCAACCGATGAGAGCCATAATAACAAAAGTCGCAACAAAAATGATGAATAAAATTTGTAAGCCACTAGTTTTCATAATATCAAGTGAATTGATTAAAGAAATTCCAGAAGGGACGAATAGGAAAGTAATGATTGTTGATAAGTGATTACTAATTCCTTCGACTTCTTCAAGTTTTACAATTTTTGTACAAAGGGCAATAAATAATAAAACAAGACCAATCACTGAAGCTGGCATTGGGATTGGGAGAATAGCTGAAATTCCATTTGATATTAATAAAATGAGCGAAAGAATAAAGGCTTGATGTAAAAATGAGGCAGGTCTCTTTTCCGTAGTTGCTTTCTCTTGTGTATGTTGTTTAGTATTTTCCATTGTATTTCACTCCTGTTCTTTTTGACACTTTTAGTATATAAGAAAGCCCTTTATTTGTAGTCGTTTTTACGTCAATTACCAAAAATAGAACATGATTTACAAAAAACCGCCCCTGAAATACATTGTTTTCAGGGGCGGTTATATTATGCTAGACCAAAGCGTTCTTTTAGTTGTTTCACGTAGGAGCGACTAACGGGGACTTTAAGCCCATTATCAAGGGTAACTTGGAGTGTATTGTTAAACCATGGCTGAATTTCTTGGACCCTTGTCGTATTTAAAATATAACTTCGATGTGTTTTAAAAAATAAATCGGCAGGTAATTTTTTTTCAATGCCACTTAAGGTACCACTGGTTTGATAGACATCCTCTTTGGTGTGAATACTTAATTCTCGATCTTCAACTGAGATGAGATAAATATCTTCTGGATGGACAAGATAAATTCGATCCTCTCCTTGAATCGGGATGGCCTCGATTGGTAGACTTTCTTGTTTTTGGTTGTGACTATTTTCGAGTCTTTCTTTTACGGAAATGGCTTTATCTAACACATTTAGGATTACCTTTTCCTCAAACGGTTTTAAAACATAATCACTCGCGTTGACCTGAAAGGCTTTTAAAGCATATTCATCATAGGCTGTAGCAAAGATGAGATAAGGTGGTTGTTTAAGTTTTAGTAGTTTTTCAGCTAAATCAAAACCACTTTCATTGGTTAAGTGAATATCTAAAAAAAGAATGTCGATTTTTTTATCCATCATGGCATTCATGGCATCCTCTACGGAATCAACTTCGACAATACTGGTGACTTTCGGATGTTTTGATACAAGGTAATGCAATTCCTCGCGGGCTAGAGGTTCATCGTCAACGATTAAAACGTGCATTTAATCATTCCTTTCTTGGCTATTTTTAGACTCATCTGTATGGATAGGGAAAACTAAACGGAAGTTTGTACCCCCAGCTGGCTGATTGGTGACTTTAAATTCACCTTCTGAACCAAATAAATTACTTAAACGTTTGGCTAGATTTTCAAGGGCTGTTCCCGTTCCTTTTTCGGAAGTGACTGGTTTTTTTCCAAGTATTTTTAATTTGTCTTCCGAAATGCCAACTCCATTATCGCTCACTGAAATATGACATTTTTTTTCAAAAGTAAAAATTTCAACTAAAACTTTGTTATCTGTTCTTCGAGTTCCAAAAGCATGTTTGATTGTATTTTCAATTAAAATTTGAACCGCATAGGGAGGGACGAGAACATTTTCAATCTGATCTTCAATTTCAAATTGTACATCAAAACGATTTGGGAAGCGAGCTTGCTCCAAAGAAAGATAAGCATCGACTTGAAGTAATTCTTGTTTTAATGAAATTAAAGTATGTCTAGCGCCTTGAAGATTACCACGAAAATAGGCGCTTAATTGTAAGAGTAATTCACGTGCTTTTTCAGTATCACGTCGCATCAAAGCGGAAATCGTATTGATCGCATTAAAAAAGAAGTGAGGGTTTACTTGTGCTTGGAGTGATTTAATTTCAGCATCTTTTAATAATTTAGATTGCACTTCGGCTTCACCTAAACCAATCTGAGAAGAGAAAATACTTCCTAAACCTTCTGCTAATTGTTCTTCTACATGAGTTAGTTGACTAGCATCAGTGAAGTACATTTTTAAAGTTCCCACAATTCTTTGTTGAACAATTAAAGGGATGACGATGGCCGCTTTTAAAGGACAATCTGGATGTGAACACCCAATCGCTTCCTTATGGTGAACAATGGACATTTGACCTGTACGTAGAACGTTTTTAGACAGTTCAGTAATAACTTCAATGTCCCGGATATGGTGGTCACTACCGGCACCGACATGTGCTAAAATTTGATGAGTGTCTGTAATGCTGATTGCACTTACTTTGGTATAATGTTTAATAATTTTTGCCGCTTCTAAGCTCGAATGTTCATGCAAACCTTCTCTAAAATAAGGCAAGGTTTGCGCCGCTAAATCCAAAACGTCATGGGTTTGAACCGCTTTTGCTTGCTCTTCTTGTTTTAGCGTAATCGTCAAAATGGAAAGGAAAATAAAATTTCCAACACTATTCAAAATAATCATGGGAAAGGCAATCAATTTAACGAGCTCAACACCATGATTTAAACTATTACCAGAGAATAACATGACAAAAAACATTTGGATCAGTTCCATGCAGACACCAACAAGAGCCCCTTGAGTAGGGGTTGGAAACTGACCTCGTTTAGAGAGTCTGTTACCTAGGCTTCCCGATAAAAAGCCAACAATAATCGATGAAGGAATATAAAAGAAACTATTCGCACTTCCTTGAAGCATGCGATGAACACCGGCTAAAATACCAACTCCTACCCCAACGAAAGGCCCGCCAACAATCCCAGAAACCCCAATTGCTAACGTTCTTGTATTGGCAATTGAAGTATCAGAAGCGATATTGGTTAAAATATTACTTGGAATAATTTGATTATTTAAAATTTCAACGCCCGTTAAATTGGCAATGAATGTAAATACGCCAAAAACAACAATTAATTGGAGCTTGGAAGATAATTTATTTCGGCTCAACAAAACTTTTTTAAAATAAGAAACGTTAACAAGTAAAAAGGCTAATAGAATAATGAGCCCCACACGTTCCATCATTAAGATAAATAGTTCTAACACACTCATTCCTCCGATTTTAACTAATTTTCTTTTTTTAATCATTACTTTCCAGTCTAAAACTAAATAAAGAATTTGTATAGGGAAAATTCTTATTTAAATTAATTATTATTAAGGAAAAACAGTAATAACAAGGATAACATCTGAAACTAGTCAATTTTATCAAACATTGTGTTTGAAATACGTTCTCAATTAGGCTAGAATTGGGAGTGTAGTTTATTAATTGATGGAGGGATAAACATGTCCGTTTTAGAGATAAAAGATTTACATGTGTCGATTGAAGACAAAGAAATATTAAAGGGTGTTAACTTAACCATGAAAACTGGTGAAATACATGCCATCATGGGACCTAACGGAACAGGAAAATCAACCTTATCTGCTGCTATTATGGGAAATCCTAATTATGAAGTAACACAAGGCGAAATTTTGTTGGATGGCGAAAACGTTTTAGAGATGGAAGTCGATGAACGTGCTCGTGCGGGGCTATTCTTAGCTGTACAGTATCCAAGTGAAATACCAGGCATTACAAATGCTGAATTTATGCGTGCGGCGATCAACTCAAAACGTCCAGAAAACGACAAAATTTCAGTGATGGACTTTTTAGATAAATTAGATGAGAAAATGGCTCTTTTAGATATGCCTGAAGAAATGGCGGAGCGTTATTTAAACGAAGGCTTTTCTGGTGGTGAAAAAAAACGGAATGAGATTTTACAATTGTTGATGTTAGAACCAACGTTTGCGATTTTAGATGAAATCGATTCAGGCTTAGATATTGACGCATTACAAGTTGTTTCAAAGGGAGTCAACCAAATGCGTGGTGATAATTTCGGTTCGTTAATCATTACACATTATCAACGTTTACTTAATTATATTGTCCCTGATGTGGTTCACATCATGATGGACGGAAAAATTGCTTTAACCGGAAGTGCTGATTTAGCCAAACGCTTAGAAGCAGAAGGCTATAAAGGAATTAGTGATGAATTAGGCATTGAATTTCCAGAGGATGCAGAATAAAGTTTAGGAGAGGACAAGATAGAATGAAACAAGTAGAATTAAATGATTATCTTGACGATATTACCCTATTCTCAGCGAGTCAAGAAGAACCCAAATGGATGTTAGATTTACGGTTAAATGCGCTTAAAGAAGCACATGACTTACCTTTACCGGTTATTGAACGAGTAAAATTTCATCGCTGGCCCTTAATGAATGTTGGGACAATGAACGAAGAATTATTGGGTGATCCAATTTTACCAGCCTTTGACGAATTGGAAGACCAACCGTTACTTATTCAAGGACGGACGACAACACTCTATGAACAAATGCCAACAGAACTTCTTGAACAAGGCGTCATTTTTACAGATATCTTTACTGCGCTACAAGAACACGGTGAGTTGGTTAAAGAGTATTTCATGACAAAAGCTGTTCAGCCAGTGGAAGATAAATTAACTGCTTTTCATACCGCAATGTTAAACGGTGGAGTTTTCCTTTATGTACCTAAAAATGTAGTGGTTAAAGAAGCATTTGAAGCTCTTTTTTATCATAATGTGGAAGACAATAGTGCTTTTGTAAAACATGTTTTAATTGTTGCTGAAGAAAACAGTGCCTTTACTTATGTCGAAAAAACACAATCAGACGGGGCATCTAAAGAAAAGCGTTCGGCTAATATTGTGGTTGAAGTGATTGCTAAACCAGGTGCGAAAGTTAAATATGTTGCGATTGACCGCTTAGGTGAACACGTGAGTACGTATATCAATCGCCGTGGCTACGTGATGCGTGATGCCAGTATTGATTGGGCATTAGGTGTGATGAACGATGGCGATGTTGTCGCTGATTTTGATTCGGATTTAGTGGGAGAAGGTTCACATGCGGAGACCAAAATAGTAGCGATTAGTTCTGGTCGTCAACGACAAGGAATAGACACTCGTGTAACGAATAAGGCCCCTCATTCGGTAGGACATATTTTACAACATGGTGTGATACGTGATAAAGGAACCTTGACCTTTAATGGAATTGGTCATATTTTAAAAGGAGCTAAAGGTGCGGACGCGCAACAAGAAAGTCGAGTATTAATGCTTTCTGACCAAGCACGAGGCGATGCTAACCCGATTCTTTTGATTGATGAGTTTGAAGTAACCGCGGGACATGCTGCGAGTGCAGGTCGATTAGACCCTGATGAATTGTACTATTTGATGAGTCGAGGATTACCTCAAAAAGAAGCGGAACGTTTAGTAACACGTGGTTTCTTAGGTTCTGTGATTACAGCTATTCCAGTCAAGCAGATACAAAAAGAATTTGTGGACGTGATTGATAGAAAGTTGGCAGATTAAAATGGATGCTTTGAAATTAAGAGAAGATTTCCCAATTCTATTTCAAACAGTCAATGATGAGCCTCTTGTTTATTTAGACAATGCGGCAACGACACAGAAACCAAAACAAGTGTTAGACGTTTTAAAACATTATTATGAACTGGATAATGCAAATGTTCATCGTGGCGTTCATACGCTCGCAGAACGTGCGACAGCTGATTATGAAGCGGCTCGTGAGAAGGTTCGTCATTTTATCAATGCTAAAGAAAACGCTGAAGTCTTATTTACACGTGGTACGACAACTGGTTTAAATTGGGTCGCTCGTGGCTTAGGTGAAAAGATTGTTAAAAAAGGCGATCGAATTGTGATTTCTCAAATGGAACATCATTCAAACATCGTTCCTTGGCAAGAACTTGCGCATAAAGTCGGTGCTGAGCTAGTGTATATTGATTTAACGGTTGAAGGTGAATTGGACTTAGTGGATGCTAAGAAAAAGATCACAAGTCATACAAAGATTGTCTCAATTGCACATGCCTCAAATGTGATGGGTGTGATTAATCCCATTGAACAGTTAAGCGCGTTAGCTCATGAAGTGGGTGCTGTGATGGTCGTTGATGGTGCGCAGTCAGCACCACATATGGCGCTTGATGTCCAAGCGCTTGATGCTGATTTCTATGCCTTTAGTGGTCATAAAATGTGTGGACCAACTGGAATTGGGGTTTTATACGGCAAACGTCAATGGTTAGAGGTCATGGATCCTGTCGAGTTTGGTGGCGAGATGATTGATTTTGTTTATCATGACCATAGTACTTGGGCTGAATTACCGTATAAATTCGAAGCGGGCACACCTAATATTGCTGGTGGGATTGCTTTAGGTGCTGCGATTGATTATTTAGAAGCAATCGGGATGGATGAAATCCATGCGTATGAACAAGCGCTTGTTGAGTATGTTTTGCCGAAGTTACTTGCAATTGATGGCGTAACGGTTTACGGTCCTAGTGATCCTGAGAAACATACAGGAGTGATTGCTTTTAACATTGATGGCTTACACCCTCATGATTTAGCAACAGCACTTGATATGGAAGGTGTTGCTGTTCGGGCCGGACATCATTGTGCGCAACCTTTATTAAAGTATTTGGCTGTGCAATCCACTGCGCGAGCAAGTTTCTATTTTTATAATACAAAAGAAGATGCAGATCGTTTAATCGAAGCGATCCATGCAACAAAGGAGTTTTTCGGTCATGGCTTTATCTAGATTAGACAATCTTTATCGTCAAGTCATTTTAGATCATACCGCTCATCCTCATAATAAAGGAACGCTAGACGGGGCGACGAGTCAAATCGAGTTGAACAACCCAACCTGTGGTGATGTGATTCAACTTCATTTACAAATTAAAGATAATATTATCGAAGAAGTTCGCTTTGATGGTCATGGCTGTTCAATTAGCATGGCCAGTGCCAGTATGATGACAGAAGCGATTAAAGGTAAAACAGAAAAAGAAGCAATCGAAGTCATTGCAGCATTTCTTGAATTAGTTCAAGGAGAAGACGTTCCTAATAAAAGAATATTAGGCGATGCACAGATGCTTTCAGGAGTAGCGAAGTTTCCGGCACGGATTAAATGTGCGACGTTAGCTTGGAAAGCACTTGAAAGAGGAATTCTCGAAGAACATCAAAAAGATCAAACAAGTAAATAACTTGTGACTGAAGATTAAAGGAGTGTAACAGATGAGTGATGTACCAGAATTAGAAGAATATAAATTTGGCTTTCATGATGATGTGAAACCTGTCTTCAGTACAGGACATGGTTTAACAGAAGATATCGTACGTGAAATCTCAGCTCGTAAAGAAGAACCGGAATGGATGCTTGATTTCCGTTTGAAGTCATTTGAGATGTTTAATAAAATGCCGATGCAAGAGTGGGGTCCAGATTTATCCGATTTGGATTTTGATAAAATTAAGTATTTCCAACAAGCCAGCGATAAGCCAGCACGTGACTGGGATGATGTTCCTGATAAAATCAAAGAAACATTTGAGCGGATTGGGATTCCAGAAGCGGAACGTAAATATTTAGCAGGAGCTTCCGCACAGTATGAATCAGAAGTTGTTTATCATAACATGAAAGATGAGTTCAAAAAATTAGGGATTATTTTTACTGATACCGACACAGCGTTGAAAGAATATCCTGATATTTTCAAACAATACTTTTCAAAACTTGTCCCGCCAACGGATAACAAATTAGCGGCATTAAACTCGGCTGTTTGGTCAGGTGGAACGTTTATCTATGTACCAAAAGGAGTTAGAGTCGATGTTCCTCTACAAACGTATTTCCGGATCAATGCTGAAAACACCGGACAATTTGAACGAACATTGATTATCGTTGATGAAGGAGCAAGCGTTCACTATGTTGAAGGCTGTACGGCACCGACCTATTCTAGTAATAGTTTGCATGCCGCAATCGTTGAGATTTTCACCTTAAAAGATGCTTATACACGCTATACGACCATCCAAAACTGGTCAGACAATGTGTATAATTTAGTAACGAAACGTGCTAAAGCTGAGGCAGGAGCTACGGTTGAATGGATCGATGGTAACTTAGGTGCTAAGGCAACGATGAAATACCCAAGCGTTTTCCTAGAAGGTGAAGGTGCACGTGGTACGATGCTATCCGTCGCATTTGCAGGGGAAAATCAAGTTCAAGATACTGGTGCTAAAATGATTCATAATGCACCAAACACCTCAAGTTCGATCGTCTCTAAATCAATAGCCAAAGATGGTGGGGAAGTAAACTATCGAGGTCAAGTGACCTTTGCTAAAAACAGTGCCGGTTCAATGTCGCACATTGAGTGTGACACGATCATTATGGATGAAAAATCTAAAAGTGATACGATTCCATTTAACGAGATACACAATAGCCATGTTGCACTTGAGCATGAAGCTAAAGTATCGAAAATTTCAGAAGAACAATTATACTACTTGATGAGTCGTGGTCTAACAGAAGAACAAGCGACTGAGATGATTGTCATGGGCTTTGTGGAACCTTTTACGAAGGAATTACCAATGGAGTACGCTGTCGAACTTAATCGATTAATAAGTTATGAGATGGAAGGGTCTGTTGGGTAAGAGCTTGTAGAGTCTTAGGAATGTTGTTAAATCAATGTTTCTAAGACTCTTTTTTGCCAGTTTTAGAAAATGTTGGCACGGATGTTGGCACTCCAGAAGAAAAAGCATTTAGTTGCTGAGTAGTCCCTTGTTTTTGATTGTCTGATAAATGGGTATAAATATCCATCGTTGTCTTTAAGTTTTTATGTCTTAATCGATATTGGGCATTTTTTGGATCCACACCTAATTCAAATAATAGAGTTGCCTGGCTATGTCTAAAACCATGCGGTGTAATTCGATGCAAGCCACGTTTTTTTAGAGCATCTTCATTCCGGTCGAAGAAATTCTTTAACCAGTCGTTCGGTGCTGAACGATGGTAATGTTTTCCAGTTTTAGGACTGACAAATAGATATTTATTATTATGGATATAAGTTAAGTTTCCGTAATTGTCATAGGTATTACGATGGTTAATCAGTTCAATAATATAGTGATAGGTGTCGTCATCTAAATAAACCAAACCGTTTGATGTTTCAGTTTTCGGTGTGTCTGCAACCAGGTCTTTACCGTTCGCATCTTCAGTTAATGTTTTAGTCACCTTAATGGCTTTTTCATTTCTAAGAAGGTCGCTCTCAAACAATGCAAGAGCCTCACCACGACGTAAACCAGTGAAAGCAAGTAATCTAAAGTAAACAAACTTTTGGAACTCCTCAACCTCTTTATACGCTTCTAAGAAGGTCATTAGTTGTTCAGGTGTGTAGAAATTTTCGGAAGAGTCGAGTCTCCTTTTTTTGTAACGTAAATCTGTTTTACTTACCAAAACATATTGCATTGGGTTTGACGTAATATATTGCTTAGTAATTCCGAAGTCAAAGATTGTTTTGATTTGATTTTTAATTTTACGGTGATCTTTTCTACGTTTTCTTATAGCATCATAGGCATTTTGACAATCGTTTATATCGATTTCATTGATATACATTTCTCCAATTACAGGAATAGCATATCTATCCATTTCATCTTTAAACTTTTTGTACGTTCCAGGTTTAATACCACTGTCTTTAAAATAAATTAAGTACTCGTTAAGTAGTTCTTTAAACTTAATTTTTTTATGCATGGTGATTTTTTCACCATCTTGAATTACTTTTAACTTTCGCTGAAAATCTAATTTGGCCTTAGCCTTCGAATCAAAACCTTTTCCTCTAAGTCGAATTTGTTTTCCAGTCTTCGTGTCTAATCCGTAGTACTCATAATACTCCCATCTAATTTTCCCAGTCTTTGTTTCGTATTTTTCATATTTAACCATGATATTATCTCCTTTCTATGCTAAAATAGGTACAGAAAAGAAGCCTATTTTATTAGGTGAATTTTTTATGTTAAGCACTCAGTTCTCTTGGTCGGGGATAGAGTGCTTATTTTTTTTATTTCATAGATATATTTGATTTAGTCGTTGCCTTATCATTAGTAAATGAGATGTTAAAGTTAGCTCCAATGTCACCATTAACATTTTTTGACCATGAAAGCATTTCAATCGTATCACCACCGACATTTGAAATAGAGATACTGTCCGGTTCGCCAAATTCCCTAATTGCTTGTTCTTTTGTAAATGATCCATCTGTTTTTACATTATTAACTTGCTCTAATGTCACTTTTTCTCTTTTTTCTGTTTTTAGTCCAGTAATATTTTTAGAAACAGCACTATCATTAGAAAATGAAACAGATAACGCGCTAACCATTCCGGCACCCTTAAGTCCGGTCCAAGTCGCTAACTCAGCTTTATGTCCTTCAATGTTTGTTTCTGAAGTTGAAGAAGGTTCACCAAATTTTGATTTTATATCCGCCATGGAGGTTCCACCATTGCCATTGTCCATGATGTCTCCAATTTGTATATTATTAAAATCAGCTAGTAAATCATTACTACTTTCATTATTTTCTTCTTTACTAACTTCTTTTGGGTTGCTTGAAGTAGCATCTGTTTGTGCTGTAGATATAGAATTAGTTTGGTTAGTTTCTTTCTTATCCCCATCACCAAGTTGAGAACCGATAGCACCGACAACGATAACAACGATTAACCAGAACCACCATTTTTTATAAAAAGGTTTCTTTTCCCTCATTACATATTTTTTACCATCTTTTCCTGTGATATGCTTCTTTGCCATAATATTTCTCCTCCAATATGTTATAATATTTTCGATAACGTATATTATTTTACCAGAGGTCCTTATCAGTGCTGTAACACTGGTGAGGCTTTTTTTATTTATAAATATTCTAACATTTCTTCATTAACACCAAATTCCATTAATTGTTTATAATTTGTGGCCATATAGCCATGTTCTTCAATAAACATCATCTTAACTAATTCAACAGCAAATTCATTTGCTTCATGTTCCATTTTACTTTTTGTGTTTTTACTAATTGAATAATAACTAGAAATATCCTGATGGTTAATGGCATGAAAGAGTTCATGCGCACAGACGATATATTTTTGATTACTATCTAGTAGCGACTCATCAAGAAGTATAACTGCTTCTTTTAATATCTTTGAACAATGACCAAGTGGCTTGCGATTGAAAGAAGCATAATGAATATCAATGTTCAATATTTCAGCAATCACAAATGGATTATAGGTTTTAGCTATACCGTAAAGTGAGTGGATAGCCATTTCAACATTTTTTCTCAAGTGACATCACAGACCTTTTTTCTTTTGTAATTTTTCCCAGAATATTCCAGTTAAAACATCTTTAACTCTTTGTTTTTCTTCCTCGGTTAATTCTTCACCACCATATGCCATGTTAACATTCGAATCTAACATATCCATTAAATCTAAAACATCTTCCTGTGTTGCCCATTCAGGAGCCTTAGGCGTAGTTTGGGTTTCAGTACGTCCAAGCAAGTAATCGACGGATACGTCGAAATAGTTGGCAATTTCTCCCAACCTTTCTGCAGAAGGATTTGTATTCTTTAGTCTATAAAGCACATTTTTACCATAACCTAATTCTTCTTCTACTATATTTAGTGATTTACCTTGCTTTTTAGCTAACTTTTTTATTCTCTCAAACGTAGTCATATCAATGTTCCTTTCGTTCAAGAAAAATATTTAACAAATAGTGTTAAAAACAGGTTGACGAATTTAACATCTAGTGTTAATATAATTCTTGTAAACAAGTTTCACAACTAAATAGACAATAAAAAACCAGACTGATTAATAAACGCTATCCGCCAAGAGAGTGATTAAATCAATGTTTTTATGTCTTATTTAATTATGATTTTATTTTAACACTCTATGTTAAAATAGTCAACATAGTTTAACGAATAGTTGTGAAATTTGTTTATGATTTAGGGTTTACAAAAACGGACTTCATTTCGTTAACACTAGTGAAGGTGAAAAAGTAAGGAGGCGATCCAATGACAGAAATTGCAGAAATCACATTTGAAGATAGAGAAAAAATTAAGAAGTATGTTGAAACATCACCAGTTTTAACATATGCAATGCTCGCTGAACGTTTCAAAATTAGCAAGAGCCAATTTTCAAACATAATTAATGGTAAAGATACATCAGTAAAAGCTACTGAAATTATTGATGCAATATTAAGAATGTATGGATTATAAAAGGAGGTTTAAAAATGGAGCAAGAACAAATTATAAATGGAGATTTGTATTCAAAATTAGTTATCAAAAGTGAAAATGGTGAAAAAATAGCAGAAATCACTTTGACAGAAGCGATTTCTGCAGAAGGGTATCAAATTATTTTAACGCCTAAATATGATTAACCCTTTGGTGGATGTGGATCATTACCATAACTATCTTTCGCCCTGATTTGACCATTTACACCGTGAATTACAACTTCAGATTTTTGATTGATTGCTATTTTTCGAGCTCTTTGTTGTGCTTCCCGTTGGGTATTATGAATACTTGTTGCTTTAGAGTTTCCAGCACCTTTCACATTCCAAGTTCCATCAGTGTTGCGAGTAACATGTTGATTTGCCATTCTATTTTCACCTCACTTTCTATAGTGAGTATATCAAATAAAGAGAGAAAGTTAGTAAGTTGAGAAGAAAAAATATCAAGTTTGGTTAGTAAAACAATTGGATTTTTCAACTGCTTATATGTCTGGCAGTATTAAAAATTAGGAGGTTTAATCATGCAAATTATTAGTGATCAATTTACAGAACTGTTGATGGAGAATATAACTTCTCAAGTTGATAAATCTATACGACTTGTAGAAAAACAGTATGCAGTTCGTTCGCGCTATCTTAATAAGCAAAATGCTTGTGTCTATGCGGATATATCGGCACCGACTTTAGACAAATGGGTGGCTGAGGGCTTACCGATTGCAAAAATTAATAAGTGCTTTCGGATTGATACGAAAGACATCGATAAGTTTATTGAAGAGCACACTATGTAGGAGGGAAAGTATGAATTTGTATCAAGTTGAAAAAATAGCGCATTGGTTGTTTTTATTACTAATTGGTTTCGCTGGTGCTAAGACGTATTACTTTTTTAGTAATGTTGAAACATGGATGTTTAACAGTTTAGTTTTAGCAGCATACATTGTCTTTAGCTTGTCGATGAGATTTGCGATTAGGAAAGAAGGGAAGTGAGAACTTTTGAAATTACTTTATAAAAGTACAGATGCGAATGGTGAAGTGAGGAAGAGTGAGTCCAGAGGAACGAATTTTAAAAGCAACATCTAGTCTTCCAAGAAACGTAGCTATAAAAGTATTGATGGATGTAAATCAACGTATAAGTGATTGGCGTGCTTCGGGAGGCTCTGATGGAGATGTGTATATAGATCAACAAATCAGGTATGCAGAAAATGTAGCAATTGCTTATGAACAAAAAAAGACTGATTCGCCGGCAAGCTAAATCAGTCAAAGTAAAATATTAAACTCAAGGAGAGTGTATCAAATATGACACAAGAAAACAAATTAGAGATGATTGATTATTTAACAAAGGAGTTAGTTGCAGAGGCAGAGAAACAAGGATTTTCACTTGTTTTGGCAGTCAATCTTGAAGAAGATGTCATAATGACAGGTTCAATGGGTAATCCTGTGGAACTGTTTGAATGTATTTCAACCTTAGAAGAGGAGTTCGAAGACAGAACAGGGATGGACTTTGATAATTTTAAAAAAACAATAAACGATGAGTGTGATTGTTCTGGGTGCAAAGCTAGACGAGGTGAAGATAATTCGGGAGATATTCCTGATGGAACATTTGCAAGTTTTTTAACAGCATTATTAAGAATGAGTGAAGAAGGTGTATTGGATGACTGAAAAAAATATTGAAAATAAAATAAAAAAATATCTTGATTCAATAGGAGCTTACTACTTAAAAGTTCATGGATCTATGTATCAACCAGCTGGGACACCTGACATTTTAGCTTGTGTGAATGGCCGATTTATTGGCATTGAAGTTAAAAGAGAAAAAGGTGGAGTTGTGAGCGAACTGCAAAAAAGTAAGATAAGACAGATTAAGAATACAGGAGGGATTGCTTTTGTTGCAAGAAGTGTGGAAGAAGTTTCCACAATGCTCAAACATGAAAATGTTATATGAGTTTCAAAAAGAAGTAATGGATATTGCAGATAGTAATTACTTATTTGCACTTGATACTGGTACTGGTAAAACTATCACATCCATTCATCAATACCTCAAGTGGTCTAATGGAGAACCACTATTAATAGTCGCTCCACCTCAAAAGATAAAAGAAGGTGGATGGATTAGAGATTTACAAGCCGTATGTGATTTTTATGGAATAAGCATTGAGTTTGAACAACTTAGTTTTGGAAAACTTGCTAGTGATTACTCAAAATATAAAGGTTGGTTCACGATATTTGACGAAGCTCATTATATTAAAAATCCAACTAGCCAACGTGGGAAAGCTGCTTTAAAACTAACAAAACAATCAACTCATTTTCAATTGTTGACGGCAACACCGGCAAGTAACGGGTGGGAAGATACTTACAACTACTTTATTATGTTTGGTTACTTCAAGAGTAAAAAACAAATGAATGATCAACATGCCGAATGGGGAACGATGTTTCTCGGCCAAAGACGTATTCCAAAAATTGAAGGGTGGAAACATGAAGAGATTCTTCAACAAAAATATGATTCTTTTACAATTTCAATTAGTAAAGATGATGTATTAGACTTGCCACCATTAATTTTTAAAGACATCAAATTTAAGGCGACAAAGGACTATGTAGATTTAGCCAAACATCGAGTATTAAATGATGTTGATTACGATACACCATCAAAACTAGCTCATGGGTTAAGAAAGTATGCTAATCAAAAAGACAAGCTTGATTACGTTCAAATGATGTGTGAAGCAGTATCAAACAATATCATCATCTTTTATTACTACCAGGATGAAATTGATGCCATGAAGAAAGTTATCAAGAACAAAAAAATATTTGAAGTGAATGGTCAAAATTCATCTTTACCAAAAAAAGAAACTTGGAAAGATTTAAAGAATAGTGTGACCTTTGTCCAGTACATGGCAGGTAGTGCAGGCATTGAATTGCAATATGGAAACATCGTTATTTTTTACACACCAACGTATAGCTTTCCAGGACTACAGTCAAGCTTTAGGTAGGGCTTATAGGAATGGCCAAGATAAGAAAGTGACTGTTTACAGGTTCAATACTCAAAATACGATTGAACAAAGTATTTATGAAGCGTTAGAACGTAAAGAAGATTTTTCAGAAGAATTATATATGAAAACTAAATTGTAAGGAGGAAGTTATAAATGAGTTTTGAAATTATTGAAATAAAAAATCACAAAAGAGAATTTGGGAGATTTGATATTGATCATACAGCTGATGTTGAAATTTCAGGCACTTTTGAAAAAAATAAAGATTTGATAGCGGAAGTCAGTGCGAAAGTTGGATATCATCCAGCAGGTTATGGATTGTATCATTTTGGATTAGAAAAGATTGGCGAAAATGAATATCATCTTGAATGGCAAACAGACGCAAGTTGTGATTAAGGAGGGAACTAAATGTTCGGACTAGAAAAAGCAGATAAAAATGTAACAGAAAAACGTGATGTTTATGTCGGTGGTTCAGATGTACCAGTCATTTTAGGATTATCAAAATATAAAACACAGTTTGAGTTGGCCAAAGAAAAAGCTGGCATTGTTAAACCAGAATTTATTAGCAATCCTTACATAAAATTTGGTAATCAGATGGAGCCAACTATTAGAGAATATATTAATACAATGAACAGTCTTAAATTTCATGAAGATACTTTTATTGATGAAGAAAATAGTATTCGTTCAAACGTTGATGGTATCGATGATGAAAATAAAATTATTCTTGAAATTAAAACACATGGAGCATCACCAACTGAAAAAGTGTATGAAGCTCAAATGCAGTTGTATATGCATCAAACGGGTTGTGATTATGGTTGGTTAGCTATGTATCACAGACCGAATGATTTTGATTTAGAGTTTGATTCTTCATTACTAAAAATTAAAGAAGTGGATAAGGATCCTGAACAAGTTGAAAAAATTCTTGATGCTATTGAAACATTTTGGATTCGTGTCATGTATTTAAAAGAGAATCCTAAAATGACAGAAACAGAGTATTATACCATCGGAAATGATGTTGATAAAATTGTTGCTCGAGTTGAACGATTTGAAGTTCAGATTGTTTCGTTCAAAGAACAAGCGAAAATAATTGAAGCTCAACAAAAACAATTTAAAGAAGAGTTGTACAAAAAAATGGAAGAGAATGACATTAAAAAAATTGATACAGGAAAGATTGTCATTACTCGAGTTCTTCCAACTATAAGAAAGTCAGTTGATAGTACCAGGTTAAAGAAAGAACAACCTGATACATACAATGAGTATCTTAAAGAGTCAAATATAAAAGGATCTATCAGAATTACAGAATCTAAAATTAAAGGAGAGAATTAAAAATGATTAGACCATTAAAAACAACAACAAAATATTATGCAACAACTGAAAAGGAAGCTAAGGACAAAGTTGATGAAATTAAAGAAAAATCAACTGGTTTAGTAACTAGCACTAAAATTGATCAAAAGACACATAAAGATGCTGGTGATTATTTTGAACTAACTGTTGTTCAAACATTTACCAGTAGTAAAGACATTATTGAAAGTGGGGTGTAATTGAATGAGTATTTTACCACCAAACAAACCGCAAACACCAAAAGACACACCACGTAACTTTTTTATCTGGGGACCAACTATGGGTGGGAAGTCGTTCTTGGCTTCTCAATTCCCAAATGTATTAGTCTTTAATACTGACGGAAACGCAGAAGCTAATACAGTTCCATCTGTTCAATTGAGAAACATCAAAGACAAAAATGGAAAAATTAAAAGAAGTGTAGTAGAGCAACTTGATAAATTCATTACTGCTTTACAAACAGAAAAACATACTTATGAAACAGTCGTACTGGATGTAATTGATGATATTGTCGTGATGATTGAACAGACAATCTGTGACAAAGAAGGTGTTGAAACATTAGGGGATGTTCCTTATGGGAAAGGTTATGCAGCATTTACCAACGTATTTCAATCGCTGGTTATTGAATTAAAGTCTTTACCAATGAATGTGATTTATATTTCTCGTAATGCATCAAAAATGGAAGGTCAGACAGAAATTGACATCCCTTCTTTAAAAGAGAAACACCAAAATATTGTTAATGGTAACTGTGACCTATCTATCCAATGTAAAAAAGTAGGTAAAAATTATATTCGAGTTGTTAAGGCACGTCGTAAAGATTATATGCGTGATCAAGTAGATGATAAAAATATTCTTAAATTGTTAGATACAATCACTGGTGTATTTGGTAAATCAGCCAAAACGACTAAAAAACAACAAGAAGCCATCGTTAAAGAAATTGAAAAACGAGAAGATGTTGTAGCAGCTTCAGAAGAAACTCCCATTGATAAAAGCGAACCAAAAGAAACAAAAACTGACAAAAATTCAGAGCCAACTGAAACTTCTGAACAAAAAGAAAAACCTAAGTCAGAAAGAAAAGAGACAGCTCCAGTTAATCAAGAGGCATCAACAGTCAAACCAAATACTGCTGGGACTGGAAAGCGAATTAAACCACAGATTTAACTTTAAGAAGAAAAAGAAAACACTAAAACAACTAATGAAAGAGGTAATGTAAAAATGGGATTAAGAGATTTAATGAATGAGACACTAGCGGACTTCAATCCAAAAACAGACAATCCAAATGCTGGAGGTTTTGAAAATCTTCCTGATGGTGATTATGACGTAGTACTTAATAAAGTGGAACACAAAGTTTTTAATAGTGGTTGGGAGTGCTTATCTTTTCAAAATGAAGTAACAATAGGTGAAGCAGCTGGAAGAAAGGAATTTGTAAACATGTCTTTTGCTGATAGTACACCAGAATTTGTGTTAAAGAAAAATATTAAATTAGTAGCTAAGTTAGCATCAGTTACTGGAGTACAATTATCTGATGATGATTGGGAAGATGAAATTACTTTAGTCGAAGCATTCCAAGCTGCAGTAGGTGGTCAATATATTCTTAAAGTGACATCTAGTCCAAATAAAAAGAAACCAGAAGAACCATATCGTAACTTTGATTTTGAGGAATACGATGATGAAGATGAGGCACCAAATTCACTTGGCGATTTAATCGAAATTTCAGACGAAGATATTCCGTTTTAGGATGTGATGAATGATGATGGCCATTTATTGGTTGTACCAACGTGACGATCATTTTATGGTCGCACTGAAAATAAACAATGAAATAAATTATTATACAGATGTCGAGAGCCTAAACAAGGCTCTTGAGTCTGTTCAATGGTTAATATCGTTTGGTGATATTAAAAAACTGTCTTTAGTTTCATCTAAAGGTAAGAGCAAGTATTTGAATCAATTTTTATACATGGATTTATCCCAGGAGTTGGGAAACAAAACAATTGAAGAAATAGGTTTTATTAACCAGTTTGATATGAATGTCAAAACAATTAAAGATTATTGCAAAGTAAGAGTTGAGATTTGTGAGTTCATTTTTAATAAAAGGGAAGATTACTTTGAGAATAAACTAGAGATTATAAAGCAATTTAAGCTTAAACCAAGCTTAATAAGTCGAACTAGGGCAAATATATCAGCCGAAGTTTTAGGAGCCGTAAAACAGCCGAATAGAGCTAATTACTTAATGTATGAGATTAGTGATAAGGTTCCAAAAAATGAGCTACCTGAAAGGTTAATTGATTTCTATGAAAAAATCATAGAACAATACAAAAATACTTTAGATAATAATTTAATCAAGAATCGATTTAAAATGACAGTTGCTGGATTAACACATACCTATGGTTTTGGTGGGGTTCATGCAGCTAAAGAAAAATATGATAAAGAGGGATTGTTTTTACATATCGATGCAAAGTCGTTCTTTACGTCAATTATGGTGAACAACAATTTTATAAGTTCAGCCATTAAAGAAAAACATCGAGTAAAAGAGTTACATGATAAAAAGGTAATTGAAAATAAAGAAGCATATAAAGTAGTGATTAATGCGATTGTTGGTTCAATGAACAATCCGTATTCAAAATTATATGATCCTAGACAGTATTTTTCGGTAACAGTTAATAGTATTTTGGGTTTTACAATTCAAGAAGGTATTGATGAACAGATGATAACTAAAGCAGTTTACGAAGAGTATTGTAAATATTGTGATGAAGCTGGTTCAAAACCTTTCTCCCAAACAAAATTTACGCAGCGGTTGAAATCGATGGGATATGAGAAAGTCCAAAAAAAAATGATGGGCAGAAGATTATTTGTTTATAATTTAGTCGAAAAATAGCGGTACATACTTTTGACAAAGGTACACACTTAGTACATACTTTTTTTACGAAAGTGTGTACCGGTCAAACCGTTGGTACATATAGTTTTATATAGTATAGTACATACTTTACATACTTTTTTCTTTTATTTATAAAAAAAATAAAGAATATATTAATAATAATATATATAGTATATAAGGCAAAAAAGTGTGTACCGTATGTACTTTTGTCTGTAATCGTTGGGAGAGTAGGCTTTAAACGGTACATACTTTGATTTTTAAAGTGTGTACAAAGTATGTCCTTTTATAAAAGTGTGTACCGTTTAAATAGTGATCAATCAAATGATAATGTTTATGAACTATTTAGAAAATGCTTATTTAGAAAATGTGAGGTGATTACATGTCAGATGACATTCTAAAATTATTTTGGACTAATGTTGATTGGCATAGGAAAAATAAACAGATGTCATGGAGACATCTCGTCGGAGGAAACACTAGTTTAGCAATTAATTATAAGTTGAATGTTTCGTTAAAAAAAGTTGATGAGATTGCTAAAAAGCTTGATATTGATGATTACGCTATATTGTTTGAAGAATTAAATGAGTGATGGGAGTGTTAATATGAGATTTCAGTGGTTAAAAGATTATCAAGAGCTGGATGAACAAATTCTTTATTTAAAATGGAATCTCAATAAATCAAAGTTAGAATTAAATAGATGGGTTGAAGGGGATTTGGCGAAAGTAAAAATTGATAGAAATTCAAGATCATCAACATTAGAAGATAATATTGAAAAGATAGAAAATGAGATTGAGCGTTTGGATAATCAACGGTCAGAACTACTATTGTTGATTGACTCATTTTCAGGGCTTGATAATGAAATAGTGAAATTAAAATATATTAATAATTTAACTTTAGAAGAAATTGCAGAAGTAACTGGCTACAGTGCATCGTATATTAGAAAAAAGCATAGTGAGGTTAGAGGTATTTTAAATTTTGTTGATGACTATGAATCTAATCGGGAAGAAAGAATGAAAAAAAGAGAAGAGATAGATTATTATTCAGCTAAGATAAAGACTGATAGTCAGTTGCGTTTATTTTAAAATGTATCATAAATGTACTCTCATATATCTTATGTTGTTATTGCTTATGACAGGTTATTCTAATAGTGTTAATTTAACTTTTACCAGGTAGTAATGTCTCTCCGGACAAACTAAACTACCTGGTATTTTATTTACTATCAAACTGCTAAGCAACCCAAAAAATAAAATGAAAAGGAAGTGAAAGACTCCTTCAACTTCTTCGTGCTTAGTAGTTTCATGGTAAATAAGAAAAGGAAAGAAAGGAAGTGAAGAGTCATGAGACAGCCTACAAGGCAACAAAAACTATTTGTGGATGAATACTTGAAACTGAGAAAAAAGAATGCTACGCAGGCCGCGATTAGTGCTGGATACAGTTTTAAATCTGCATCGTCTCAGGCCTATCAACTCCTTCAAAATCCTATAGTTCTTGAATATTTGGATTTCAGAGAAAAACAACTTGAAAAAGAGCTAAAGCGTGAGTTTTTCTACGATGCGATTGATGCGCGTCGGATTTTATCTCAAGTGGTCAATAATCCAAAGTCAAAAGATGCGGATCGAATTAATGCAGCGAAAGATTTATTGGATAGGGCGGGGTATAAAGCGGTTGATGTTCATGAAATTCAAGCTCGTGTTCATACGAATGCGGATGGATTGACAGACGAAGAGCTAGAACAACGGATTGATGAGTTAAAACAAGAGTTAGCGATTCCTCGTGATGATGATGGATAAAGTTGCTGAGTATCGATTATTAAAGGAATTGAAAGAATTAGAGCGAGAGAAGTTATTGCGTAATGCACGCGATGACTTCTTTTCTTATTGTCAATTGACGGTTCCAGAAGTTTACAAGAATGATAGAGATTATTTAAAAGAGCTTTGTCATGAGTTTGAAGAGTTTCAGAAGTCTGATGAGGATATTCTTTTAATCAACGTCCCGCCTCGTCATGGTAAGTCGTTAACAGCAGGTCGCTTTGTTGAGTGGGGGCTTGGTAACAATCCTAAATTACGTTTTGCGACTGGTTCTTATAACGAAGAGATGGCAACAGACTTTTCTAAAGAAGTACGTGACATGATTGTTGAAGAACGCGTGACAGACGATCAGATTGTTTATACGGATGTTTTCCCGAATGCCAAAATGAAGCATGGCTCATCGGCGGCTAAAAGATGGGCGCTTCAAGGTGCTAAGTTGTCTTATTTAGCGACATCACCAAATGGTTCAGCAACTGGTAAAGGTTTTGACTGGTTGATTATTGATGATGTCATCAAAGGCATTCAGGATGCAACTAATGAGTTATCGCTTCAAAAGCAATGGGATTGGTTCACTAAACAAATGTTATCACGTGTGGAAAAAGGCGGGAAAATAGTCGTAATTATGACACGTTGGCATTCTAAAGATTTGGCTGGTCGAATCATTGATGAAATGCCTAAGGTGGGCTATAAACTCCGTATTTTTAAGAGAAAAGCTTTGCTGAATGAAGAAACAAACGAAATGCTTTGCTCAGGTATTTTATCATTTGAAGATTATAAGAAACGAGTAGCGGCTATTGGTCCATCAATCGCAAATGCAAACTATCAACAAAAACCGATTGACCAGGAAGGACGGCTTTACAAGTCATTCAAAACGTATGATGTTCGTTCTGAATACAAAAAAGTTTGGTCTTATACAGATACGGCAGATGAAGGTAAGGATTATCTGTGTTCGATTGTTTGGGGCGAAACTCATGACGGTCGAATTGAAGTGATTGACATCATTTATACTCAAAAGCCAATGGAATATACCGAAAAAGCAGTTGCTAATCAGTTTATAAACAACAAAGTTAACCATGCTCGTATCGAGTCAAATAATGGTGGTCGAGGCTTTGCAAGAAATGTGAGAGAAAAGATTAAAGGAAAGTCTGCAACAGCCGTCGTATGGTTTCATCAATCAGATAATAAAAATTCTCGTATTTATTCAAACTCTTACTGGATTGAACAGAATGTTTATTTTCCGTCAGATTGGTCAATACGTTGGCCTGAATATTATGAATCAATGACGACATATCAAGCGCAAGGAAAGAACGCTCACGATGACGCACAAAATGCGATAACGGGTATTGCAGAAACTATGACTAAGAAAAAAGGAGGCGTAAGTGTTTGGAAATAGAACAAATGAAAAAGTTAATCAAGGACAAAGAAGCAGAGCTTTCAGCATTTCAATCTAAAGCAGCAATTGCTAGACGGTATTATAAGAACGAAAATGATATTTTATCTGCTAAAAATCCATTAGATAAAGTAGGGCGTTCAAATGATGACAATCCATTAAGGAATGCAGATAATAGAATTAGTCACGGCTGGCATCCATTGTTATTAAATCAAAAAGCTTCTTATGCGATGTCTATTCCTCCTCGTTTTGACGTTGATGATGGTCAAAAAGATTTAACCTTTTTTGAGAAGTTCAAACAAATTTTTAGCAGCAAAAAAGGCAAGGTGAAAGATGACAGTATAAATAATGACATCCTAAAATTATTAGGCAATAGCTATTTTAAAGTGGCGAAAGACTTATGTGTAGATGCTGGTAATACGGGAATAAGTTGGGTTCATGTTTGGCGAGATAACGTTGACGGGTTCTTTAGATATTCGCAAGTTGAAAGCACACAGATTATTCCAATTTATTCAAATCGTTTAGGTGTTAAGACGCTTGAAGCAGTTCTACGAGTATATGAAACGTTGAATGAACAATCTGAGCGTATCGTTGTTTACGAATACTGGAATGACGTCGGTTGTTGGGCCTTTTCTAAAAAGATGGATGATGGAAGTAAGTTAAACGAGTACAGAATTTTTGATATTATCGACAAGTCAACAGATGCTAAAATCGATGACTCAAATTTTATTACACATGAGTGGGGTCGTGTGCCATTCATTCCGTTTAGAAACAATAATCAAGAGATGTCAGACCTCGACGCTATCAAGCGATTAGTTGATGTGTACGATAAAGTTTACAGTGGATTTGTTAATGATTTAGATGATGTTCAAGAAATTATATTCGTACTGACTAATTACGGTGGTGAGGATAAACGAGAGTTTTTAGAGGATTTGAAAAAGTACAAGATGGTTAAAATCGACTCAGACGGGGATGGCGAGAAGTCTGGCATTGATACTTTAGCGATTGATATCCCGATTGAAGCTAGAGTTAAAATTTTAGAAATGACTCGTGAGTCTATATTTGTTTTGGGACAAGGTGTGGACCCGCAAAAAAATATCAGTCAGAACAATAGTGGTGTAGCATTGAAGCAGATTTATTCTTTATTAGAGCTTAAATGTTCGATGCTCGAAACTGAATTTAGAGAAGGGTTTGCTGAGTTAATTAAGTTTATTTTAATCTATTTAGGTGAAGACCCTGACGTTATTATCGAACAAACATGGACTAGAACATCCATCAATAACGATTTAGAGAAAGCGGACATTATCAGCAAGTTATCAACGGTTACTAGTAAGTCAGCGATTGCCAAATCTAATCCTTTAGTGAGTGATTGGCAAGAAGAGATTATGGAACTTAATCAAGAGCTAACTGAAGATTTTAGAATGGAAGATGACTATAAACCAGTAACTAATCCAATTGTTGATGATGACGATGAGTAAGCCTAAATATTGGCAACGTCGCTTTCTTCAAATTGATATTGATCGTGAGAAAGACAATGAGGAATACATCAAAACACTTGATAAACGCATTGATCAGATGTCGCGAGAAATTAATCAGGAGATTCATTCGTGGGTTAAAAAATATGCTAAGAATGATAGTATCAGTGAAGATGATGCAAAGGAATTATTAAGTAAAACCGAACAAAAGAAATGGAAGATGTCGCTTGATGAATTTAAGCGTAAAGCTAAAGCTGGTGGTTATACTCAAGAACTAAACAGAGAGTATTATAAATCACGTATTAGTCGGCTGGAGCTACTTGAAGCACAGATAGCACATCGAATGGCTGAATATGCCAGCATCGAAAGAGAAAGCTTAGAACGTTATTTAGGCGAAGGATATCATGAGACGTATTTACGTAACATTTATGAGTTGGATGATTTGGGTTCATTAACAAGTGACTTCGCAGGTCTAACTACTAGTCAAATTGATACAGCCTTAAACGCTCGTTGGAAAGGTGGTAACTTCTCATCAAGGTTTGGGGTAATTATGTTAGAGACTTACCTAAAAAGTTAGATAAGACGTTAACAGCCAGTATGACGAACGGTTGGGGTGTTGATAGAACTGTTAAAGCAATGATGAAAAATATCGACTCGGGTCTTAGAAACAGAATGACGACTTTAGTTCAAACTGAAATGGCTCATTTAGCTGATGAGGCAAGTCAGCTTGCTTATGAGCGAAAGGGTGTTAAAGAGTATGAATGGCTTGCCACGCTTGAACTTCATACATGTGAGTTATGCGGAAATTTTGACGGTCAAACATTTATTGTTGGTTCAAAAAATGCGAAACGTCCTATTGTCGATAGTCACCCTAATTGCCGTTGTACGACTGTCCCATCTGTTAATTTCCCTGGTCTCAAGAGGTGGTCACGAGATCCAATTACTGGAAAAGGCAAGCTTGTTGATGATATGAGCTTTAACGAGTGGAGGGATAAGTACACTAATCCTGTGATGCTTAAAAAAGTACGTAACGAAAGTTCAGATAAAAAACAATATGGCAAGTACAAAGATATTTTAGGGAGTAAAGATAAACCTGAAACATTCGATAAATTTCAAGAAATGAAGTATAATGAAGATAGCGGATGGGACCAGCTTAAAGATAATTACTTTGTTAAATCTCGGTTAAAAGATGGTCGATATGGTTCAGTCATCAATCAAGATAAGCAAGCTCCGCATATGAGATCTACAGTTGCTGAAGGTAAAAGTTATTTTAATGATGATGTGAATGTGCAAGATTTATTTGATAAGTATGCTGGTACTGGAACTATTGAAAGGCAAAAAGATGGTGTCACTCGTAAAAATACAGAGCTTATAATTGCGAATGATTTTAAAGGCGTTGCTGTCAGTTTAAAGGGAAATCAAGAAACAAGTACTTTTAAAATTCATCACGCTAAAAAAAGAACACACATTGTACCAATCAAAGAAAGAGGTGAATCATAATGGATTTTGAAAGTTTTTTAGGCAAGCGGATTAAGGTAATATTCACAGATAATCAAGTTCTTGAAGGGTTCTGTAATACTTTTACAGGAAAACTTGATACAGAAGATGAACTTTATGATGAAATTACAATTGAAACTGATAAACATAAGTATGTTGGCTTTAATGAGAGTGAAGTAAAAGAAATCGAAATAATCAACTAATAGCATTTAACCAATAAAAAGGTTAGGTGCTATTTTTGTACCCAAAATGAAGTGAAGGAGCGATGAATTTGGAAGTTATTATCAATTGTCAATAGCGGTTTAAAAATGTAGGTTTATGGCGGTTTGAAATTGTCGGAAAAA